>NZ_VPEN01000032.1:0-7741 GCF_013417135.1 Acinetobacter sp. YH16051 | reverse complement strand
AAGTCGCCAGTCGTCTAACCGACGACTGGTAGCAGGCCCGCTCCGATGCGGCGCACTAACCATCGAAACCTCGTGAATGTCGGTATCCTGTCTGGCAGGATACCGCTCATTTCCCTTGTTCAGTTCAACATCGCATTGGCAAAATGGCGGGTTAAGTTCAAAATTCAACTTTTGTGCTTTTTATTCCGCCGAATGTGTCCCACATTCAGCTTTTTTTTAATAATTTAGCTTCTGTGGAAACACATCGGCTACGTCACTGCTAAATTGAACTTTCGGTTCAATTTATCCGCCACTTCGCCAATGCGTTTCCCGTTGTACGCAACCTTACTAAAACTAAATTATTAAATGAGTTCACTCGGTACAAATCTTATTCAAGTCATAAAAGATAAAGAATTTCAAGCTGTTACCAAAGACTTAACTGAAGTGGTAATTGATTCAAATATTGCTGAAGGATTACTAAAAGATGTCCCACTACTTTCAACAATTATAGGAACTTTTAATACAGTAACCAATATCAAGGATAAGCTATTTCTTAAAAAAATTCTTACATTTTTATATGAACTAAAATCAATTTCTGAAAATAAAATAGAAGAACAAATTAATAAAATAGAAGAAGATTTAAAGTATAGAACAAAAGTTGGCGAAAAATTATTATTTATTATTGACAAGTGTGAAGACACAGACAAAGCATCACTTACTGGTTTACTTTTTAAATCATTTTTAGAGAAAAAAATTGATTATGACCAATTCATTACAGGAACAAATATTATTGAAAAAACTCCGTTGCCTGATTTAATGTTTTTCATAGAAAATGATGTTGAAGAATTGGAATTAGACAATGGTGGTTCTGAATTTGTATCATATGGCTTAATGGAAATCAGAGTAACAAAACCCAATATTAAAGTTGGTGATGAAAAATATTATGGAGATAAATATATTCCATCAGATAATGAAATATTAGCAGATCGTTTAGAAATTACAGATTTTGAAATTGTAGCTAGTATAAGTTGGATTGGACAAATCCTTAGAGAAAATTTATGTAAAGAATAAAAGACAGCGTACAACTTCGGTTCAGTAAAAGCTATAACACCTTTTATGTAAAATATAAACCTCCATTTGGAGGTTTTTTCATGTCATTATCCTAAGTTTTTTGCAACAAAAAACACACCTTGCTATTTTCTGATTTTAGTATAAAAATTAATAAAACGATGCATTTTATACTACTTGCTTATTTTGAAAAACATACTTTTAGAGAGTAAGTTAACAACATTATATATCAACAAGTTACACTTATAATACATACTTTTTAATTTATAAAGTATGTATTATTATTTATAACAATTTGTAAATCATAGGAATATAAAAACCAATCTCGGTCTCCGTGATTACTGCTTGCTATTCCTACTTTCATTCGGAATACTCAATTTTGATCGATTTTTCTCTGTATATAATTTTCTCCAAAATTAGTAAATATCAAAATGTATGTAGATAATTACACACATAAAAAATTGATTAGCAATCATATATAAGAAAAAAAACTAAAATGTATGTACAAAAAACATACATTTAATTTTTTTAAAAATACTAAATCAATGATAACCAATATTATAACTCCATCGTGTGGAGTTCCCTCTCGCTACTCACAATTACTATCAAATTTCACGTAAAAAAGAGTTCCGATTTTTACTTTCCTTTTTTCTGAAAAGGCAATATTGTGATTTGAGTGTCTACACAAATCCATATCTTGCATCTAATTGAAATTTTAAGATATTTTTTAAGAAAATTTAGCTTAAAAAAAACCATTTTAGAAAAGAAAAAACGAAAAAAAAGAAAGCCATTTCAACAAGTGCAGCATCACTAAATTTTATATAAAAAGTGAAACGGCTTTATGCTAAAATTTAATGGTGCGAAACTTACCTTTGTTTTCTTTTGATTTGTTTTACTTTGGTAATTCTTCATTGTTATTTTATCTAATAATTAAAAAGCCACTTGTTTTTAACTCAAATTAAGGAGTGAATAAGCTTGTGGATAGTTAATATTTAGCTTTAAATAGCTTTAAATACTTTTTGCTATAATTTCCTAATGATTAAAAATAAAATGTCTTAAAACGCAAAAAAAACGACCTCAAAAGAAGCCGTTTTAAAATCGTTTCGCTTTCAAATTTATGGTTAAACATTAAATTTGAGCAACAAAAATACATTAATGAATTAAAAATCAGTTAATTAAATTAGATAAATTTATCAAAAATAAAAAATCCGCCCCCCCCCTGGTGCGCATAAAAAAGTCACGTCAATTTGTTTTTGTTTTTCCACTCTAACGAAAACAGTGCATTTCACGCAAGCTCCCAAAAGTGATTTTTTGAAGAAAATCACACCCTTAAAAACTAAAAAATTACCATGTTTTTGTATTAATTAAACATAGCTTATCTAACATTACTTATCGACTTTCGACAAAAAACGGATATATATTTATATATCATATATATTGCAAGGGTATTAAAAAGTCTAACTATAACTTTTTGAATAAACAACTATAACTTTTTGAATAAATAGAAAATGGTTAACTATAACTTTTTGAATAAATACTATAACTTATATTTGTGTAAGTTATAGTATTTATATAAATTTACTTTTCAATACTATAACTTATGTCTAAAATTAATAATAAAGAAGTATTACAGTCTTACATCTTAACGACTGCTAAATATGATTATTCTGTTTACGAGAAACGTATTCTTTATCGTCTTGTAGAGCTTTTTCAAGGATTAATACAAAATCAAAAATTAAAAGACAAAATAGTTATTGAACAAGACAATCAAAATACTAGCATTGTTAGTATGCCTATTAAATTATTTTTACAAAACGAAACAGATACTAACCATATTCGAATAAAATCAGCTTTAAGAAATTTAGCTAAAAAATTCTTTGAGTATGAAGATGAAAATGATTGGGAGTTAATTTCAGTAATTTCAGAGCCTAAAATTAAGAAAAATACAGAGATTGCTACTTTCAGAATAAATCCAAAAATAGTAGAAGCATTTTTAGATTTTTCAAAAGGCTTTAAAAAGTATGAACTTAAAGTAGCTATGGAATTTGAAAGTGTATATACTATGCGTTTTTACGAATTATTATCTAATCAGAAAACTCCTATTAATTATTCAATAGATAAATTAAAAGATATATTTAATATTGCTGATAAATACAAGTTAACGGGTGGTTTTATTCAAAAAGTTATCGAACCTGCAAAAAAAGAACTTGATAAATGTAGTCCTTATACTTTTCATTATGAAACAATAAAAACAGGTCGTAAAATTACAGGCATTCGTTTTATTCCGATTCATCAACCACAATTTGAAGATGAATCATTGAAGAAACAAAAAACAATGAAACAAATGTCAAATCGTTGGTTTATCCCTAAAAACATAGAAGATTATTTAAAATATAATTACGATTTTACTAATAAGGAATTAAACAACAATCTTAGCTTATTTGAAAGCTTGTACAACCATCTGTCCGAAGAAGAATTATTGGATTTCTTGGTCGAATTAAAAGCTCAATCTGTACTATATGAAATCAAAAATCTAAAAGCATATCTTATTGGTTCATTGAAACACAAAGCTGAGCAGATTTTTGAACAAAAACACATGAAAAAGTAGGGTGACAAAAGTATGTCATCTATATATTTTGACATACTTTTGTCATAGTTTCAAACTTTTGTTATTATGAATTACATAGATGTAAAAGAAGCTGTAAAAAAAACAGGAAAAAGCGAGAGGACAATAAGAAGATTGTTCGCTAACTCTGAATCTGTACCATACTTACAAAAAAAAGGGAATAAAGTATTAATAGAAGTTAATTACTTATTTTCTATATACGAACCTCTAAAAGATATCAAGAAACCACAGAGGCAAAAGTATGACATAGCCGAAATATGGCAGAGGCAAGAAGATGTAAACTCATTAAAGACAAAACTTGCTTTATTTGAACAAGAATTAAAAAATAAAGAGTTGCTTTTACAAGAAAAAGAGGGTAGAATAATAGATTTACAAAAGACAATTCTCCTGTTGGAAGCTCCTAAAAAAGAGCCAGAATCTAACCAACCAAAACAAGTACAGGAAAAGAAAAAAAAGTGGTGGCAATTTTAACTTTATGTAATGAAAAGAAAGTTAATTGATTTAGATCTGGAAACTGAAAGACGTTTATCAATTCTTGCAAGTGCTAACGGAATGAGCTTAAAAAAGTATATAGAATATATACTTTTTCAGCACGGAAACGACCATTTAATAAAAATTGAAAAGGAAATCAAAAAACAAAAGTCAGCTTCTATAAATCAATTATCTATTTTAGATGAAATAAATAAAAATTTATAAATTTTTACACTACCTGTTGACCGATTTGAATATCCTCTCTCAACGTAAAAATGCACCTTTCAGAGTAGTTTTAGCTATAAAATAATTTATCCAAAACGGTACTCTCACAATATCAGTGTTTTAACCTAAAAATCTTTGGTGTATAATAAGAATTATGTTAAGTAATGAAATAGATTAATAAAGTATCAATTGTAGAGTTTCGTGATCCATGATTGAGAATTTAAAAATTTTAAATAAAAACCTCGCTATTCATACAAATGTTATTTAGATAATATAGACTATCAAAGAATTTATTACTTTTAACAAAGTAATTACACGAAATACGGATATAGGGAATATTTCACGAAACTTTTCTATTATTTACTTCGTAAATTACTATGTTATCGGCAATACGAAATAAAGTAGTTCAGAAAAAATATTATATTTGCAACATAAATAAAAAGTAAGCAGAAAATGTAAAAATTAATTTCTTAGACAATCTAACAATCAGCTCAAAAAATTGGGCTCCCACTTTTGTTAAACTCAAAAAGAAATTAATTATGCTTACGATTCAAAATTTATCCTATTCACATCCCAATAAAAATACGCTGTTTACTAATTTAAGTATGACAGTAAACCATTCCGATAAAATTGCATTAATTGGCAATAATGGTGTTGGAAAATCTACTTTACTCAAACTTATAGCCAAGGAATTAGAACCTGATGACGGACAAATTTCCTCCGAAACCAAACCCTATTATATTCCTCAAATTTTCGGTCAGTTTAATGATTTGACAATTGCCCAAGCCTTACAAGTTGAAACCAAACTCAATGCTTTACACGAAATTTTAAACGGAAGTGTAGATGAAAAGAATTATAGCCTTTTAAATGACGATTGGACGATAGAAGAAAAATGTCAAGAAGCCCTAAGCTATTGGGATATTTCTGATTTATCACTATCTCAAAAATTAAGCGAATTAAGTGGAGGACAAAAAACAAAAGTCTTTCTCGCAGGTATATTTATTCATCAACCATCATTTGTTTTATTAGATGAACCCAGTAATCATCTTGACAAATCCAGTAGAGACTTACTATACGATTTTATTCAAACCTCAAGAGCAACTTTTATAATCGTTAGCCACGACCGAGAGTTACTTCAGTTATTAAATCCTATTTGTGAGCTCAACAGAAATGAAATTAAAGTTTATGGCGGAAACTATGAATTTTATAAAGAGCAAAAAGAAATTGAACAAAACGCCTTAAGTCAAGATATTCAGAGCAAAGAAAAAGCACTTAGAAAGGCGAAAGAAAAGGAGCGAAAAACAATTGAACGACAACAAAAATTAGATGTTCGAGCAAAAAAGAATTTAGGAAAAGCTGGACTTCCCAAGATAGTATCAGATGCTTGGAAGAATAATGCTGAAAGAAGCTCAGCAAAAATTGCCGGAGTTCATTCAGATAAAATTAATGGTATAAAAGAAGAACTTCAAGATTTGAGGCTTTCCGTTTCTGATATAGAACAAATGAAATTTGAATTTGATTCTTCCAATCTTCATAAAGGTAAAAATCTGTTTATAGCAGAAAATATCAATTTCGCATATAAAACAGGAGGTTTATTATGGGAGAAACCTCTAAACATTCAAATTGTCAGCGGTGAACGAATTGCTATCAACGGAAAAAATGGAACAGGAAAAACCACACTTATCCAAATAATACTCGGAAAACTTAAACCAACGGAAGGAAAAATATTTATTGCTGAAAGTCATTCTGTTTATATTGACCAAGATTATTCTTTAATCAATAATCATTTACAGATTTATGAACAAGCTCAAGAATTTAATCAAACCGGCCTTCAGGAACACGAAGTAAAAATCAGATTAGACCGTTTTTTATTTTCAAAAGATGATTGGGATAAGCCTTGTCATACATTGAGTGGCGGAGAAAGAATGCGGTTAATGTTGTGTTGTTTAAACATTGCTAATCAATCTCCCGACATTATTATCTTAGATGAACCTACCAATAATTTAGACCTTCAAAACATCGAAATTTTAACCAATGCAATCAATGAATATGAAGGAACTTTAATTGTAATTTCCCACGATAAAACGTTCTTACAAGAAATAAATATTGAACGAACTATTGAATTAATGAAGTAAAGCCGATAACATCGGTTTTGCAAGAGAGCGGGTTATTGTTTCCGTTCAAAGATTTTTGTTATATTTAAAGTTCCGTCTTCGCTTGGAAGTCTTATGCTAAAATCCGCTCCCTCGCAAAGCCCGAAAACGTTAGCGGGCATTGTGAAAGATACCAGCATAACAGTTAAACATTGATAAATGAAAAAAAAACTACTTTGGATATTAATTTTAGGACTGATAATAATCAGTTGCAAACAAAGGAAAACAGAAATGAAAGAGAAAATAATTAAAACAAACGGCATTGAACTCTGTACGGAAAGTTTTGGAAATAAGAAAAATCCAGCAATCCTTTTGGTAGCAGGTGCAACCGTATCAATGCTGTATTGGGACACTGAATTTTGCCAACAATTATCTGAAAAAGGATTTTTTGTTATTCGTTACGACAACAGAGATGTAGGAAAATCCACTAATTATGAACCAGGTTCTACTCCATACGATATTGTTGACTTAACTAATGACGCTATTTCAATATTGGATGGCTACAAGATTGACAAAGCACATTTTGTGGGGATTTCTTTGGGCGGACTAATTTCTCAAATAGCATCAATAAAGTTTGCCGACAGAGTTAACTCCTTAACTCTTATGTCATCAGGCCCTTGGGGAGACTCAGACCCAACTATACCTGAAATGGACACGAGTATTTTAGATTTCCATAGTAAAGCAGGTACAGTCAATTGGACAAATGAAGACAGTGTGGTAAACTATTTAATTCAGGGTGCAGAATTAATGAGTGGCAAGAAACAATTTGACAAACAAAGAAGTGAAAAACTGATAAGAGCTGAGTTCAATAGAGCCAACAATTATATAAGTATGTTCAATCACGCTGCATCGCAAGGTGGTGGTGGTGAAGAATATTGGAACAGATTAAACGAAATCAAACAACCCACCTTAATTATCCACGGAACAGACGACAAAATTTGGCATTATAAGAATGCAGGTTTTTTACTAGAAAAAATAAAAGGTTCAAATCTAATCACCCTTGAAGGTACAGGACACGAATTACACGTTGATGATTGGAAATCAATTATTGATGGAATAGAAAAACACATAAATGACTGATAAACAAAAACAACGCCCCGCGTGGGCCTATACGCTGCCGGCAGCACTGCTGCTGATGGCTCCTTTCGACATCCTCGCTTCACTGGCGATGGATATTTATCTCCCTGTCGTTCCAGCGATGCCCGGCATCCTGAACACG
>NZ_VPEN01000031.1:0-9089 GCF_013417135.1 Acinetobacter sp. YH16051 | reverse complement strand
TACTGTTAAAAGAAGTCTAGACAACCTTGTTTTATGCTTGGATATAAGGCTTATTTTAAAATAATAGTAGTGAAGATTTTCTAAAATTAACATAATACACCTTATACGAAATACTGTTTTTTATTCGATATAAATCATAAACTTATACTAAGACGTTCCAGGGTTCAGCGCACTGGAACGGCTTTTTTGTGACTATTCACGTTCCACGCCTATTCTTTGATCAATGTTTCACGGTTTTAATTAAATAAACTGAATAATTCAATCTGCACGATTTAAGCGATTATCTTGAATAAGATCATCCAATTTATCTTCTAAATCTTCAATCTTATATTTGAGCGATAAAATAGAATTTTTTAAACGCTCATTTTCAGGAGCATCAGGATTTTTTAATTGATTAAAAATTTCTAATAATTCGTTGCGATTAGTGCTTAACCTTTCAATGTCACTTTCAATAGCCATTCTTGGTGTCCACAGAGCAAGTAAAATTTGCTCATAGTCTTTGAGTTCTTGATGGCTCATTGCATCTAATTCAGCTCTAGTTTTCATGGTTTAAAATCCGTCTTGCTATGAAGAGCTTTAAAAATCCGCTTTGCTGTTTCCTCTCTTACACTTTTCGGATCTCGTAAGATGCCACTAATCCAAAGGGCAAAACTAGGATAGTCCTGGAAGTTACTTAGGTCTGATAGCTCAGAAAGTTTAGATAAAATAGCACTGTACTTGTTAATTTGAGCATCAGACAGGTTGCAGAATATATCTATTGTTTTTGGATCTCGCTCAGGAGCTATTAATTTTGGCTTAGATTTTTCTTTCACAGTGAACTTAAAGCCGACAACAGAACGTCCTTTTTTAACTGGACTATAGTCAACTGTTACATCGGTAAATTCATTAATTTCATCTAATGAGCTCTTCAAAACTCTTCGTTTTAAGTTCCTCAAATCTCTATAAGATTCTGGTAAACCAAACTCTGTAAACATTTCATCTAGCGTTAATTCAAAGCCATTTTTTGCCTGATTTTTTTTCGCTAAATGGTAAAAGTCTATTGAGTAGTCTTTTTTTAATTTTAGAACTACATCTTTTTTATAACGAGTGTATGGATTGTATTTATCTAAAATTTTCAACATCACCAAAACAATAGATGTAAACCTTAAAGATATCCCTGCATCTTCATAAGTAGCATCAATTACCCAGTTAGAGTAGACCTTTTTCCCCCTATCATTAACGTATGAAAAGGACCGATCTACTAGTTTTTTTGACGCATTTTCAATTTGTTTATAAGCAGAATTGACTTTGATACCACAGTCATCAGCAAATTGTTGAGCAGATATTAAGATTTGATCTTGTTCACTTGCATCGATATTTCTAGCAATCGGAGAAGCCATAATTAAAATTCTTTTTTCATCTACAGACATGCTTTTAAAGCATTCAGTAACTTTGTTTTGAATAGCCATTGTTGTTACTGGATAAGATTTATCATAACTATTTTCTTTATTCATTCAGATATCAAACCTTATAAAAAATGAACATGATTTTTGTACCCTTATGAGAAAACAATGTACACCAATAAACATAAGGGTACAATAATTTATTTGTACCCTTTATCATGCTATTTGTACCCTTTAATCATGCTATTTGTACCCTTTTAAACGATAAAATCATGCTATTTGTACCCTTTATCATGCTATTTGTACCCTTTTAACGCTTGAAACTATTGCTGCATAAGGTTTTCAGAGGGTCTAAAAGCTTTTAAAAGCTTTTTAAAAGAATAAAAGGGAATTTATTTCCAAAGTGAGTTATTAAAACTGCCCTTGGTACTCGCTAAAGCTCGTACTCTATTGAAGCTCGTTTCACTCGCTTCGTGGGGGCAGTTTTTTGCATATATGATCAAGGATTCAAAAAGCAAAACATGAATAATGCATTCGCTATGCTCATGCTTTTTGACGAGCAAAAGCATCAATACTTCGCTCGTAGACACTCGCTAATCACTGTCCCCAGTAATTCAATAAAAAACGGTTTTTCAGAGGGGGAATAAGCAACCTTTCGTTGTGTCGCTCGTAGACACTCGCTAAAAGGCTCTCATTTGCGTTTTAAGCGATTTTATTTTTATCAACTATAGTTTTACTGTATTTCTATCAAAAGTCGCTAAAACCCCCGTTTTTTTGCGCTTAAATGGGATTGCTAAGGCGTGTAGTCATGGTTATTGTCATTTTCTGGCTTTTTAGGCTCATTTCTCTGCTGTTTTTCTTGTTCTTGGCGTCTTAAAAATGCCAAATGTTCTTGTTGCTCTCGTTCTTGTGCATAGCGTTGTTCTTGTTGCTCTCGTTCTTTAAGTAACTGCTGTTCTCTAGATTCACGATCTTTTCGGTCGTTTTCGAGCTGTATTGCTATTTTTTGGGAAAACTCTTGCTGCGCTTCGGTCTCAATTTTTTTTGTAAAAGCCGCATGCAATTCTTGGATTTTTAGATCTTCCATTTCTTCTGCATATAGTCGCTTTTGTTTTTCACCATTTTGAGGACTAAAGTATTTATTTCCATAGTTATCTTCTTCAAATATATAACTATTTATGATCTCCAGTCTTTGATCGCGTACATACTCTTGATACTCAGTTTCTCTGCGTGATATTTCAGAAATTTGATGATCTATATTTGAAATTTGATCATTAAGTTTTCGTTGTTTAACAGTGATGTTCGGTTCGTCAAATTTTGCAAAAGACTTTTTAGGCTGGAGCAGCTGATTTTCTTCTGTCCATTTATTTAAATGATCAGAATATCTCTCTTTTTTTTCTATTTCACTAAGACCAGAAATATGCTTTTGGATGTCTAGTTGGGTGTTGTGTTGGTCGATCAGGTCATTTATTTGATTGATCCATTTTGTTTTAAAAAATAAAGGCTCTTTTTTGCGTAGTTCTGATATTGCAGAACTCATCGTGTTTAATTTTGTTGTTAATTTTGATAATTCTTCATTTTGAAATTCAGAAAGTTTCTGAGAAGTTTTTTCTAAATACTCAGCTTGAGAGTATTGAAACTGAAGCTCACTTCGTACTTTTTGAACAAGATCCTCAGATACTTTGATGTTTTCATCCAGTGCGATGACCTTTTTGATTTTTAAATTACGTAGCTTAATTTCATCATTTTTCAGACTAATTTCTGTAAATATTCCTCGTCTCCGGAGGTATGTCGCTTGAGGACCTTCGTGCTGAGTTGCTTCTAGGTCACTTTCCTGGTCTTCATAACTTCTGTGATCGACACGTTCATCAAATCCATTTTGTTCCAGGTGATGATTGCATAACTCTGCAAATGATTCTCTCCAGTGGCTTACAGTTTCTGTGCCATTGTCACGACTAAAGTCCCTATATTTTTTTGCTGAAAAGCCACCATGCTCATTAATACTTCGGGTTGTGAACATGATGTGTGCATGGTAGTTGCGTTCATCACTTCCACTGTCTGTATGAGGTGCATGAATAGCAGCATCAACGATGACACCGTATTTTTTAACGAGGTTTCGGCAAAGTTCATTGAGCATATTTTCACGCTGTTCAGCGTTTAACTCACTGGGAAATGCAATCTCAAACTCTCTTGCAAGTAATGCATCTTTTCTACGTTCAACCTTTTCGACTTCATTCCAAAGTGTTTGGCGCTTGAGTAACTCAGTATTTGTATTTTCAGGTGCATAGATTTTTGTAAATTCGACACCAGTTTTTCTTGTGTAGTCTTGTTCTTTTCCATAAAAATCACATACCAATTTTTCACTTGAACGATATGCAGCACAAGCAACGGCTGATCGTCCATTACCTCTACTAATCGTTTTAACTGAAAAATGATATATCGCCATTTTGCTTTTGCTCTTTATTTCGATTTATCGAAATTACCAACATGTATATGTTGGTCAGGGGATTACAAAGGGGATTTACCCCTTGTCGCACCATTGGATGAAATCCAATGGCTAAGTGCGCCCTTCGGGAAAACCACGATAGCATGGGCTGTCTTGAATTTCAATTCAAACAGACCTATGCTTGAGGGGGATTCCTTGATATGGTGATGGTATGAGTGTTGATAATTTAGAGCAAAAAATTGCAAAGCAAGAAGAGCGTTTAAAACAGCTAAAAGAACAGAAAAAAGCTGCCATTGCACGTGAAAAAAAGAAAGTTTCTGATCAGCAACGTAAAGATGATACTAGACGTAAAATTCTACTGGGAGCTTGGGCTTTAAATAAATTAAAAAATGATGAATCGTTTAAACAGCAATTAGCCGATTTTGAGCAATTTTTAAATACGGAAAATAAGACCGAAGAAAATAAGCAGAAAGATAAAGATCTTTTTAATGGATTTATTTGGGATAAGACCTAAATTTCGCATAAGAGATTTTATGTTAAATATGTAGTTAATTTTCTTAAACTTATTATATATTTAAAAAATATAAATGAAGATATGGCATTAGTAATATGTATTATCATGTGATTTTAGAATTAGGCGAAAAACATCATAAAAATGCGTGGGATAAAGTTGAAATCAAATCAGATTTAACAGATTTAGAAGATTTGATTTGTAAATATGCTGAACCTTACCAGGTTGGGAACCCTATATTAATAAATGGGCGTACAATTCCTATTGAGCATATTGAACGTTTACGCATGTTTTCTAGTGAGATATCTGGTGAGGTTTTAAAACAGCAACAAGCTGCTCAACGAAGGGCTGAAAATCAGGCATCTAGTGTTGTTATGATCGGTTTTTATTCTAATGATTTAGAGTCCGCGATTCTTAAACAAAAAGAAATAACAGAAGAATTAATAACATATGCAAAAGGAACTAAAAAGCAAGTTCCTAATTTATTAGGTAAAGAAAAGAAGGTTACCCCATCTAAAGTATTCATTGTCCATGGGCATGATGATGCATTGATAAATGAAGTAAAAGCTTTTTTATCAGCTCAATTAATTGAGCCAATAGTTCTCAGAGAACAGCACGATGCTAGCCTTACAATCATAGAAAAGTTAGAACGTTACACAAAAGATCCTTCTATTGGGTTTGGGATAGTTTTATACACACCTGATGATCAGGGAAAAGCTATTGGGGAGGATGAGTACAAATTAAGAGCTAGGCAAAATGTTGTTTTTGAGCATGGTTTATTAATAGGTTTATATACTCGTGAAAAAGTAATCTGCTTAGTAAAAAAGGAAGGTCATATTGAAATGCCAGGAGATGTAAATGGTGTCGTATATACAGACCATGGTTATAAAGACTGGCGTATGTCTGTGGCTCATATGCTAAGTGATGCTGGATATGATATTAACTATAGAAAAATTAATTGAAACATATAAAAAAGGAGCTTTCGCTCTTTTTTATATGTTTCAATTTGTACCTAAATCTAGGTTGCAATAAAAGATTTTGTATTAAGCCCGTGTGGCTTTCTTGTAAGCCACAGCAAAGTATCCTTGTGATATAATGCATATCGATATACAATATATTATATGAAGGGCATCTCAATTGATAAAAAGTTTTAAGTGCGAATATACGCGTCAATTATTTGAAACGGGTAAGAGTTCTAAATTTTCAGCTATTTTGAAAGTTGCTACCCGAAAATTGACGATGCTAGATGCAGCAGTAACTTTAGATTTTTTGAGATCTCCTCCAGGTAATCGATTAGAAAAATTAGAACGTGATCGTTTAGGGCAACACAGTATTCGTATTAATGATCAATGGCGAATCTGTTTTGTTTGGACGGATAATGGACCCAGTGAGGTTGAGATAGTCGATTACCATTAATTTTGAGAGGTATATGTATGATCCATCATAATGGTATGAGAGCTGTTCACCCAGGTGAAATTCTTAAAGAAGAGTACATGCTCCCACTAAATTTAAGCTCTACTGCTCTAGCTAGAAAGTTAGGTGTAACTGCAGCTCGAATTAACGATATTGTATTAGAACGTCGCGGTATTACTGCTGATACAGCTTTGCGATTAGCACGATTCTTTGGTGGAGATGCTGAAAGTTGGCTTAATTTACAACATCAATATGATTTGAAAATTGCCTATGAAAAAGCTGGTAAAACCATCGAACAGACTATTAGACCGTATGATGATTTATTGGCATTTGCATAACATTTTAATTGTATATGAAGTAGAAAAGCCTAACTAATGTTAGGCTTTTCTACTTCATATAAGAGATTCTATTTTAAATAAAATTTTGTTCCAATTAATGTGTAATCATCAATTGGACCTTTATTCTCTATCCTTCTTTTTAGAGCATTAGTAAATTTAATAGTGTCGCTCATTGTGACTTTACTGAAATTTTTTCTTTGATCCCAAAAATGATATGCACCATCAGACATTATAAATACTGACATTTCTTCTCCATATTCATCTTTTAAAGAGTCATAGGGGATAAATGTATAGTCATTATCTAAATCAATGAAAGATGAAATCGCATTTGTTAAAGTACTTTGACTTATCTTTTTTTCGTTTAACTCCTTTTTACTATATATTTTTTTATCAAGTAACTTTTGATATTGAGTATGATCATTCGTAAGTTGAATTAATTTAGTATCTTGCTTGATATAAACTCTACAATCGCCAATATGCCAAATGCTCAAACCACTATCATCTAAAAAACAAAATGAGAGAGTTGTAGAGGCCTTAATGTATTCAGAATTTTGACTTTGAATAAAATTTTGAAAATTGATTTTGAGTTCTTCTTTTAAAGAATGTTCTAAGTATTCGTGACTAATTTGTTGAAGGTTTTCAATATAGTTACAAACGAAATAGGATGCTTCTTTTGCACCATGATATGAGCCTAAACCATCAGCAACCCCAAATAAAAAGCCATTACTTTTTTTAAGAGGCACAATTAGTGAATCTTCATTCTGTTTACTTCTTTCAGGCGAAAATTTATCTCTTGCTTCTGAAAAAGATGAAACGCAACTTAATGTAATTTTCATTTTATCACTCTTAGAATATCGTTTCTGATTTCAGCAATCGATTGATATCGGAACCTAACCGTTTGGGAAGTACACTTATTTGCGATGCTAGCTAGCTCTGTTATGTGTAATTGTGACATGACCACGCCTAGTGCAAAAATGTCAGAAAGATGCGAATAATGCGCAGCTTCTTCAACTTCAGGAGCCATGTATCGTGTTGTTCCAAGACATAGACCAATTGCACTCATAACATCGTTAGGATGTGCATTAGGAGCTAAATTTTTAATTAGTCCAAAATCTGAAATTTTATATACTCCATTAAAAAGTAATATATTTTCTGGTTTTATATCTCTATGAACTAGTCCTTTATTATGAAGATATTCCAAACCATCCAGAACATCTAGAATAACTTTAATCTTTTCCTCATTAGAAAGAAGGTCTTTTTTAATTAGCTTATTCAAGTCAGAATCAGCAAGATCCATTACAAAAAATGGAGCATCGCCTTGATGGACTACACAAATAGAAACTATATTTTTGTGAGTACAATTTGTCTGATATCTCATTTCCTGACGGAATCTTTCTAATAGTTCACCTTCAGAAAATAGAGAAGCTTCAGCAATATTTTTTTGTGGAGCAAATCGTTTTAGTGCATATCTAAAATCACATGTAGGTAATGCCACTTCGTATACTTCACCAAATCCTCCAGCTCCAATTTTGTCAACAACTTGGAACTCATAACTTGAGTGTCTGTAAACTTCCAAAATTTATGCTCCTACAAACTTAAAATTTTATAAAAATAATTAGGTATAAATTACTTACTATATTTTCTGCATTTTCTCATAAATTAATAAAAATTATGATTAATATTTGGAATGAAATTTTTTTGTTATAGACAATTAATTTTAAGAAATTCTAAAATTAACATAATACACCTTATACGAAATGCTAATTTTTACTTCTTATAATTCAACAATATAATCCATTTCGAAAAACCCCTGACTGTGAACAGGGGTTTTTTACTTGATTTTTCATGTTCTACGCCTAAATATTAGGCAATGTTTCACAGTTTTACTTAAATAATCTGAATAATTAAATCTATATAATTTCAGCGATTATCTTGAATAAGATTATCCAATTTATCTTCTAATTTTTTAATCTTATATTTGAGCGATAAAATAGAATTTTTTAAACGTTCATGTTCAGGAGCATCAGGATTTTTTAATTGATTAAAAACCTCCAATAATTCTCTGCGTTGAGTGCAGAACCTTTCAATGTCACTTTCAAGAGCCATTCTTGGTGTCCACAGAGCTAGTAAACTTTGCTCATAGTCTTTGAGTTCTTCACAACTCATTGCGGCTAATTCAACTTTAGTTCTCATGGTTTAAAATCCGTTTTGCTATGCAGAGCTTTAAAAATTCGTTTTGCGGTTTCCTCCCTTACACTTTTCGGATCTCGTAAGATGCCACCGATCCAAAGGGCAAAAGCAGGATAATCAGGAAAGTTACTTAGGTCTGATAGTTCAGAGAGTTGAGATAAAATAGTGCTGTACTTGTTAATTTGAGCATCGGATAGATTGAAAAACATGTCTATGGTGTTTTGATCTCGCTGACGCTCTACTAATTTGGGCTTTGGTTTTTCTTTTACTATAAATTTAAAGCCAATTACTGAACGCCCTTTTTTAATTGGATTATAGTCAACTGTTATATCGGTAAATTTATTAATTTCATCTAATGAACTATTCAAAACTCTTCGTTTTAAGTTCCTCAAATCTCTATAAGATTCAGGTAAACCAAATTCTGTAAACATTTCATCTAGCGTTAATTCAAAGCCATTTTTTACCTGATTTTTTTTCGCCAAATGGTAAAAGTCTATTGAGTAGTCTTTTTTTAATTTTAGAACTACATCCTTTTTATAACGAGTGTATGGATTATATTTATCTAAAATCTTTAACATCACCAAAACAATAGATGTAAATCTTAAAGATATCCCTGCATCTTCATAAGTAGCATCAATTACCCAATTAGAGTAGACCTTTTTTCCTTTATCGTTAACGTATGAAAAAGACCGGTCTACTAATTTTTTTGATGCATTTTCAATTTGTTTATAAGCAGAATTGACTTTGATACCACAATCATCAGCAAATTGTTGAGCTGATATTAATATTTGATCTTGTTCACTTGCATC
>NZ_VPEN01000030.1:0-9444 GCF_013417135.1 Acinetobacter sp. YH16051 | reverse complement strand
CAGTATTTTTCTTAATAGTGACTATAGTACAAGTATTTAAAACGACATTTCGTGTCGTTCATATGGTTTACTCCAGTCGCTTATATCCTCGTGCTGAACCACGAGGTTTTTCGCTCCAGTGGATAAACTTCTTTCACAAATCCGATTAAAACCATACTTCAATCCCCCATCATCCTCTTACGGAAGATATTCCTCATCCCTGAGCCATATATGGCGCAAGAGAAGGGATTTTCGATACTAATTTAATTTTGACCTATACGGATAAACTGAAAAGACAGACACAACGTCAGCTTTTTAAAAACTCACAACTTACCCAAATGCGCCAAACAACGATGAATCGCACCACAACCCGGCTGAAAGTGCTGCACACCTTTGGCTTCTTCCATACGGCACACCTCACTCACCAAACGATCTGCCACACCTCGACCACGGTTTGCAGGATGCACCACAATATATTCAAGCGTACGATGATCATCTTGCCCTGTGCACCAAATCGCACCAATCACTTTAGTATTAAATTCTGCCGTGTAAAGTAGGGTATACTGAGCCAAGTTCTGCTCAAGTTGGCTTACCGCATCTTGCCCATCGCCAAATTCAGGGCTGGTATCATACAGTCGCTCAAGCTGGCTGCGCACTTCGGTATTTTCCAGTGAAGTATAGGCATGTACGGTAATAGGCATTGATTAACCCTCCTGAGCAATCTAATATGCTGAGACTTCGTCACAGCGAAAACATTTTACATCAATCATTTTTGACGTTTTTTGAGGAACGTGTCTATGACCCAACGTATCAGTGAAGTGGTGAGAAATACCAACGAAACTAAAATTCGAGTTCGTGTGAATCTGGACGGTACGGGTCAAGGCACACTCAACACTGGAGTTCCATTTTTAGACCATATGATTGATCAAATCAAGCGACACGGTTTGTTTGATATTGATATTCATTGTGATGGCGACTTGGAAATTGATGATCACCACACTGTAGAAGACTGTGGTATCACGCTTGGACAAGCTTTTGCTCAAGCTTTGGGCGATAAAAAAGGTTTACGACGCTACGGTCACTTTTACGCACCACTTGATGAATCTTTAAGCCGTGTGATTGTCGATTTATCGGGTCGTCCGGGTTTATTTATGGATATTCCATTTACCCGCGCACGTATTGGTACTTTTGATGTGGATTTATTCTCAGAATTCTTCCAAGGCTTTGTCAACCATGCATTAATGACACTGCACATCGACAACCTCAAAGGTAAAAACAGCCACCACCAAATTGAAAGCGTATTTAAAGCATTTGCACGTGCTTTACGCATGGCATGTGAAGTCGATCCGCGTGCTGAAAATACAGTGGCATCAACCAAAGGAACACTCTAATGACCCGAATTGCCCTTCTTGACTATGGCATGGGAAATTTACACTCTGCAGCGAAAGCTTTAGAGCATGTGGGTGCAACGGTAGATGTGACCAATGACCCAAAACTGATTGCACAAGCCGATAAAATTGTGTTTCCAGGTGTGGGTGCTATGCGTGATTGTATGCAAGGCATGCATGAAGCTGGCATTGATGACGTGGTACGCAACGCGGTCTTTAATAAACCTGTACTTGCAATTTGTGTAGGCATGCAGGCGCTGATGCAACATTCCGAAGAAAATGGCGGAGCAGATGCACTGGGCATTTTTGCAGGTACAGTCAAACGCTTTCCTGAAGTAGCAGGTTTAAAAGTGCCACACATGGGTTGGAATCAGGTACATCAACGTGACCCGAGCCACCCTATGTGGAACAACATTGAACAAGATGCGCGTTTTTACTTCGTGCATAGTTTTTATGTTGAACCGCAAGATGAAAAAATCGTGGCCGCGACCTGTGATTATGGTTTAACTTTCTGTACAGCCCTGCATCAAGACAACTTGTTTGCAACGCAGTTCCACCCAGAAAAAAGTCACACTGTTGGTTTGCAGTTACTAAAAAACTTTGTGGAATGGAATATCTAATATTCAGGATGCTTCAATCAATAAAGCCGAGTTAATCTCGGCTTTATTTTTGCGTGAATGTTTTTCACTTTTATTGCACATTGATTTGTGTTTAAAATTAAAGCGTTTTTTATACCTTTTATTCAAAATAAACTGAGAGTCTGTCGATAATTGGTCTATGTTTGCGATGTGAGAGAGATATCTCACAAGATTTTTGAGCAAATATACGGTATGCGACAGAAAATTCAAAAAATCTAGGAATTACAACAATGAGTCAATATGTAGAAGATTCTGCACTCAGTGCAGCGGGGCGTTTTGGTCGATTATCATTTTTAGCGTGGAACTGTTTGCTCAGCTTGGGGCTTGCAGTACTGATTGCAATTATTGCCGTTGTTGCACCCAATTTATTGCTAGAGCTCGGCTCTGGCTCTATGGGCATCGGCATGATCTTGCTCGTGATCATTTATATCGTTGCGTTCTATTTTAGCTTTATTTTCACCATCCGCCGCTTGCATGACCGCAATCATACTGGCTGGTTATCTTTGCTGATTTTGGTGCCTTTGGTGAATATTATTATGGGTTTATATTTGGTATTTGCACCTGGCGATGATCGTCAAAATAGCTATGGTGCGGTACGTGAAACTGCAGGTTGGGAAAAAGTACTGGCTTGGATTTTTATTGTGCTGATGATTTTGGCGATTATTGGCAGCTTCTTGTCAGGTATATTCAGCAACGTCTAAGCAAAAATATTCCACTTGGTTGATATTTCGAAATAGCCCATCTATTGGGCTATTTTTTCAGGATATTCGCTGCAATCTTTGTCCTGCACAGCATTTTCTATCTTTTAAACTTTGCCAAATTCCGCAAAACGCTTTAGGCTAAAACCGCTTCTTTACCGCTTTGAATGTTATGGATCTCACTCGTCTGCGTACCCTGCCTAGCCCTGATGAAATTCGGCAATTGCCACTGTTTGAAAATATTGCGCGTCAAAATATTGTACTGATTCAAAATCTAGAGCAATGTCTAGCAATTGAAGCTGAACTGAAAACCGCAGCTGTCTTGGGTTTCGATTCTGAATCTAAACCCACGTTTAATGTAGGCGAAGTTTCTACAGGCCCGCATTTAATTCAGCTCGCAACCTTAGAAAAAGCCTATCTATTTCAGCTCAATGATGACATTTGGCAATTTTTGCAGCCAGTTTTTGCCAATCGCGATCAAATTAAAGTAGGTTTTGGGCTGAAAAATGATGCCCATTTATTTCGTAAAAAAGGTATACAACTAAATAGCGTGATTGAACTATCCAAATGTTTTGGCAGTTTTGGTTTTAAAAGTCCGCTTGGGCTTAAAAATGCCATGGCATTATTATTTCACGTTCATTTCCCTAAAAGCCGAAGTATCAGCACCTCAAACTGGGCATGCAAACAGCTCAGTGAAGCACAAATTGCCTATGCTGCCGCCGATGCCTACGCACCTGTGTTGATATTTGAAGAATTGGGGCGTTTGGGTCTATTGCCCGAGCATATCCCAAACAGTTCACTCAAATTGCGGATTCGTCCCTCTAAAACAAAACCTACAACAGATGCTTAGATATTTAACAATACTTTGTTAAGATGCACAGATTGAATTCAATAAGTTTTTGGCAAGGAGCGAAAGCATGCTGATCATCCCTGCAATTGACCTGAAAGATGGCAAGTGTGTTCGTTTAAAACAAGGTCGTATGGAAGATGATACTGTATTTTCTGACGATCCAGTGGCAACAGCACAACACTGGGTAAATGAAGGCGCGCGTCGCTTGCATTTAGTCGATTTAAACGGCGCTTTCGCAGGTACGCCAATTCATAAACCTGTGGTTGAAGCGATTGCAAAATCACAACCGGATCTTCCAATTCAAATTGGTGGCGGTATTCGTTCACTCGAAACCATCGAACACTATTTGGATGCAGGCGTATCGTTCGTGATTATTGGTACCAAAGCCGTACAAGAGCCTACTTTTGTAGAAGAAGCCTGCAAGAAATTTGCAGGACACATCATTGTCGGCATTGACGCCATGAATGGCATGGTGGCTACTGATGGTTGGGCCAACGTCACAGACGTGAAGGCAACAGATTTAGCTAAGCGTTTTGCCGATGCAGGTGTATCTAGCATTGTTTATACCGATATTGCCCGTGATGGCATGATGCAAGGTGTGAACGTAGAACAAACCGTAAACTTGGCGCAATATTCAGGCTTACCCGTGATTGCTTCTGGCGGTGTGACCAATTTAGATGACGTACGCAACCTAAAAGGTCAGCCTGGCATTTTAGGTGCGATTACAGGTCGTGCAATTTACGAAGGCACGTTAAGCCTGCGTGAGGCACAGTTGCTTTTAGATGAGCAATCTTTGTAATTCTGCCGCGTATTTTTAAAGAGGTCTGCGGACCTCTTTTTTATTTTGATTTTATTTTACTCATTTTGAGTTTTCTTCATCTCCCACTGGTTCTATGTCTCAGCTTTCACCAATGCTTCGCAGCAAAGCGCCGCAACTGGCGCTCATTTTGATTACCTTAATTTGGGGTGCAACCTTCATTACCGTGCAATACGGTTTGAACTTCAGCAGTCCAGTACTGTTTGTAGGCTTACGTTTTGCCGCAGCCACGTTGGCCGTGGGGCTGATTTCATGGCGAAGCTTACGTGGTTTTAGCATCGATGAACTCTATGCAGGCTTTGCCATAGGCGCAGTCATTGCGCTAGGTTATGTCACTCAAACCATTGGCTTACAAAGTATCAGCAGTAGCGAATCGGCCTTTTTAACGGCGCTGTATGTCCCGCTTGTACCGCTATTGCTGTGGTTATGCTTTGATCAACGTCCGCATGTCATGACTTGGTTGGGTGCTATTTTGGCATTTGTAGGCTTGGTCTTTTTAACAGGCAATGGCTTAGGCGCAATTCAGTTAAGTTTTGGACAAGCCATTACTTTAATCGGTTCAATTGCGATTGCCTTTGAAATTATTTTAATTAGCTATTTTGCCAATCGGGTCAATTTAAAGCGCGTTACCCTCATCCAACTGGGTTGTGCATCGTTATTGTGTTTTGCGATTGCACCATGGGTTGGAGAAACTCAATTGCCCGAATTTCAGTGGTCACTCCTTGCTGTTTTGCTCGGCTTAGGCATTGCCAGTGCCGTGATTCAATTGGTGATGAACTGGGCGCAACGACAAGTAGACCCTGCGCAAGCTGCTATTATTTATGCAGGTGAGCCTGTTTGGGCCGCATTGATTGGACGTTTGGCAGGCGAGCGCTTGGCAGTTCTGGCGTTGTTCGGTGGACTACTGGTGGTTTTAGGCGTGCTGGTCAGCGAATGGCGACCAAAATTTTTAAAACGAAACACATCATCCCAAAAAGTTGAATGAACAGCATCTAGGCAAGATCGCTCAAAACATCTTAAAAAGACGAACGAACGTGAATTTAATGATACATCGGTAAATTATCATTCACGCGAATTAAACCGCGTATAGCACGGTAAACAATCCATAACCACGAAATAGCAACCACTGCGATACAGAAAAGTGTCGCAGCCAAAGTCATACTGGCAAAGCTTTGCGCATCTGGACTAAAGAACACCAAAAAGAACGGCACAAAGGCCACAATATTCCAAAACAGATACCACCAGAAGCTGCGAATTTGCCAAGTAAAATGACTGGCAAAAATTGAACCTTGTACATCACTACGTTTTAAATAGTTGATGATTAAGGCAATCACGGCCAATATCCCCGCAGAAAAAATCGCCACGATATACAGCACATATAAAATCATGGTCAATGAACGATGTGGGTCTTGATCTACTGAATATGAATGCTCTGCTTCTGACATAATGCACCTGACAAGCCTGTTACTGGAACAATATTCCCAATTAGATACTGAGCTGATTCAACGGAGAAATTAACCATAAAATCAGCAAGATATTTAAGCCTATCGTACAAAAATAAATCTTACCAAAGGGTTGTTTTTGTGTTTTATGGCGTAATTTTTGTTGTGCTAACCATGCTGCAGGCCAGCCCCCTAAAAAAGCCACGATATGCAAATTATTTTCAGGAATACGACGCCCGCCCTGCTGTGCAGCTTCTTTATCTTGTGCATACAGCCAATAACTCAGCGCATTCATCAAACTGATGAATAATAACAACATGCCGCTGAGCAATCCCAACAGCGTCAGCAAAGCCAAAGCAACAATATAAGCCACACACAATATTTGCATCGGCTGCATTTTTTGCGTGCTGTTGGATATTTTTGTACTCACAGCAGATGCCTTTGCCGCCTTGGTCTGCGAAGCTTTTAAATACACCGCTTGCTGCGCTCGGTAACGTCCACGCTCATCCACAGTCACTGTGTATTCTAAGGCACAGCCCACAATTGGACGTGGACCTTGTCGGGCGAAGTCCTTAATGTGTAAAAACA
Source organism: Acinetobacter sp. YH16051 (assembly GCF_013417135.1). Taxonomy (NCBI): domain Bacteria; kingdom Pseudomonadati; phylum Pseudomonadota; class Gammaproteobacteria; order Moraxellales; family Moraxellaceae; genus Acinetobacter; species Acinetobacter sp. YH16051. The sequence continues at coordinate 3,044 of NZ_VPEN01000030.1, read as the reverse complement.
CGCGATCTTTTTGGTGGTCATTCGGCTGAATAAACCCATAACCCTGCTCATCAAACCATTCGACTAAACGCCCTTGATCACGCATGTTCTATATCCCTCAAGCTGTCACAAACTTTAAGCGTTCAATCAGCATATTCCGCATTTCATCTGGATTTTTCTGCAGAATATCTGCGCCTGTCCGCCCTTCTGCCGCATTTTTAGCAGCCACCTGCAAACGCATTAACCAAAAACGTCCTGCCGCCATTGCCAAATACAGTTCTAAACAAGCCTTTTCGTCTTGGGTTAAAGGACGCACGGTTTCGTAGGCATTTAAAAATGCCATCGCCTTGCTTTCATTTAAGCTCAACTCAGGAAAGTCGGTACAAAAATCATTTAGGGTAATCGCAATATCAAACAGCAATTCATCTTGATTTAATTCATAAAAATCTAAAATGCCTTGCAACTGATCATCTGCAAACAAGGTATTGTCACGGAATAAATCCGAGTGAATAAAACCTTTGGGACGCTGCGGATAGACTGCGGTTAAAGCTTCATACAAGCCCAAAAGTTTGGACAGTAAGGCTTGATCGGCCACATGCATGCTTGGTTTTAATTGGCGTGCGACCCCTGCCCAATAAGCATGATCACGTACATGATCGCGCTGCAAAGGAAAATTTTGTAAGGCCACATGCATTTTGGCTTGTGCAATCGCAATCGCTTCCACTTGCGCCACTGTTGCCAGTGTCGGATGCTGCCCAATTAAACGCGGTGCAATTTGTGCAGGTTTTTCTTTTAATTGGTGAATGGCTTGTCCCGAATAGGATAAAGGCACTGCCACAGGCAAACCCGCTTGCCCCAAATGCTGCAATACAGGAATTAATTCACCTGCCGCTTGCTGATCTAATTCTTCAAAAATGGTCAGCACGTACTCGTTTTGATTGTCGCAGCGCAAAAAATAATTGGTATTTTGAATCCCCCCTTGAATGGGAATCAGCTCGACCACCTCCAATCCATAAGGCGCTGCAAAGACCTGAACTTCCTTTAAAGTCAAAGGAGTATAAACCGACATAGAAAACCTGCGAAAAACCTGAGCTAAGTTTGATAGAATACCCGCTCCATCTGCCAAGGTGTAGCGCTTGTGTGGGTGAGTTTCATAATCGGCTGTAATAATTGGAAAAATTTATGCTAGCGAAACGTATTATTCCTTGCCTAGACGTAGATAATGGTCGCGTGGTTAAGGGCGTGCAATTCCTTGATATTCGTGATGCGGGCGACCCTGTAGAAGTGGCGCGTCGTTATAATGAACAAGGTGCCGATGAAATCACCTTTTTAGACATTACCGCTACCCATCATGGTCGTGATACGACTTATCGTACCGTAGAACGTATGGCAGAAACCGTGTTCGTGCCCCTCACCGTTGGTGGTGGCGTGCGTAAGGTTGAGGACATCCGCCTGTTACTTAACGCAGGTGCAGATAAAGTCAGCATTAACTCTGCAGCCGTGTTTAACCCTGAATTTGTGCAAGAAGCCTCACAGCGTTTTGGCGCGCAATGTATTGTGGTTGCCATTGATGCGAAAAAAACGGGTGATAACAAATGGGAAATTTTCACCCACGGTGGTCGTAAACCAACCGGTATTGATGCCATTGAATGGGCAGTGAAAATGGCAGACTATGGCGCAGGTGAGCTATTGGTCACCTCAATGGATGCCGATGGCACCAAAGCAGGCTATGACTTGGCGCTCATGCGTGCCATCAATGACCGTGTAATGGTACCTACCATTGCTTCTGGCGGTGTAGGTAATTTACAACACTTGGCCGATGGGATTCTAAAAGGCGGTGCCGATGCGGTACTGGCAGCCTCAATTTTCCACTTTGGTCAGCATACCATTCCTGAAGCCAAACAATATTTGGCAGCACAAGGCATTGAAATGCGTTTGTAAAATCATAGTGCAAACGAACTGTGAAAAGTGCAATCTGAGGATTGCACTTTTTTTAGCTTAAAATTGAAGTAAAGGTAAAATTTAGGCAGAAAAAAAGGAGTCCGAAGACTCCTATCAACTCAAAAAACCACAGCGCTGAGGTTCTTTTATCTTTTTAAATAGACTTATAAAAAAATAATCAACAAAATCAATTTATCATCACACAATATTCAACCGAAACATCCGTGGATATTTCACTGCACACAATATACGCAGAGCTTTAGCTGAAATATTGACCAAAAACACCAAAAACATTGACCATTTGCGACAAGACTTGCCCAAGCTGTCAGTACAAACCTTCATTTGCTGCAATACAGTTAAGATAACTGCTCTGCCACAGCTAATTTTTTCTCGACCCATTTGGCAGGAAAATATGCAGCAGACAGATGGTTTAAACCCTGTGCAATCACCCGAGGTAAGGCAATGCCTAACGGATTTTGCTCCTGTAAGGCAGGTGCTGAAATGACTCGCGTTCCTAAAATATAATCAAACCACGGTTTGGTCACGCACCAGTTCGCATCCTGATTACTGTTCATGTGATGGTCATAATGCCACGGAATTTTCTTAACTGCCCACTCTGGCTCTAAATGCGCACGACGGTGAATATAATAATAATTCGCAGCACTATATAGCGCAGCCAAACTCATACCCTTAGAAATTGGATAGAACACGCCACTGGCCACCGTTGCCACCACAGCCAAAGACACAATTTCATTTTTGGTACGCCAGTTGCGAATCCCTTCGACATAGCCATGATCGTGAAAACTGGTTTTACGCACTTCACGATGATGTTCCCAATGTGATTTCATACTTTCAGGCACAGGACTATAACGGCGCTGCCCTGCTCGATGCGTTCCGTGCAAAATATATTTATGTGCCACCCATTCAAAACCATTGGCAACCACCAAACCTGCTAGAAATCCTTTCCACATCGCTATTTCTGTTCCTTAAAATGTAGTCAAACATAGTCAAGGACTAATTCGCACTCTGTTAATGTCTTGTTGCCAAGCGTGTAACTAGAGCCTGAGTCGGTCAGTTCCGACTTGTAGCGGTCAGTCCGTTCTTGCAATATACGCTTTACAGTT
>NZ_VPEN01000002.1:0-335683 GCF_013417135.1 Acinetobacter sp. YH16051 | reverse complement strand
GGAGCTCGACCGCCCACACAAATAATGGTGGATTTTATCCAGAACAATAAAGATCGATATGGTGTTGAAGCGATTTGTAGAATTTTACCGATTGCAGCTTCGACCTATTATCGGGCTTTAGATCTCGCTGACAATCCAGAACATCGAGCGAAACGTGCTCTGCATGATTTACATCATGCAGAGCAAATCAAACGTATTTGGAAAGAAAGTTTAGGTCGATATGGTGTGCGTAAGGTCTGGCAACAATTGAAACGTGAAGGTTATGTTATCGCACGTTGTACAGTTGCTCGATTGATGCAGAAGCTAGCTATACAAGGTGTTTGGCGAGGTAAGAACAAACAAACCACCCGTAGCCGAGATGACCAAAAACGAGCAGATGATTTAGTGAAACGTAATTTTACTGCTGATCATCCTGACCAACTGTGGGTCAGTGACTTTACGTATATTCAAACTCATTCAGGCTGGGTCTATACCGCCTTTATTATTGATGTGTTCTCACGAGCAATTGTTGGCTGGAAAGTATCTACACGAATGAATACAGATATGGTGCTCGATGCATTAGAGCAAGCATTGCATGATCGAGGCATGCCAAAGAATGTGATTCATCATTCCGACAGAGGTGTGCAATATCTTTCCATTCGTTATACCCATCGTTTAGAAGCAGCAAATTTACGAGCATCAGTCGGTACGACTGGTGATTCATACGATAATGCTTTGGCTGAAACGGTGAATGGCTTATACAAAACAGAGGTGATTGAATATTTAAAAGCAGATTGGCAAGGTTTAGCAGATGTACAACTTGCGACACTAAACTGGGTAGATTGGTTCAATAAAAAGCGTGTACACAGTGCACTGGGTTATGTATCGCCTTTTGAGTTTGAAGCAATGTACTATGATAAGATTAACCCGTTAGGTCAGGTGGCCTAACTTAAATAAAAAAGTCTCCGACAAACCCGGTACGGTTCATAAGATGCAAGTCCCAGTTCTTCAAGCGCTTGCTCAACAATTTGTCTTTTAGTCCAGGACATTTAGCACCTCTTATTTATTCAGAGTCTTTAGACTCATGGCCCAACACCAACTGAGCTAATTCAGGCTTTCCAGCATTGGCTTTGTATTTGATTTCAGCCTTATCAAGAATGGCTTTGAGTTCATCTGCTGGCTTGTCTTCCAGTTTCTTAAAACGGATCTGCTTGCGTAGCTCTTGGTTTTCTTTTAGAGCTTCAACCAGTTCTTCTTTAAGCTTCGTGTTTTCTTCACCTAGCGCATCAAACTGCTCTACTGGTACGAATGCAGATGAATCAATTCCAGAAACCGAGCCACCAGTAACTGGTTCACGTTCAGGCAATTCACCAAAACCCACCCAACCTGAATCAAGTAATTTTTTTTCCGACTCTTCATTCGATGCGGTTTGGTGTTCGTATTTAGCTTTGTTGCCCTTGTAGAGCATTTTTGGATAATTCGACATTTCACTACTCCAAAAATGACAACGCCCGCATATAGCGGGCATTTGTCGTCATGGTTTTGTTAGGTCTGATTCTCTAGCATGATGCCAGCCAATTCAGGGTTAAGCACTTCCACGTTCGCCCATACAAATAAACGGTAGTTAGCCGCCAATGTATCGACGTTAGAGTCAGACAACATCACGATCTGAATACCGCTATCTGTAGTCGCTTTACGTACACGCTTACCTGAAGCTTCAAACGGCTCAGTATTGAAGTCAGCATGCACAATTTCAATCGCTGATTTTTCATAGAACACGCTTGCTGCAGTGGTCTTTGTGTTTAGGATAGTAATTGCTGCATCTGCTGCCGCACCAGTGGTCACGTTTGCATAAGCTTTTTGTGCTACTGCAGTGCCATCTGCAGGAACGATTGCAGGTGAAATTGTCCAGTTACCACCGCTAATTGCAAGAATACGGAAAGTTTTCAACTGTCCAGTAGACTGCTTGTTGATATGACCAACCGCATATACACCCGCAATTGTAAACACATCACCAACTGCGGCACCTGTACCAGTTTTAACTGCTAAAGTTTGAGTACGATTATCAGCAGGGATGCCATTCACATCAGCAGAAACTGGGGTATATGACTGCGCACCGCTAACCAAATAACCAGCACCTGCAGAGCCAACAATTGATTTACCGTAGTCAACACGGAAAGTATCAAAGCCTGCAATCGGTTGAAGTGTAGAGCGCTGGTATGCGTTCATTGGCGCTGTGTTCATTGTTTGACGCGCAGCAAGGTTGCCTGCAATGTTTTTCGCCATACGTGGATTTAACAGCATGATACGTTCGCCACGAGTCGCTTGTTGCTCAAGCATCAAAGCATCAGCCTCAGCAGCCTCGTCGTAAGTGTCAATCGGACCACCATTGATGACTGCTAAAGTGCCGCGCTCTGCAATACGGTTAGCAACCAATGTATCCAACTTGTTAGAAAGTAAGATATTTGATGTTTTAACGATATTGTCAAAAGCATACGGGTTGTTAAGGTCTACACCTGTCAATTTAACTGGCACGTTACGGATGTGTGATTCAGTCAAAGTAGCAGGTACAGTAAGCTCCACTAGGTCTTTATATTGACCAGTAATGTCGCGACCATCCACAATTTCAGTCATCAATGGCATTGGACGGTGGAAAGTTTGACCATTTAAAGCAAGTGCTTCTGCAGGTGCTTTGTATTGAGAAACGTTTTTAGAGCTGATATTGGTTGCATCAAAGCCAGCCACAACATCATCAAAGAAAACATCAATTTTTTTAGCAAATGAGTTCGCCATAAGTATTCACCTTATTTCTGTAAAGATTTTTTGTATTTAATCAGCTCGGTACGATCACCAGTTTTAGCTGCTTTCGCTTCGAGTTGCGCTAACTTCTGATCTACCACACCAGATAAGCCCGCCGATCCACTGGGTTTCCGCTCTGGTTGAGTTGATGGTTTACGAGTTTGGATTTTCATCTGAGAGTCCAGTTTGGCTGCAGCAAAGGCGAATTGAATTGGGTCTGTAATTTCAGAAAGCTCTTGTGCTTTCTTTGGGTTTTTCCCTAAGTGATACAGAATTAATTCTGGATTCTCGGCAGCATGAATCAAAATGCCCTGTTGGGTTGCTGTGAGTTTGTCTTTTGCAGCTTCTTCTACTTCCTCAAAGTCACGAACTTTGGATGCTACATTTTGACGTCGCTCTTCATAGCTTTGCATTTTGGTCTGCCATGCTTGCTTAGCCTTTTCTTCCTCAGCCTGCTTTGCTGCCTGCTGCTGTTCAACTTGACGTTTACGCTCATGCCATTGCTCGACTGCGCTTTCAAATTGATCTTCGTCATAATCAAAGTCGGCAAGCTTTGGTTTTGGTCCAACTTCAATTGGCTTTTCAGTAGGTTTAGCTTGTTGCACCTGAGCTTCTAGCTCCTTGATGCGCTTTCTTGCTTCCCGCTCTTTTTTGCGAAGGTCTTTCACCCATGTTGGCGCTGGTTTACCGCTAAAATCATCCTCATCGGATGGTTCGGGATCTTCATCACCAACCGTAATAACAAACTCCTCATCTTCAGACGTCTCATCATCAGATTGGTTTGATTCATCTTGGGTTTCTTCTGGATCTTCCTGATTTTCATCGTCCTGATTATCTTCAATCGGGTCGATGTTGTCTTGTTCATCCAGTTCTGTGCGCAGGTCTTCAATTGACATATTGCATTTCCTCGTTCTGTGTAGGCTGAACGGTTGCCTGTTGTGGTTGCATACCTAGTTGGCTGATTGCTTCAAGCACTGCTTGTCGCTCGTCCATATCTAAGCGTGTCATTAAATCGATTGCTTTGGCTTTGGTTTCTTCTGCTCTTGCTATCGCAAGTTCAGTGTCTGCCTGTGCTTTAATTGCGAGTGATTTATTCTTTTCAGCTTCGGATTGCAGATACAGTGTATTTGCATCAGGCTGCTGATTCTGAGCTTCTTGCGCGAGTTGCTGAGCTTCCTCTTTGGTTGGCTCTACAACACCCATACGCAGCAATTTCTTGCGGTAATATTCACGGACTTCATTAACGCCTTCACCTTCCATATTCATCATAATCATGGATGACAAAACTTGTTGATCCATTGGATCAGATACCAGTGGAAGCATGTTTGTCAGTGATCGTACGGTTGCATTGCGCTTACTGGTTGATGTTGGTCCAATATCAATTGAGACATCAAACTTGGCTTTGGTTAAGTCATTTGTATGCTCAACCTCACCAGAAGTCGGGTTATAAACAGGTTTAAATAACTCAATGGAGTCAATCTCGTCCTGATCCCCCACCGTCTTCATTGTTCGACCATCTTCAACATAAAGCTCAGATGCCATAGACAGCCAAATTTCACCAGAACGACGCACCGCTTTAGCAAAGTTCGAAATGTAGATAAAGGACTGCATATCCAAGCGGTTTTGAATCATCTCGATTGCAACACCGCTAGTATTGGAAACAATCTCATCACCTGATTCTTGATTGCCTAAAATGTCCGATAAATCCTGCTCAGTAACCTGAAGCAAAGCAGCCATTGCGGGCGGTATATTTGGCGACTTGGTATAAGCCACTGGACCCTGAGCAACAGCACTACCCATTGCATCTTTAAGCGGATGAGCTAACAGGAATGGATAGTTCTCAATATTGTCATTCGCCCACATGTGCTGAACGCCAGCTACCTGTTCAGGCGCTAGAATCGGCTTCTCAACGCTAGATAGCGCACTGATTTCACCAAGCTTAGATAGCTGCATGTTCTTCAGTCGTTGAGCGTCTTTACAAAGCCGCACATGACCCATGCAACGCTCTACGTTGTCGATATACCAGCGCTTACCATACACAGGCACGATTGGAATATGACGTCCTGCGATATGGCCGTAATCCTCAAGAACACCAAGACCTGACATAAGCATTTTACGAACACGCTTACGCTCAAAATCTCGGACTCGAACTTGTTGCGCACCTGTTGCATTTAATTCTTCAAGGATGCTTGGCTCTTCTTCAAGTTGTTCTGCGGTATATCGCTCTTCGGATCCATCGATTAAGCGGAAGATATGAATCTTCTCCTTAACCTTTTCGACCTTGTAATATTCAGCGACATAAACAGAATCCTTTGATGCCCAATCAAAATGACCATTGCTAATCGTCTTATCCCAAGAAGATGGGTCTTGATCTTCACCATATTCTTCTTTGAATGCATCACAAGACATTGAAGTTAAAACAAAGCAGTATTTCGCATCTGCTTTGTCTTGGCGCTTTGCATCGGGATCAAAGAAAACACATGTATCAGCATCAAAAATAGGCTCTATTCTGATTCGTTGACGCTCGTTCTCTTCATCGTCCTCATCTTCATAGTCAGCACGCAAACGCCAAGCACCAAAGCCACCACCGACTGCTTCTTCAAACGCATTGTCATAAGCCTCGTCTGCACCAGAATCCTGTTCATCTGCCCGGTAAAGCTTTGCACAGGTATCAGCCAAGTCATCATTGCTCACACCATCTTTGCTAATGAAGTTCACACCAATGCGGTTGTTGCGATATTCATTGATAATACGAATGACAGCCAGGTGAATCTTATTGACTTCAAATTTAGGCTTATTTTCAAACTGTTCGCCTAACTTGCCTTCCCATTGAGCACCAGCAATAGAATAAAAACGACGATCCTCTAAGCACTGCTGACGTTCATCGGCAACAGCACATTGAGCTTTATCAAATTGTTTCTTTGCGGTTTCGTGGATTTTGGCAAGTCGATCTGTTTTATCAGTCACGACTTGACTCCATTTGATTACCAACGATTGATTGTTGGGGTTGGATTGATTTCTATTGGATCTTGTTTAATCTTCACAGGGAACATAAAGGCAATTGGGTATGTGCCAGCATCATTCATGTGATCAAAGCCTGCTTTCTTGTCTGGTTGTCCATTCTCGTCATAAATTTGACGCTCTTGGCATTTCGAAAAGTGCGGGCACTTATCCACATTCACAAATAATTTTCGTTCGCCAAGCGTGTTGCATAACATCCCATTCATGGAGTTAATACGATCTTTAACTGATGGGTTTGTGGTATTCACAAAAACATTAAAGCCAGCGTTTTTTAGCAAAGAAATGTCTGTGTAACTTGCGCCAACGGACTTCCGGTTATCACCCGAAGCATCAGGATAAATACCAATTTCATGCTCTGGATAGCGCTCTTTGATCTCATCAATCATTGCAGGCGTATCAAATAGATTCACAAACTCATCTACTGCATGCATGGTGTCACCACGACGCACATAAACCACAGCGGCCATTTTGGTAACGTTAAAGTCCATGCCGATATGAAGCGTGTCACCATCCTGAACCGTTTCATTTGAGCTACTGAGTACCCGATTAAAGCAGTAATAAATAACGCCATGATAACTTTCAAAACTGGCTTCATATTCCTGACTGAATGTTTTCGGGTCCATCTTGCGCTTGGCAACAATGATTTCTGATTCAGGAATATTCCCACCCTGCAGCGAGGTATAGGAAAAGCTACGACAATCCGGTTCATGTCCTGGCTGACCATCCATGAAAGTGTCATAGCAATGGTTAAAGCCTTTCGGTGTACCAATCCTTAGGACATGGCCACCAACACGCTGTTCGCCACTCACGACGTACTTACAGGTTGAAAGCATTGGACGCAGGACTTCTTCCCATGCGGCCCATTTACAGTCTGCCCATTCATCAATGATCAGGAAAAATAAGCCAGATCCACGAAGGTCATCATAGTTATCCAGACCAACCACACGCATGACATGACCACTTTTTAGAGTGATCGTGCATTCAGTTTCGTTGGGCTTTCCTGCGCGCCATGATGGTGGAATTGCTTGTTTTAATCGTTTCCAGAAGACACGCTTGGCCTGCTTGAATGTAGGTGCTGCATACCAGATTTCATCCTCAACCGATACATTCCATTTTGCAGCCAGTCGTGCAGCTCGACGCATTTCAGCTTTAGCCAAGAATGTCTTGCCAAAGCGTCGACCACATACAGCATCACGAAAACGCGCTTCTTTTTGCCAGCCCCATAAGTAGATATTGGCCTGCTTTGGTGTAAGAGTGACTACACCTTCTGGTGGCTCAAAGAATTGGCTCATTTGGAATTTCCTCATCAGGCCGCAGCTCAACCTTGTAGTCTTCTCCCAGGCCGTGTTCTTGAGGTGGCTTAACTTCTCGTCTCAATTTCTCTACTTCAAGCTCTAATTTTTGATTATTCAAAACCTGATACTCAAGCTCATTTCTTTGCTTGGTCAACATAGAGATGCGACCAATCAAGCGGTCAATTAAAGCGTCATAATCTTTGCGCTTATATACAATCCTGTCACCACCACTCTGATCTTCAGGGTTTGTGTCCCCAAGCGTCATCGAGTCAATAGCAACCTTGTCTTGGTCTTTAATTGCGTCATCCTGTGCTTGTTTGGCTTTTAATGCTCTAGTCAATTGCACCTTGCAAAGCTTTAGTTCTGAATCAACAGAATGCAATTCAGATTGCTGACTAAACTCTATTTCTTCTTCAGTCATAAACTGAGAATAAATATTGTGCTTTGCGCTGTTTTTGTTACCTATTGGCGCTCCTGCGTTCCCACCATGCAGGCGACATCGTTTTTTACCTTTGATTGGCGGTTTTTGACACGCTTCGCCATTGCGTTTCTTTGCTCCGCAAATAGCCATAAACGCCTCATAAACTTTCTTTCATAGGATTGTTTCGCAAATGCCTGTTATTGTTCTCTCAAATACTTCAAATCATCTGGACAAGTCAGCTTCACACCATCTTTCAAGCACCACACTTCAATATCATTCAAATATTCGGCCATCTGCTTTGTCGTGGCTTCTGTAATACTCATTCGATTTGATACAAACTGTCTTAACGGCTCATAGCCTAAACTGCCTGATTCTTTAAGCTCTCGCATGACTTTAAATGTTTCAGGATACTCGCCAACCTTGTCGCGGTTATAAATAATCGAAAGGTATTTGTATTTAAAAAATGCAGAAGCTTCCTCTTTATCTAGTCCGCGCTGTTTGCCGTACTCGGTCATCCAAAGCCAATACAATCGTCTTTGTGCGCTAGACAGTGTTTCCTGCTTCTGATCTATACGCACCACCAACGGCTTGCCATCATTAATCGCCTGAGTGTAATTGGTGTGCATGAAGTTAATGGCTTTGGTGATGTCAGCATGTGATTGGATAGGAAACACGGCTTTTTGCATTTCCTGCTCCTGCCATTACTTAAAACAATTCAATCCGACTAACAAGCAATGTGTAATACCAATTCATTGCATCGTACTGCTCGTTTAACAAAGCCCAATTCTTATCATCAATGAAAGTTGGCTGCCCTTTTTGCAGAAAATCACGCAACTTATCAAGTCGTTCTTTGAGTTGATCTTTTTCTTCAACTACGCGCTGTTCATGTGGTTGTAGTTCTTTATTACTCATTTTCTTCTCACAAAAAAAAGAGCCATCTGGCTCAGTTAAAAAATCTCTTTGTCTGTTTGATTCATCATCAGCTCAGTCTTGACCAACCATTTCTCAAACATGGCTTCACTCTCTGCCCGATTGCCAAGCTCAAACCGATCAAACGCAGCATGGCATTTAAAACAAAGGGGAACGGTAAATAGGTCAGAACTTTTGATTCCTCTACCCTTACCATGCTTGGCGCTATTTGAATGAGCAGCTTGCGAGTTTGGATTACCACACTTCACACACGGAAGCTTACGAATCTCAGCGAGTCTTTTTGGATTGCGCATTTAATTGCTCTGCTATGCCATGAATCTGTTTATTGATCTTGCGCAATTCAGCACTGCAAGATTCTTTAAACGCATAGCTTGAAAACAGATGGTTGTAATTCATCAATCGGCTGCGGTTCTTTTCCAGCGTTTCTAAATTCCGTTTTGCTTCTATGATGTCCATACACCACCTGATAAGAAAAGAAAAACCCTGCCAATAATGCATATTGAGCAGGGTCTTATGTGCCGTAATACGTTCGGCAAATGCCACTGGAGTTGTGGCGAGGGTTCATTTAACTTCTTTCAAACAATCCCGACACACTTTGATTTCTTCATCATCAATCGTGTAATCAATCTCAGTCGCACCATGAAAACCGAATAAGCACATTAATAATCGGAGCATGTTTTCTCCTTATTTCATCGCAAATCGAAATAACTAAAAATAACTAAATCTATCTAAAATAATGTCAGTAATTTGTTCATTAAAACCAATGATTTATTTTATTTTTTAGCTAAAACATGCAGAAATTTTGGTGCCCTCATTTGCGAGGGTAGCATCTGGCACGCCATGCAGGACTCGAACCCGCAACCAATGCAATAGAAGTGCAATGCTCTATCCAATTGAGCTAATGGCGCTTAAATAAGGATGTGGCGATCTGCCACACCCTGCCTTAGATTACGATATTGACCAGCTCGGCAACTGATCTACCGCTACTCACAATCACACACACCTAACATGCACGGTCTGCTTTACTTGCTTTCAATCCTCTTTAGTTCGGGACGCTACTCCCTAGTCCAGATTCCCGAAGGAAGTTTACTCGATGGCATGTTCCACTGGTCAGCACTCCAGTAGGAATGAGTTACCTTTTTACAGGCAACAAAAAAGCCCACATTTCTGTGAGCCTTTACGGTAATTATCAGTCTTTCCTGATCGTCATTTGCTTTCATGGTTAAGTGCGTATACATGACTTTGACCACTTAACATAAATATAGCATCTGCCTTGCGCAAGGTCAATTTTTTTCATACCTAATAAAACCATAGCGAACATGCAGTGCAGCTAAACCACACTTAACATCCTGCTTGGCGTCATGCTCAGTGCGATATGGAGTTCGCATTTCAGACCAGCTATTAAAATAAAAATATCTCACTATGACTGCATCCAGCCAATCATCCAAAATATCCGATCTGCCTTGCATATCCAAAATTAGGCGCTGCACTGCACGCGCTTCATCATCACTGATCTGGCAAACAATGTCTTTAGGGGTTTGTTTTTTTGTTGGCAGAAAATCAAGGTCGCTACACATTGCATCCGCAATAATTTGGCGTTTTTTCTTAACGCCCATTTTTAGCTTTTTCCGTTTACTTACAGCTTGATCCATTGCAGTAGCAATAGGGTTTAATGACTTCCCACAGGTACCTTTGACACTGTCTTGCCATGCTCCAAATTGATACAACCACCCCTCTAAATCAAAACGTGACCAATCAACCGCCTGCAAAATATGTTTCTGTTTAACTGCTGCATTCATCACTTCACCAACCCTTCAATCTGTTTAATTGCAAATCCGCTTGTCACTTGCTCTGTACTGAACCGTAAAACCTGAAATCCCATCATTGTTGCTGCGTTATATTTTTCCATATCCCCCAAATAACCATTACCCCGTGTATGCCTGCCGCCTGACCATATACCGCCTTCAACTTCGATCAGCAGCTTCGTATTCTTAATATAAAAATCTGCCCGCCATTTTCGTGTTGAGTGAAATTGAAATTCTTGCTCAAATTCAATTTGTAATGCTTTGAGCTGCTGGATTAGTGCCGCCTCTCCTTTGCTCTCAACCCTTACACCCTTAACTTTGGTTGTGCGTTTGGTGGCAGTCTTACGACCACCGCCATAAAGTTTTTTGTATTCAGCAAGTGAGATGCTAGTCACTGGCACCTCGCAATGCATACATCACACGACTTGGCACCCAGCCACAGTACCCACAAACCAAACCGCCTTTTAAGCGGCCACAGAATTTACACATGTTCACCTACCCGTTCTATGACTGTTTGAATGGCTTTCAATGTCATATCCTTGTCAGTGGAATCACGTAAAAGATCAGCAATCATTAAAACTTTTCGCTTATATTTCTCAGCAACTTTTTCCGCAGCTTTCTGCTTACGATCCTGCACAGTGTTGAATGCGATTAGCTCATTGTGTTCTTGCTTGAGCTGGATATAGCACTGCTCCATGTTGTTAAGCTGGGCTTTTAGGTCGTCAGTGCTAAACTCATTCGCTTTCATACTCAATCCCCCTGCACAATCGTCATCGGCGATATGTGGTTGCGAATATCACTTACATAGTCCGTGCGGTCGTGGTCGGCGATGGCTGCTCTCAACTCATCCAAATCAAATACGTGTGTATCTGTCTCATAGACATCGAAACCCTCAGGCGCACCATCCACAATTTTCCGCATTTGTTCGATTGTTAAATTCATGCCTTCAACTCCCTTTCAACATTCATGATGTCTTTGGCGTACTGCGTTGCCTTGTAGTGACTACCTGAAACACGCTCCAAATATCGCCATTCAACAAAATTTTGCAGTTGGCTATAAACGGTTGCCCTGTGTGCATCAATAACGGCTTCTTGAATATCTTTCACAGTGAACAACTGAGTTGCATAGCATGCGAAAAGCAAAATATTTAACTGATCTTCAAATGTGAGCTTCCTTGTTTTATCAATCACACTTTCAACTGGTTTAATATCCCCGCCATTCTTTAAGAATTCTGCAACTGATTTGCTCACACCACACCCCCTACTCGCTGATCTGCCCAGTTGCATTCCACAACCTCCAACCCATCATGTTGAAAACGGGACCACAGTCGATCACCTAAATCTTTGCGCAATTCTTCTAACGTATAATTTGAAATGAGCATTGTTGGCTTGCCTTCGTCATAACGTGCGTACAGCACTTTGTGCACCAGCTGAAGTCTGTTCTCGTGCCGATCATGCAAACCGTATTCATCCAAAATCAGTAAATCGTATTCAGTGAATCGGTAAACCGCTTGAGCTTCGTTGTCATCGGGCTTAGTCCATGCATTGGCAATTTCTGCTGACATGTCTTCAGACGTGATGTATCTTGCGAATTTACCCTTATCCAAAGCGTTTCTAGCCACGGCGCAAGACAGATGCGTTTTACCCGTACCAGTACGACCAACCATGATCAAATTACGTGTAAGGCCCGTAATAAAATCCTTGGTGTATTTCACGCAAAGCTCTTTGGCATTTCTTTGGCCATCGTTTTGAGTGATGTACTCGTTGAATCCACTTTTGGCGTGTCGGCTTGGGAGCTTGGCACCTTCAAAGTGTTTTTTTCGCACCATGGCATCAACTGTTTTTTGATGTTCCAGATTGCTTTGAATCACATTTTCTTTTGCACAGGTTCCACAAACCAAACTACTGCCCGCTTTGATTTTGAGTTCACCGTGGATGGGACAAATGTCGCTACTCACTTGGAAATTAAATCCTGCTACTGCTGCAATTGAGTTCATACAAGGTCCCCCAAATCGATATCGTCAGTTGAGCAAGGCGCGTACTGGGTCACATCGCCCCAAGCGTCGTTGACGTTGCGTGAAGTGCTAACTTGGCTTTGTTTGTATTGGTGGGTATTTGTATTGCGTGAAAACTTTCGCTTAATCCATTTCACAAAATTTGAATACATCTGAGTTTCTGTAATCAGCCCAGATTTAAACTTTTGCTCGTAATGCGCATTGACCTCCAGCAAAACCTGATTCACTTGATCTTGTGTCATTGGCATTTCACCTGATCGTTGCAACCAAGAATTCAAAGAATGTAAATCTGGTGTCCAGAGATTCAATACCTGATCTACTGGATTTTGCTGAGTATCCCTTTCTTTAAATTTTTCTTTAATATTTTCTTTTAAATCTATTTCTTTTACAGAGTGACATTTGATGTCACTAGTGGTGGTGACATGAGATGTCACTGGTGTAGTAGCATTTGATGTTACTGGTGTAGTAGCATTTGATGTTACTGGTGTAGTGACATGAGATGTAACTACATTAGATGTAACTGCATTAGATGTAGTTACATTTGATGCTACTGCTTCAACAGAAATACGATCACCTAAAGTCAGTGTGTAAGAGCTACTTTTACCTAGTGTTTTCGTGATGATGATCAATTGGTATTTGGCTAGCTCGGCCATACATTTACGGACAGTTCGCTTGTCTTTAATTCCAGTGATTTTCATCACCAAGGTTTCACTCATTGACTTTTGATCTAGGTGAAAGCCTTTGATGTGGCGATTTAGTAGAACGATGCACTTAATAGCATCCCCACTTAATACAGCCAGATAGCCTTCGTCACAGATGAAATTGGGCAAGGGTGAATACCCATCATCTTTTTTCGACATGGCTTTTCGCTCTTTTTTGGGAAAATTCACAACCTCACCTTGTTGGTTGAGTGGTTCATGTGCTAAATTTGTGTTCATTCAATGCCCTCTAAGTTTTGAATACCAAAAGCCTGATCTCAACCATCAGGCTTTTTCTTTGTCTGCCGAGGTAGCCGAAGTTTCCTTTGTCTGCCCCCATAGTTTTTCCATACGATGAAACTCACGCTTACGAGCAACGAGGTTCTTTATGGCTAAATCTCTTAACCACTCAGCAACAGTTATGCCTTGTGCGTTGCAAATGGTTTCAATCGCTTGGTTTGTGTTGTCGTTAAATTTCACAGTCACAGGATTGCAAAGCTTCCCTTCTAGGAATCCTGCTTCCAGTGCTTCATTCATATCGTCCACCCCCATGTTTCCACCTATGCTGCAGGACTGTGTGAACAGTGTTTTTTCCACAGGCGTTCTAGGCTTTTGCCCAAGTCATACCCGATCCGTTTTCCACATAAGCCGTTTTCAAGATTGCTTACATAGTTTTGCGAACATTTAATTTCACTGGCGATCTGGGTTTGAGTGAGACCTTTTTCTTTTAAATCCACAATCATGGATTGCCATTGATTCATATCAACCTCCGATATTTTTAACCAATATATAGTTTTTCCGATATTTATACAATAGCCAAACCGATTGGTTTTTGTATCACAATTCCGATAATGGTTATAAAGGAGAAGCACATGGCTACTCTTGGTGAAAATTTAAGAAAGATACGCAAAGCCAAAAAGATGACTCAGGCTGTCTTGGCGCAAAAATCAGGCGTAAAGCAGTCTGTAATTTCTGACCTTGAAACTGGTAATGCTAGAAATACAGGCTTTGTAGTTGAGCTTGCTACTGCGCTCGGAGTTACTGCGGAAGAATTAAAGAAAGGTGTGGATACAGCTGATCTTATTACAAGTAATGTCGCCGCAATTAAGCCAAACATGGCTCCTGTTCTTTCTTGGGTGCAGGCAGGCGTATTCACCAATGTTCAGGCTGTAGATATGTCGCAGGTCGAAGAATGGCTTCCGCTTCCAGATGACTGTGAGGATTGTTTTTATTTAAAGGTTCAAGGTTTAAGCAACTACCCTACTTTCCATGAGGGCGACTACATCCTTGTTGATCCGCATGTGCAGTATTGTGATATGCAGTCTGGTGATCTGGTTGTTGTTAGAAAACACGATGATGCAACATTTAAAAGATTGGTAATCGAAACTGACGGCTCACCCTACTTACAAGCACTTAATCCTGACTTTAAACCAAACATTATTCCACTTGATGAGGAGTGTGTATTTGTTGGTGAAGTGGTGGATTGCATTCGCTTCGTTTACCGAGCCAAGAAAAAACCGCGCAAGAATTAAAAATAAAAGCCGCTATATGCGGCTTAGGTATTAATTGTGAACCCGCTGCATGATTTTAGAAATATTAGGTTTTTGTTTTAAATGGGGTGGCAAATGAGAAAAAGACCAAAAGATGATGAAATAATAGCCTTAAAAAGTGTTCCCAAAATACTCTTAAAGCCACTTCGTCAAAAGTGGATAGATCAGCTAAAATTTAGACAGCTTTCTATTGAGTTGTGTAGCCAGGATCAAAAACATAGATTCAAGCTTTACATGAGACAATCAAATCTAGATGAGGATAATTTCTCATGTGGATTGAGTTACTTGGAGTCAAATGAAAGTGATATTACGCTAGCAAGATACAATGGAAGTAGCCATGTTCATGTCAATAAATGTGATGGTCAACGATTTGATTTTCAATGCCATATCCATCAAGCTAATGAAGCATCACTAAAAGTTTCCAAAAAAATTGAAAACTTTGCTATTCAAACAGATAGATATAAAAATCTATCTGGCGCTATACAATGTGTACTAAAAGATTTTAATATAATTGATATCAACATCGGACAACTTATAGAGCAAGGAGGATTGTTTGATGAAAATTAATGAAGTTAAACAATTGCTTTGCAATAGCTTTTGTCGTGATATAGGTTTTAAAGAAACTAGAAATGGAGCAATAGTATCCCTGCCTATATTTGATATGGATGGTGATGCTTTTAGTATTTATTTAAGTGAAATAACTGGTGGTTGGCGTTTATCAGATGGCGCAAGCACGATGATGCGCTTAAGCTATGAGAATGACTTAGACACATTGTTAAAAGGCTCACGTTTTGATTTATTTAACAACTATGTAGCAGAGGCTAATGCTGAATATGATGATGGTGAGTTCACAATGCAGATCCCAGCTGACCAACTAGTCATGGGCTTGTTTGAATTCACTAGGTTGTTAAATAGAATTAGCGATTTAGCGTTACTAAAACAACATAGAGTTGTATCTACATTTAAAGATCAGCTTAGAGAGGCTTTATTCTCTCTGCTACCATCCGACCAGATTCATGAAAATTATCGCGTCCCAGGGCTACCAAATGCTGATGATTATGTTATTGATTACATGGTAGAGGCAGAGACCCCTTTATTTCTATTCGGTGCCAGCAATAAGGACTCTGTTAGATTATCAATTATTACAATGCAATACCTTGAAAAGCATAATATCAACTTTAACTCCTTAGTGATTTTGGAGGATTCTTCAAAATTACCAACACAGGATTTAAATCGACTCATGATTGCAGCTAACGATATAATTCCTAATTTGCATGAAACGCAAGCTATCGAGAAAAAAATCAAACATCGATTAGTTTGCTGATACTCAACTTAGCTCTATAGCAGCACAAACCCACCCCAGCGGTGGGTTTTCTTTTGTCTATTAAAGCGTAAAGCACAACTCAAAAATAAAAAATTATCGGTTTTTCTATATTTTTATCGGTTTGCCTATTGACTAATAATATCGGTAATGCGATATTTAACCTCGTAAACACAAAAAAGCCCGCAGACGGTCAAATCAGGCGGGCTCGAATACAACGAGGTCATTATGGCAAAACTTCAAAAATCATTCAAGGCTGCGTTATTCGCACTACTTGTTGGCTCAGGGATGTTCGCAGCGTATG
Source organism: Acinetobacter sp. YH16051 (assembly GCF_013417135.1). Taxonomy (NCBI): domain Bacteria; kingdom Pseudomonadati; phylum Pseudomonadota; class Gammaproteobacteria; order Moraxellales; family Moraxellaceae; genus Acinetobacter; species Acinetobacter sp. YH16051. The sequence continues at coordinate 319,546 of NZ_VPEN01000002.1, read as the reverse complement.
CGGTACAGCCTGCCAAAGAGCAACCTACTGAGCATTTTTATAGCAGCTCATACCAAATGCAAAACAGCTTCTGCGCTGATGAATATTGCACGGCACGTATCAAGGCTGATGATGCTGACGTTTATGTTGAATACAAACTTGATGACGCATCTGTTGCAGAAATGGAAGTTATCAACGTGATTCGCTTCAACGAGTCAGTAAACGCTGAAATAGATCGCTACGAAATTCAAAAAATTAATGCTGCGATTGTAGGGGGTGTTTGATGAGTATCTTCACTCCGAAAATTGCACCTCCAGCTGGCGCAACACATCACGCTTTAGTGAATGGTGAAGCGCTTGAGTATTACCGCAAAGACACGAATCAAAAATTTGATGGTAGTCACTGGGTAGATTTGAACTCTTATTTCCCGATGTGGCCAACCCCTATCAACCAAATGCCTGCACAAGTAACTCGTGGCTTTGTGCGTTCTGAAATTTACCCACGTAAAAGCGTTTGTGGCGCATATCAAGGGGACTAAATATGAATACTGCAGTGGATTTACAAAGTGCTGAAAACGCCCGCCAAGCATGGCTTGAGTCTCGTCGTTTAGGTATTGGTGGTTCAGACGTTGCTGCAATCCTTGGTTTGAGCAAGTACAAATCACCGTATCAATTGTGGCTTGATAAAACTTCACGGTCTGAACTTGAAGATTCTCAATCTGAGGCTGCTTACTGGGGCAACACTTTGGAGGACATTGTTGCCAAAGAGTATGCCAAACGGAATGGCGTTAAGGTGCAGCGTGTTAATGCAACGATCGCCCACCCTGAACATGACTGGATGCGTGCCAATATTGACCGTGCAATCATTAATCCTGAAATTGCAGGCAATGTACGCATCAAAAATGGAAAGCTAACCACTGACCGAATTCTTGAGTGCAAGACTGCAAACCAATACTTAGCAAAACTTTGGGGTGATGAGCAAACTGAGTCGGTACCTGATTATTACCTGACTCAATGCCAGTGGTACATGGGTGTTACAGGTGCATCACTTTGCGGTTTAGGCGTGCTGATCGGTGGTCAAAAGTTCCGTACCTACCAAATTGCTTTCGACCCTGAATTGTTTGAAATGCTTATCGAGCAATGTTCTGAGTTTTGGCATGAGCATGTGTTGGCAGACGTACCACCAGCGCCAACCACATTTGATGATGTCTTGCATCGCTGGGCAAAACACAATCCTGATCAGGCTGTGGAAGCCGATAGCGAGCTGGCGCAGATCATCACCGAATACAAAGAGCTAAACAGCAACATCAAGGAAGCTACAGCCGAGCTTGACCAACTCAAGCTGCAGATCTGCACACGCATGGAAGATGCGGAAATGATCATTGCTGAAGAAAAGCGTTTGGCCACATTCAAATATCAGGAACGCAACACCTTAGACAGCAAAGCATTAAAGGCTGCACATCCTGAGATTTATGAACAATTTTTAAAGACCTCTAGCACTCGTGTGCTGCGGATTGGTTGAGGTGGGTATGAGTCAAATCACAGTCGAAAAACTTTCCGCTAGGTTCACTAAACACGATGAGGAGGTGCAGGTAAATCTTTTTCGGGATGTGGAAACCGAGAAGATAGAGGTGATTTACGGCCTGCATATCAATGATGGCCGTGAAATTTACCTGTATGAAGAAGAAATCGAACTTGCACACCAAATGCTGCAAAAACTTAAAGAATTAAACTCAAAGGATTAAAACCATGAACTCAATTGTTAAAGCTCCAGCGAACCAAGCTGTTAATTTCTTAACTCCAAACAACTTGCAAGAAGCAATGCAGATTGCTGACCTTTTGGCGGGTTCTGACATTGTGCCAAAGGATTATCAGCGTAAGCCAGGCAACATTCTAGTTGCTATGCAATGGGGTGCTGAAATCGGATTGCAGCCACTTCAAGCAATGCAAAACATTGCTGTAATTAATGGTCGCCCTTCTATCTGGGGTGATGCAATGCTTGCCTTGGTGCGTGGCTCAGGCTTACTTGACTTCATCCGTGAAGAACTTTCAGAAGATGGTACTAAGGCAATTTGCACAGTAAAGCGTAAAGGCGAAGAGCCAACCGTTTCTGAGTTCAGCATGGAAGATGCCAAAAAAGCTGGCTTGTCAGGTAAGCAAGGACCTTGGACACAGTATCCAAAGCGCATGATGAAATTACGTGCACGCTCTTATGCTTTACGTGATGTCTTCCCTGACGTGCTTAAAGGTATGGCAATTGCTGAGGAAGAAAAGGACAAGGAAATTGATATTACCCCTGCTACGGTTACACCAGAAACAAGCAATGCAAAAGCAAATAGTGGTTCATCTGCATTAAAAGCACGTATGGCCAAGAAGCAGGCGGTTGAGTCTGTTGCCACTGAAATTGACCTTACTGCTTATTACCAGCGCATTGATAACGCAACGTCACTTGATGATTTGAAGCAGATTGGTGCTGATATTGTGGCACTCAATTTGGGCGAACCTGCCAAATCTGAAATTGGGGAGGCATACAAAGCCAAACATAAAGAGCTTAAAGAAGCTCAAATGTTCCCTGCTGAATCTGTGACCGCTGTGATTGATGAAATCAACAACGCAAGCGACTTGGATGCATTGAATGCAGTCATGGCGACCCGTTTTGAACCATTTACAGCGAAAATGACTGAACAGCAAATTGCTCAAATTAATTCAGCGTATGAAGCTCAAGAAGCAGCTCTAACACCATGAGTTTTTCATATTCAACCATCACCCGAACACTGACAGTGTTCGGGACCAAGATGACGCACATATTTAACAACGTGAGTTTAGGTGAAATTGAAAGCCTAATTCTTGACGCAAAATTCAAAGAAGCGAACTGGAGAGAATAATGAATTCAGCAGCTGATCTAAAACGATTACACGAGCAAACGGCTCTACAAAAAGCAAAAGACAAGGTAATTGATGCTTTAAAGAATGACCCGCTTGGCTTATCTGCAAACCAATTAATGACTGTTTGCCGCCTTAGTATTAAGACCGTGAAAAACACTCTAGCAACGATCGATGTGCAAGAAGAGCATGGTGTTTATTTTCTGTCAGGTGTGGCTAGAGCAGAAATTTCAACCGAACCACAAGCAGAACAAGTCACAACTGTAGCGCAGGTAAAGGCTCATGATGCAATTTTGCAATATTTGCATGACTTTCCTGCAGGTTTAACAAAGCCTGAATTGATGGCTGCTTTGCAACTGAATGACAAGCAATTCACCAATGGTATTTATAAGCTGAAAAACGAAGGTGAAATTATCCGTACTGGTAAATTCGGCAGCTACAAATACCAATTAAAAACTAATAGCCAAGAAATGAATACTGAAGTTATTGCGGCACCAGCTGCTGAAGAAAATGTGATTAGTGTGCAGCCTGTTGTAGAAACATCTGCTCAGGATCCACAACCAAGTGAGCCTGATGCCATCGCTTTACTAAAAGACCAAATCAAAACAGTGGTCACAACCAAAAACCACTTAACAATTACGGAAGATCAGCTGTACGTCCTATTGTCTGACTTATTTGGTTTAAACACAGTCAATTTCTGTATTGATGGTGGTCGTCTTGTTGGTGTGAATCTTAGTGAGGAAGTGGTGGCGTGATGGATATTCATATCAGTACATCTCGATTTAACGCCAAAAGAATAGTTCGATTTAACTGCCCAGACTGCAAGAAAAATAGTCGAGCTATTGAGTTTTTTCAACACTATCGCGGATGGGGCTCAACTTGCATAAATTGCGGCAGACAGTGGTGTGATGGTGAGTGGTTGCCTTTGGATTTTTATCGTGGCGTGCGCAAAGAGAATATCAATGCAGCTAAGCGGCTTTGGCGAAAACTAAAAGATATTGGTAGCGAAATAACATTTGAAGAATTTGAGGTGGCGTGATGGATATTCAAAGAAAATGTTTTGAGGAATCAAACAATGTAAATCCAGATTGGTCTTTTAAGTTTGATGAAGAATTGCAGCAGTATATTGCGCTAGATAGCGAAATGGAATTGCAAGTAGACGAGTTTAACGAGCTTTGGGATGCGTTCCGTGCTGGATGGCAAGCAGCCAAAGCCCAATCCGAAAAAGCTCTACTCGAACAATTTGAAATCAACAATAAACTTGTTGAGCAAATGGAAAACATGGTCACTTATGAGCGCTTGCAAGAGCTTATTGCAATTGGTGTTGAGGCGGCACTGGAGCAAGCTAATGACTGAAATTCAGCAAACGAACGTCGGCGTAGCGAATTTCATTGCTGGTGAGTTGCACAAGGAGTTGCCCTTTGACTTGGTGTTAGATCCAGGTGAAACAGGCGCTCTTTATGAAATAGCGGTTGATATGCGTCATTTAAATTCTGATTTTGTTGAATGGGTTATCAAGGTCACAAAGAGCAGAAAGGTTGATGGTACTGGAATCATTATCCGTGTGCAAAAACACTTTGTGCATCCACTCTACAACATGCTTGCTTTATATATTAATAAGCATGACCAGTATGGCGTGGTGAAGGCTTTGGGAGAGGTGTCGTGAAATTCTATGAAAGAGTGATCAGAGATTTTGGCGGATATGAAAAGTGCAAGGATATTTTAAGTCAGCCAAACATTGGTTTTATTATGAATGCCCATGCATTGCGCGACCACATGCTCGAATACCGCCGCCAGCACAATATTTTTGAGGTTGGGGATAAGGTTGTATTGGCTCAATCTTACCCTTTGGATACGGTTAATGAGATCAAAAGAATTGAAAATCTTACACCGCATATCAAGGGCTCAGAAACTAAATACTTTTTGGAAAATTCATTAGGTTGTTGGTCATTTCAAATAAAACACGCCACAGATGAAGAAATCAAAGCAGGTAAAAGATTGGAGGTGAATCAATGACAGCAATGGCAAACATGGGCAACTTGGTTGTTGCTCTGCCTCCTGCGGATATTTGGCTTACAGATGAACAGGCGGCAGATTTTTTGGGTTATGCGGGCACTTATTTCAAAGCATCTATTATTTGCTTAAAAGGATTCCCAAAACCAAGATACATCACAGACAATTCAAAAGGTCGCAGATGGAACTTGAAAATGCTATCTGATTGGTTGAGTGAAAGACCAGAAGATTTGAAAATTAAGACAGGCAGACCCCGCAAAATTTAGCGGGGTTTTTCTTGTTTAAAATATGGATTACGCCAATATTACGCCAAAGTGTATATAAGTTATTGTTTTTATAGTATGTATTGGTGCGCTCAGCGGGACTCGAACCCACGCCACAGGCTTCGGAGACCTGTACTCTATCCAGTTGAGCTATGAGCGCGCGCTGCACATCATAACAAAAAATTGCTGAAGGTAAAGCAACTATATATAAGTTACGTATTTTTATGCTTATGCTTTAAACAATGTTCCAAACTTGGAACAAAGAATTCCATGTAACTTACTTGGTTTATTGACGTGGATCGCTCACAATAGTGGCTCTATTCCTCAAGTGAGAATTTCATGACTGATGCATTGACGTTAAGGGACGTGTCAAAGACCTATCGAAATGGTTTCCAAGCACTGAAAGGAATTAATTTGACCGTTCCTGAAGGCGAGTTTTATGCCCTACTTGGACCCAATGGTGCAGGTAAATCTACAACCATTAGCATCATCAGTTCTCTTACCAAAAAAACTGCAGGTACCGTCGAAATTTTTGGGCATAATCTAGATACCCAACCATCCCAAGCCAAGCAATGTTTAGGGGTAGTACCGCAAGAATTTAACTTTGGTCAGTTTGAAAAGACCTTTGATATTTTGGTCACACAAGCAGGCTATTACGGCATCCCTAAAAAAGTTGCCGAGCAACGTGCCGAAGAATATTTAGAAAAACTGGGTTTATGGGATAAACGTGCCACTCAAGCGCGAATGCTGTCTGGCGGTATGAAACGTCGTTTAATGATTGCACGTGCCATGATGCACGAGCCGAAACTGCTTATTTTGGATGAACCCACTGCAGGTGTAGATATTGAGCTGCGTCGTTCAATGTGGGATTTTTTAACAGAGATGAATGATAAAGGCACCTCAATCATTCTCACTACCCACTATTTAGAAGAAGCGGAAATGTTGTGTCGTCGTATCGCGATTATTGATCGTGGTGTGATTAAAGAAGACACTTCAATGAAAAACTTCTTAAACCAGTTAAGTGAAGAATCTTTTATTTTCGATTTGGCTGAACCTATTCAACCCATTCATCTAGATATTATTGGTGTACGTTTCAACTTAATTGATGCAGTGACCCTAGAAGTCACTATGGATAAAGCTCACACCTTAAATGATTTATTCCAACTTTTAGAAGCACAAGGCATTCGCGTGCGCAGTATGCGTAATAAGTCCAACCGTCTAGAAGAGTTATTTGTCAAAATGGTCGAAAAGAATTTAGATGGAGCTGCGCAATGAATTTTACCCAACTACGGATTGCACTCTATACCTTAGTACATAAAGAAGTTCGTCGTTTTATGCGCATATGGCCTCAAACCTTGCTCCCGCCAGCCATCACCATGAGTTTGTACTTTGTGATTTTTGGTAATTTGGTCGGTTCGCGTATTGGTGAAATGGGCGGCTTTAGCTATATGCAATTTATTGTGCCCGGCTTAATTATGATGGCAGTCATTACCAACAGCTATGCCAACGTATCTTCAAGTTTTTTTAGTGCAAAATTCCAGAAAAGCATTGAAGAACTAATCATGAGCCCTGTACCTTTGCATGCCATTTTATGGGGCTATGTTTTGGGTGGTGTTAGTCGTGGCGTATTGGTCGGTATTATTGTCACCACCATGAGTCTATTCTTTACCGACCTTTATATTACCAATTGGTTTGTTACCATTTATACCGTATTAATTACGTCCTTTTTATTTTCATTAGGCGGTTTTATTAATGCTGTTTATGCCAAATCATTTGATGATATTTCTATTATTCCAACTTTTGTACTGACTCCACTGACTTATTTAGGTGGTGTATTCTATGCCATTAGTGCCTTAAGCCCTTTTTGGCAAAATCTCTCTTTAATTAACCCTGTGGTGTATATGGTTAATGCTTTCCGTTACGGCATTTTAGGCCATAGTGATGTCAACGTGACGATTTCATTATCTGTGATTACACTATGCTGTGCTGTGCTTTATGGTATTGCCTATCATTTACTTTCTCGTGGTTCAGGAATGCGTGAATAATGAGTGTTGAACAATCTCTTCTTGGTAAAGACACCAATTATCCTACAGAATATCAACCCGATATTTTGTTCCCTATTTCACGTGCTGCTGCACGTGAAAAATATGCAGATGTTGAGGGAATTCAACTGGGGCAAGACTGGTGGCACGTTTTTGAAATTTCGTGGTTGAATGCCGCAGGCATTCCGCAAGTTGCGATTGGTCGGATTACACTACCTGCTTCATCGCCTAACCTGATCGAATCAAAATCATTAAAGCTCTACTTTAATAGTATGAACTTTACCCGCTTTCAGTCTGAAGCCAATTTCATTGAAACTGTTGAGCATGATTTAACGGCTGCTGCGCAAGCACCTGTTACGCTAACTTTATTTCAGGTCGATGATTTAGCGATTAGCCAGCCTGAGGGCATTTGCATTGATCAGCTCACGCCTGAGCGTTTAGAGCAGCATCCTGACCCAAGTTTATTGCAATTCGATTTAGAACAAGCGGAAGATGTAGAGGTACAACTTTACTCGCATTTATTACGCAGCAATTGTCCAGTCACAGGACAACCTGACTGGGGCACGGTTTTTATCCGTTATCAAGGCAAAAAACCTTGTTATCGCAGTATTTTGGCTTATATTATTTCTTATCGTCAGCATAATGGTTTCCATGAACAATGTGTGGAACAGATGTTTGCAGACATCTGGCAAAAATTCGCACCAGAAAAACTGATGGTATATGCAACCTATACACGTCGTGGTGGTTTAGACATTAACCCTTGCCGTGTATCGGACTTAACATGGATGCCTCGCCCTATTCGTTTAGCGCGACAATAACAACATTGAGGTTGAACAATGCCATTTTTTGGATTCATTCCATCTGCAGAATTATTAAATACGATTGAAACTGCACAACAGAAAAAAAATTCAAGTGAGCCGCTGTACCCACTGCGCGACAAAACCGCATTAATGATTAATGAAGAAATCATTGATGCCATTTTAACCGAGTTGGTACGTCGTTTTCCTGCCAGCGATAAACGCGACACTGCCGAAAAACTTGCGGGCTATGTCAAATCTACCGTTGCAGTACTCCTAAAACAATTATTAAGCAAAGCGCCAAATGATGTCGTGAAACAATCGATTGAATTTTCTGAGCGCAGTAGCTTTAAAGATGCAGCAGGCAATGCACGTGTAGGTGAAACGCTCGATGCAAGTTTAGTGACCAACCTGAAACACAACTATGCCGAAATTCAAGCAGGCAATGAAGTGAACAAAGCTGCTTTAACCGAACTATATAAACAGTTTGCAGAAGCGACGGTACGCCACTTTATGAGCGACTTTAACAAAACCCTCGATTTGGGCATGATTAAGCGTAAAGCAGCAGATATTGGCGCAGCAGCGGTAATTAAAGCTGTCCATATTGCGGTGGATAAAATCATCCCAAATTTAACCAAAGAGGAACTCTTGGTTTTAGCGGAATATCACGACACCTTATTCCATCATTAATATCAGTGGGTTTAACTCATAATGCGTTTTAAGCCCTTTTGTTGCATGTTAAGTGCAAAATGCCTGATTTTGATCAGGCATTTTTATATGCAATGCAATATCAGGATATGTCTGCAACTTTTGCACAATCAAGAATAACTTTTTGCACCTAGATTGAATTTTGTTACAAATCCTGCGCGCTTTTTACACATTCTTTGTCTATTTTTGTATAAGTTTTTGCAAACCAGTCACGCATGAATGCTATCTTAGCCGCTTACTTCGCTTTCGCAGTTTGGCCCCAATAGCGGCTTATTCTTCATATATAAGTAGCAACTTATTTACTGCATATAAATAAGTTGTGTAAATCATCAATTTGGAATTTTCCTCAATATGTTCAAACTTGATTTTTATAACAAACTAAAACGTCTTTCTTTACTCATTGGTGCATTTTCTATCACCAGTTTTTGTCAGGCCAATGATTTCCAAAATCATCCGTCTTATGCCAGTTTTAAACAAAAAACCATGCAGACCTATGGCTTGAGTGCAGCACAAGTCGATTGGGCGATGGAAGGCTCTAAAAACTTACCCAATATCATCAACATCATGAACCGCCCAGGCGAAAGTAAGCCTTGGTACGACTATAAAACCAATTTCCTTGCAGAAAGCACTATTCAGCGCGGTGTGCGCTTTAAACAACAATATGCAGACACGCTCAATCGTGCTGAAGAGCAATTTGGTGTACCGCAATCCATTATTTTAGGGATTCTGGGTGTAGAAACAGGTTTTGGAAGCAATAAGGGCTCTTTTGTAACCCGTGATGCCCTTGCCACCTTAGGCTTTGGTTATGAACGTCGCGCGGAATACTTTAAAGATGAACTCGCAGCACTGATCGCATGGTCATATAAAGATGGTGTGCCAACTTCTTCAATTGTTGGTTCTTATGCAGGTGCTGTTGGTTATCCGCAGTTTATGCCTAGCAATATTCCAAAATTTGGGGTCGATTATGACGGCAACGGACATATTGATCTACGCAACTCGGCAGTCGATGCCATTGGCTCTATTGCAAACTACTTAGCACAACATGGTTGGCAGCGTAATCAACCCATTGCATTTGCTGCACGGTATACAGGCAACAATCCTGACAGCGTCATCGCCAAAGATTTAACCCTGCCAACACCTTATGGAGTTTTAAAATCGCAAGGTGTGATGCCAATGAATCCAATTGTGCAAATAGATGACCTCGACTTGGTCAATGTCATTCAATTACAAGAAAATTATGGTCATATCTACTATATAACCTATCCAAATTTTCAGGTGATTACGACTTATAACCGTAGCCGTATGTATGCGACTGCACTGTGGTTATTGGGCACTGAAATTGCGAGCCGCTAAGCGCGAGTTCAAACACAAAACCAAAAAGTCAAGAAATATTTTTAACAATTTGATCACAAAACAAACTTTTTAAATATTATGTTACAATGTTGATTATTTTTTAATCAAATAGAGTTGGTTTTTGTCACTTTTTGTCATTATTTTCGTATAAAGACTAGACACCTTTAGTAAGGGGTGAATATTATCCATTTCGTCAAATGTAGTCGAAAAAGTGAAATTACAGACAGGATTACCGCTATTTCAATCAGTTAAGAGCGAAATAAGTTAAAAATTCTGTCTTCAGGAGTTCAAACCATGCATAGTTCACTTAAATACTTACTTGCACTTTCTGCAGCTATTGCCCTAAGTCAGTCGCAAGCTGAAATGGTGCAATCATCATTCAACAATGATAATGAGTCATCTAGCCTAGCTGCGCGTGTACTCAATAAAGAAGCTCAAAGTTTTAATTCACATTTCTCAAATTTAAACAGCCTTTCAATCACCGAACGTTCAGGCGACCAAATTCGTCGTCAAACGATTGCAGCGAAAATTGAAATTCCTGCAGAAGAGCCTTCAGTGATTGAGAAGTTAAACACTGTGGCTTCAAATACTGTACGTAAATTTAGCCAAACAGGTATGGCGTCTTGGTATGGTCGTCAATTCCACGGTCGTAAAACTGCAAGCGGTGAAACGTTCGACATGAACGCAATGACTGCTGCACACCGTAGCCTGCCGCTAAACTGCTATATTCGCGTAACCAATAAAAACAATGGTAAAAGCGTTGTAGTTAAAGTAAATGACCGTGGTCCATTCCATGGCAACCGTGTACTCGATCTTTCTTATGGCGCTGCAAAACAATTGGGCATCACCAATGCAGGTACTGCCAAAGTAAGCATTGAGCGTATTGACGGTCCAAACTCTTAAGATTCGCTTACACGACTTCACATTTGACTTGAAAGCCACAGCAATGTGGCTTTTTTAATGCCTGTAAGATTTACAGTCATCCCATGCATGTCTGCACAAAGATGATCCACACAAATTTTGTTGCCACTTCATTTTGAAAATATGAATACTGTTTTGACCGCCTCACTGTTCTCAGTTATATTTTAGACAGTCAAACAATAACAACGGATGATCGGTCTACAGGAGTAGCACATGAAGACAGTAAGCGAGTGGCTTGATGAATACAGCGAGAGCCATCAAAATAAAACCAATAAATTAATTCACTGGGTGTGCGTACCTACGATCTTTTTTTCGATTGTCGGCATCTTGGCGCATTTCAGCGCTTTACTAACAACATTACTTCTGGTGCTCAGTTTTATTTTTTATGCACGTTTAGACTTGGTTCTTGCAGTTGCAATGGCAGCATTAATGCTGGTAATGGCATGGCTGATTTATGTTTTGCCTGTTGGAATGGGTTTTTATATCGCAATTTTTGTTTTGGCGTGGATTGGGCAGTTTTATGGTCACAAAGTTGAAGGGAAAAAGCCTTCATTCTTCAAAGACCTCCAATTCCTTCTCATTGGCCCAATTTGGTGCATGGATGCCTATTTAGGTAAAATCCTACCCTCTTGGAAAACACGTCGTAAAAACAGCATTATGAGCATTTAAACGCTATATCCTATTTTCGTTATCGGAAGAACCGTTATTGATAGGTTCTTCCTTGATGTTTTAACCATCCGCCCACGTGTTTATTTGCTGGATCATGATGCGTCCAGTGAATCACCCCACCCTTATCTGAGTATTCATATTCACCAAAAAACTCAACAGTATCACCTTTTGCAATATTGGTAATTCGTGGTGCAAGATCAATATTATGTGCAACCAATACAGTTTGCCCATTATTCAGTTTTAAAATAAATTTTTGATGACGTGAGCCTTCGTTGTCATCCGCTAACACTGCAATGACCTGCCCACTCGCACGGACTTGTAAATCGCTCTGTTTGCGCTCAAACGCACGTTCAATCAGCTGAACACCCTGAGCATCATCTTGCAGCGCATCTCGCTGTACGTCTAACTGCTCTTTTTCAGTTTGCGATGTGCGAGCAGTACTTGTAGATGGTGCATTTGATGTTTCAGACTGAAACTGCTGTAAATCTATGCCAAAAAATGCAGCAATTAGCACTACAATAATTGCGCCGATGCTTAAATTCTTTTTATTTGCCATATAACCTTCTTGTTCTGATTCCGCTCTATACGATTAAGTCAATCACCCATAACATACTGATTTAAAATAAATATTTTTTAATTCTCATCTCAATATTTATGCTTCAATTGCATATCGCTAAAATCTATATTCACAAAAAAGCCCCAAAATAAATTGGGGCTTTCCTTACAAAATATTTTACCTTAAGTAAAAATTATTTTGCAGCAGCTTGAGCAGCAGCAACTTCTTCAGCGAAGCTCATTTCTGCTTTTTTCTCAATACCTTCGCCTACTTCGAAACGAACGAATTGAGCAACAGTTGTACCAGTTGCTTTTAATACTTCAGCAACTTTCTTCTCGTTGTCAATTACGTACATTTGACGATCAAGCGCAACTTCGTTCAAGTATTTTTCAACTGAACCAGTTACCATCTTCTCTACGATGTTTGCAGGCTTACCAGATTCAACTGCTTTCGCTTCTGCAATTTCTTTCTCTTTAGCGATAAGATCAGCAGGAACTTGTTCAGCAGTAACAGCAACTGGGTTGAATGCAGCAACGTGCATTGCAATACCTTTACCAGTCGCAGCATCACCTGTGTAAGAAACAACAACACCGATTTTTAAACCGTGCTTGTACACAGCAAGGTTTTCACCTTCAACGATTTGTGCACGACGAACTTGGATGTTTTCACCAATTTTTTGAACAAGTGCAACACGTGTTTCTTCAACAGTTGCGCCATCTTCAAGTTTAAGTTCAGCAATTTTAGCAGCATCAGTTTCGTTTGCAGCAAGAGCAGCAGCAGCAACTTTCGCAGAGAAACCAGCAAAGTTTTCGTCTTTTGCAACGAAGTCAGTTTGACAGTTTACTTCTAAAAGAATCGCTTTGTTGCCTTCTTGAACGATTGTGATTGCACCGTCAGCAGCAATGTTACCTGCTTTTTTAGCAGCTTTTGCTTGACCAGATTTACGAAGGTTGTCAATCGCTAATTCGATGTCACCGCCCGCTTCTGTTAATGCTTTTTTACATTCCATCATTGCTAGACCAGTACGATCACGCAATTCTTTAACCATGCTTGCTGTAACTGCAGTCATGTTTATCTCCTAAAATCGGTAGAAAATGAATTCTTTTTTTAACAGAAACGGCCCAGAGGGTGTCTCTTGGGCCGTCTGCATACATGACGCTTACTTTGCCACCATCACATGTCGCAAAAATGACAAGCTTACGTCAAAACGCATTAAGCCTCAGAAGCAGGAGCTTCTTCGCCTTTTGCTTGAGCATTGGCTTGAGTTTGAGCGTATTCTTTACCAGCAATGATCGCATCAGCCATTGAAGAAGCGTAAAGTGTTACTGCACGGATCGCATCGTCGTTACCCGGAATAACGTAGTCTACGTTGTCTGGGTTAGAGTTTGTATCTACGATACCGATTACAGGAATACCTAAGTTTTTCGCTTCTTTAATTGCAATTGCTTCGTGATCAACGTCAATTACGAATAATGCGTCAGGTAAACCACCCATGTTTTTCACACCGCCTAAAGCGCGCTCAAGTTTTTCCATTTCACGGCTACGCTCTAAAGCTTCACGTTTAGTAAGCTTAGCAAAAGTACCGTCAGTAGACTGAACTTGAAGATCTTTTAAACGGCTGATAGATTGGCGAAGTGTTTTCCAGTTCGTCAACATACCACCTAACCAACGGTGATCTACATACGGTTGACCAGCGCGTTGAGCTTGTTCACGGATGATTGCAGAAGCAGCACGTTTTGTACCAACGAACAAAACTTTGTTCTTTTTGCTAGCCAATTGGTTTGCAAAGTTCAAAGCATCATTTAACGCAGGAACAGTGTGTTCAAGGTTGATGATGTGAATTTTGTTACGCGCACCAAAGATGTATTGACGCATCTTTGGGTTCCAGAAACGTGTTTGGTGACCAAAGTGTGCGCCAGCTTGAAGAAGGTCGCGCATGCTTACGTTGTAATCTGCCATTTTCTTTACCTTAAATGTTTGGGTTAGGCCTCCATATATCCGCATTCTCCACCCCAAAGGGCACCCAGAGTAATGTGACGATATATGTGCGGATTTTTAATTTCCCTTTTACCAAGCTCTTTGAAACATATTCATAAAAAGCATTTGATAAAATGGGCGGCTATTTATACCATAGTCACACACAAATTTCCAAAAGTTTTTAAAGATCATGAACACAACTTATCAAGCACCTCGTCGACTCATCAAAACCGCAGAAGATATTGAAAAAATGCGCGTGGCAGGACGACTGGCGGCAGAAGTTTTGGAGATGATCAAAGCACACGTTAAACCAGGCGTTACTACGCTCGAACTGGATACGATTTGCCATGACTATATTGTCAATCAGCAACAAGCTATTCCTGCCTGCTTAGGTTATGGTGCTGCTCCGGGTCGTCCAGCATTCCAACACACCATTTGCACATCGGTTAACCATGTAGTTTGTCACGGTATTCCGTCAGAAAGTAAAGTGCTGAAGAAAGGCGATATTTTAAATATTGATGTCACAGTCATTAAAGATGGTTTCCACGGCGATACCAATATGATGTATATCGTGGGTGGTGAAACTTCCATTTTAGCCAATCGTTTATGCAAAGTTGCCCAAGAAGCGATGTATCGCGGTATGGCAACCGTTAAACCCGGTTCAACCATTGGTGATATTGGTCATGCGATTCAAAAATATGTTGAATCTGAACGCTTTAGTGTCGTGCGTGAATATTGCGGTCATGGTATTGGGACGACCTTCCACGATGAGCCACAAGTATTGCACTATGGTCAAGCCAACACAGGCATGATTTTAGAAGAAGGTATGACTTTTACCATTGAACCAATGGTCAATGCAGGCGTATGGCAAACCAAATTACTTGGCGATAAATGGACAGTGGTGACCAAAGACCACAAATTATCGGCACAGTTTGAACACACCATTTTGGTCACCAAAGATGGCTTGGAAGTGCTGACTGCCCGCCCTGATGAAGATTTATCACGCTTTACTGCATAACGTGTTTGCAGCCAAAATCTGTCATTGGCTAAAAATTTAACCCGTATGTCAAAAAGATCAGTTCCGACTGGTCTTTTTTATTAATTTCAACGCATACAATTTCTATAAAATCTTTTTATTTCAAACCAATAGAACTTTAAAGCCATCCAATAAAACAAGCATTTTCACGTATTCAACAGTTTTGGATTTAACAAAACACCTGCACACTTTTCCAGTTATTCACAAAAGTTTAAAAAAATATCTTGTAAAAACAACAGTTTTATTTTTCCAGTCCATTTCATAATGCCTTGCATAACAATGCCGTAAATAACAACAAGCAAAATTGGACATGGAGTTCCACAATGAAAAAAACACTATGCTGTTTGGCACTGAGTAGTTTGCCAGTCATTAGTTATGCCAACTCACCTTATTTTAGTTTAAAAGATGGTGATGGTTTATTTTAGTTTAAAAGATGGTGATGGTTTTAAACGCTTTTCTGTTTCGGTAGGTGCGCTGCACGTTATGCCACAAGGCAAAGCACAACCTTTTCGGGTCAATACAGCCATTCACAACGGCTACACAGCCGATGTCGGTGAGGTTCAATCTCAAACTGTAAGAGATAATTTACGTGACGGTTTTGAGCCACCCGTATTATTAAGCGGAGCATTAAATTTACTGCCTACCGTACCTGCCAACATGAGTGGACAAGCCACAATTTCAGGTTTGGAGCAATGGGATAATCCCGGCACAGGTTTAGAAGCAGATGATGTCACCACACTGGGTATTATCAGCAACTATTTCTTTACCGATAATATTTCCTTTGAAGTCAAAGGCGGCATTCCACCTAAAGTTGATTTGCAAGGCAAAGGTAAAATTTATGCACCCTTCTCCGCAATTGCACGTCCATTAGGCGGTGCGTTGGGTGAACTAGAATTACAAAATGATATTTTCATTACCGATTTAGCAGCGCATGGCCCTGCTGCTTCTGCCCGCGCATGGACACCTGCATTTGAGTTTCAATATCACTTTGGCAAAACAGGCGTAAATAAGTTCCGCCCCTATGTTGGCGTCGGTTTGATGTATGCCTATTTCAATGAGTTAGAAATTAATCCACGTACTGAGCAGGACTTAATTGCTTCAGGTCACATGATTGCCAATATTAAAGAAGGAAAATCAGGCGCATCTTTAGAAGGCAAACCAAGTTCAGCCAACCCAAAAGTTGAGTTAGATGCCACCGATGCGTTTGCACCTGTTGCCACCGTAGGTTTTACCTATGACTTTAATGAAAAATGGTTTGCAGTTGATTCACTATCTTATGCACACCTTAAAAATGAAACCACCATTACGGTGACCGATGCCAAACATGGTGAATTGATTCACTCTAAAGCAGATATTGAAGTGAATCCGATCATTGCATACGCTGGCTTTGGGATGCGCTTTTAATCTCTAATTTTACTTTTCCACTTTCAACTAAATTTAAGACGGCTACGGTCGTCTTATTTTTTCTTACACTATTTAATTAAAGCAATCGCTTCTATCTTGATAACTCAATTTTATCATTTGATGAATTTTATTTTATCGCGCTCTTGAGCTGAATCGATTACCATAACAAGCTGTTAGCCATACGTGGATGCCTTATGTCGAATGCTCAATTTTCCAAACCTCTAATTTATATGTTAATTGGAAGCGCCATTATTTTGGCATTATCGCTTGGGGTTCGGCATGCATTTGGTTTGTATTTGGTACCGATGAGCCATGAATTTGGCTGGGGACATAATGTCTTTAGTTTAGCCATTGCCATGCAAAACCTAATTTGGGGTGCAGTCCAACCCATCACAGGTGCTTTTGCAGACAAATACGGTAGTAAAATTGTAGTTGCAGTTGGTGGCGCACTGTATGCACTCGGCTTATTGCTCATGGCCGTCAGCTCGACAGGCTTATTGCTAAATTTAAGTGTGGGTTTAATTTTAGGTTTGGCACTTTCTGCAACCTCTTTCCCTGTGCTACTTTCTGCAGTAGGTCGCGCTGCTCCTCCAGAAAAGCGTAGCCTTGCAATGGGTATTGCCAGTGCTGCAGGCTCGTTTGGGCAATTTATCATGTTGCCATCGACCTTATTGTTATTACAAAGTGTAGGTTGGTCGGGCGCATTAATTGTCAGTGCGATTTTAATTGTCTTGATTGTTCCTTTGGCATGGATGCTCAAAGCACCCATGTATCAAAACCCTAATGCAAGTTCAGTCAGCCAACCCGCTTTAGGCTTTAAACAAGTTTTGGTGATTGCCAAAAACCATAAACCCTTTTGGTTTTTAGCTTTGGGCTTTTTTGTCTGTGGTTTTCAAGTGGTGTTTATCGGGATTCACTTACCTAGCTACTTAATCGATCATGGCTTTAATGCAACCACAGGCACAGTTTTTCTAGCACTCGTGGGTTTATTTAATATTGTAGGCACCTATACCGCAGGTTGGTTAGGCGGTCGCTATTCGAAACCGCACTTGCTGATGTGGCTTTACGGACTACGCGGTATTGCCATTATCGTCTTTTTAATCCTGCCTTTAAGCATCTGGACAATTTATGCATTCGGGATCATTATGGGTTTGTTGTGGTTATCTACAGTGCCTTTAACCAATGGTATTGTGGCAAATATGTTTGGGATTAAATACCTGACCATGCTCAGTGGCATTGTGTTTTTTACACACCAAGTCGGCTCATTTTTTGGTGGATGGCTTGGCGGTTTAAACCACGATCTGACAGGTAACTATAATGCTATCTGGATTGTTTCTATTGCTTTAAGTGCGTTTGCGGTCTTGGTGCATTTCTGGGTCAATGAGGAGCACGTCATTCATGACTAATTCTTTATTTAATTTTAAAGTGCTGCTCGCGCTGGCGGTTATTGCCCTGCTCGTCTTTTCAATTTTTTTATGGATGCAAACGCCTCAACTGTTTGAGTATTTTAATCAGGCATTCTGCGCACATTAATTGTCTGCGTCACTCGATCTCTTTATCAATGTATTCAATACTGAAGGAGTAACTTATATAACATGCTCCATTGACTAGATTGCATTTAAACAGCAAATCTATGCAAAATAAGTTAAATAGTTCAAGATCAAACATTTATTTAAAAAATAATATTTTTCATAAGTTTAGCATTTCTTTTAATTTTATTTGATGGCTGTTTTTACTTAAATTTTCTTGACCATATACCAAGAAAGAGTAAAAACCCAATGAGCAGTCTAAGCCCGCTTTCTCAAGCAATTCATGATGCACCACGTTGGCATCAAGCCGATTCATTACAAAATCCTAATGATATTCAAATACAACCTTTAGCATGTGCTGCCTTAGGTGCTGTCGTGACAGGGCTAGATGCGAAAAAAGCCCAAACAGGTGCAACAATTTATCGTCTAAAACAAGCTTTGGCACAACATCTAGTTTTGATTTTTAAACAACAACATTTAGATGATTTACAGTATTTAGTATTTGCCAGTTACTTTGGTTCTATTTTCCGTCCAAGTTCAGACAATCCTGTTTTGGGCAGTCAAGCCGACACAGGCACACCGTCTGATGTTGTGCCTGTATCTAATGCTGTTGGACAAGGTGATTATACGGGACATGCAGAACTCAAACCGCATGCAGACCATCAATGGACACCTTTACCCTCTTTTGCCTCGCTGCTGTATGCCATAGAAATTCCAGAACAAGGCGGCCAAACTACGTGGTACAACACCATTAAAGCCTACGATGCCTTAGATGAAACCACCAAAGCGGAAATTGATCATCTTCAACTCATTACATACAACCCTTTTGTTCGTGCACAAAACACAACTGCAACGGGTAGCTATGGTAATTCGCCCCTATATCGTTTTCATGATCAACCTATTGTTGGTCATGGCTATCCACATCCTTTGGTGAGAGTCCACCCTGAAACTGGACGTAAAGTCCTTTGGCTGAACACCCATTCTGAAGTGGAGTTGCTCAATTATGATGATCAGGCAGGCAGTGAATTAATTGCTCGGCTACGCGCACATATTTTAAAGCCAGCCTTCCGCTACACGCATCATTGGGAACAAGGGGATTTGGTATTTTGGGACAATCAAGTGACCTTACACTCTAGGGAGCCATTCCCTGCCGAGCAACGGCGCTTACTTAAAAGAATTAGTTTGGCGGGTAGCCGACCATTTTAATTTGTTCATCATGCAGATAATCTATCGAGCCATTATTGGACTCAAATAAAATGACGTACCAAAACTAAAACACCAAACGAATAACTTAGAATAAGAAAACCCGTAAAGCCTAAACTTTACGGGTTCTTCTTTTAATGAACTTTAAGCGATGTTGCAGCAACTTAGAATAAGCGGTTCATACCATTTAAAGTTGCTACACGGTAGGCTTCAGCCATAGTCGGATAGTTAAATGTTGTTTCAACAAAATACTTAATTGTATTGTTCGGGCTGTTCATCACGGCCTGACCAATGTGAATAATCTCTGCAGCATTATTACCAAAGCAATGCACACCCAACACTTCTAAAGTATCACGGTGGAACAGAATCTTTAATTCACCTACGGTATCACCCGTAATTTGCGCACGTGCTAAATGACGGAACGACGCCTGACCAACTTCATACGGAATTTTCTCTTCAGTTAATTCCTGCTCAGTCTTACCAATCGAAGAAATTTCTGGAATGGTGTAGATACCTGTTGGAATATCAGTCACAGGTACAACATTTTCTTCGCCACTCATATTTGCACCTGCACAACGACCTTGGTCATACGCAGCAGATGCCAATGATGGCCAACCAATTACATCACCCGCAGCATAGATATTATCTACTTCAGTTTGATATTGATCATTGACTGTTAACTGACCACGGCTGTTTGGCTTAAGCTCAACATTTTCAAGACCTAAACCATCGGTATTACCTGAACGACCGTTACACCACAGAATTGCATCGGCTTTAATTTTTTTACCACTTTGCAAATATAAAACCACGTGATCATCAAAAGTTTCTAAATGATCAATTTGCTCATTATGGCGAATCAACACACCCTGCGCACGTAAGTGATAAGACAGCGCATCGGAAATTTCATCATCCAAATAACTGAGTAATTTATGCTGTGTATTGATCAAATCGACTTTGTGATCTAAACCAATGAAAATAGACGCATATTCACAGCCAATAACCCCTGCACCGTAAATAATGATTTTTTGGATAGAAAAGTCCAAATCCAAAATTTTATCTGAATCGAATACACGCGGATGGTTGAAATCTAAAATTTCAGGACGATACGGACGACTACCCGTTGCAATCACAATTTGCTGACAAATAATGGTTTCTTTAATGCCGTCTGCACTAAAAACCAAAACTGTATTTTTATCTTGAATATAAGCACGGCCATGATAAATCGCAATTTCATTGCGATCATAAAAACGTGAGTGCGTTTCAACCTGCTGTTGAATTACTTTATGTGCACTTTGAAGCACTTGCTTCATGGTAAACTGACGCCAGTCACCCATTTTTTTAAACATTGGGTCACGACGGTAACGAATAATATTAGACACCGTCTGACGCAGTGCTTTACTCGGGATTGTACCCACATGCGTACAGTTACCACCGAGTTGTTCACGAATATCTACAATCGCAACACGCTTACCTGATTTGGCAAGTTTCATTGCCGCGCCTTCACCCGCAGGGCCTGAACCGAGAACGACCGCATCATACTTCACGAAAGTTCCACTAACGACCTCTTTTTTACGTGGCATTCAACGCTCCTTTTCTTTAAATCTATCTTTTCAATGGGCCATATTATGACGTAAATCGTTTGAATTTTCTGTATTTAGTGTGCATATATTACGTGATAACCACATTTTTTATATGAATATCGTTTTTACCCAATTTAAGCACAATTTCGTTATAATAATATGCTCTTATGATGAATGTTCGTTGACATTTTACCGTGCATGTTGGAATTGGCATATTTTGCTTCAACATTCTGTAAAATGTAAGCCATACTAAATCTCTCCCCTTCAAAAACAGTGGAAAAGTTGAATATGTCTGCAAACCGTAAACCTGAACAGGGTGTCAAACTCCGTGGTGCTGAAAAAGTCGCACGTATTCCTGTAAAAGTTGTTCCTACGGTTGAAACGCCTCGCAAGCCTGACTGGATTCGGGTCAAAATGACGGCACCTGAAGAAGTTCAACGCATTAAAACCACTTTGCGTCAGCAAAAATTACATACCGTTTGTGAAGAAGCCGCTTGCCCAAACTTACCTGAATGCTTTGGTGGTGGTACTGCAACCTTTATGATTATGGGTGATATTTGTACCCGTCGCTGCCCATTCTGTGATGTTGCCCATGGTCGACCAAATGCGCTTGACCCTGAAGAGCCACGTCACATGGCAGAAACCATTGCCAATTTAGGCTTAAAATATGCCGTAATCACCTCTGTAGACCGTGATGACCTATTAGATGGCGGTGCGCAGCATTTTGTAGATTGTATTAAAGAAACCCGAGCGCTCAGCCCAGACACCTTATTGGAAATTTTGGTGCCAGACTTCCGTGGTCGTATGGATATTGCACTACGCATTATGACTGAATGTCCGCCAGATGTTTTCAACCACAATATTGAAACTGTGCCACGTTTATATAAAGCCATGCGTCCAGGTTCGGACTATCAACACTCTTTAAACTTACTCAAAATGTTTAAAGAATACTGTCCTGATATTCCAACCAAATGTGGTTTGATGGTGGGCATTGGTGAAACTGAAGAAGAAGTGATTGCGTTATTGGATGATCTTAAGGCTCACGACGTAGATTACGTGACCATTGGCCAATATTTGCAACCCTCTAAAGAGCATGCGCCAATTGACCGTTTTGTAACGCCAGAAGAGTTTGAACGCTACACAGCACATGGCCAAAAGCTTGGCTTTAAAAATATTTGGGCGGCACCAATGGTGCGTTCAAGTTATTTTGCAGACCGTCAATACTATGGCGAACCTGTTCCAACAGTGCGCCGCAAAGCAGACCCTGCTAAAAAAATTAGCGTGCAAACCATTGAGGCTTAACACTCGCTTATTTCCAAATTTGCGATAAAGCCAAAACAGCCCCAACTCGATGTCTGGGGCTTTTTTATGCCTTGTGAATAGATTTAAATAGGTTCATCTGAGCATTTTTTGATTGTCTACGACCAAGTGTGAATGGTGTTGTGCCCATAAATTGTTAATCTATCTACTAAGTTCAAACAATAAAATAAGGCTAGCAAAATGTCACAACAAGATTATGAAAATGGCTTAAAAGTCCGCACAGAAGTTATGGGTGAAAGCTTTGTAAAACGTGCACAAGACAATACTGTGCCGTTTACCCAACCTTTACAGGACTGGATTAACGAACATGCTTGGGGCTCAACTTGGCAACGTGAAGGTGTATTACCTCGTAAATATCGTTCATTAATTACCATTGCATTTTTAACAGCGCTAAAAAGCCCAACCGAATTAAAAGGACATATTCGTGGTGCGCTGAATAATGGCGCAAGTGTAGAAGAAATTCAGGAAGTTTTGCTACACAGCCTACCTTATTGCGGTGCACCTGCAACACAGGAAGCCTTTCGTGCAGCTTTAGAAGTGTTGGCTGAACATACCACCAACACTTAAGTGCAAGCTAAGAAGTTATAAAAACTGTCGACATTTCACTGAACGCATACAGTGAAATATCGACAGTTTTGATCTTAAATCCAATACACATTAAAACTATAGAAAAACTCATTCAGCTCAAAACGTACCTGATAACCTAAGTCAGTCAGTTCAGCCGATAAATTGCGAATATCTTCCAAAGGTAAATGTTTAGGTAACACAGCCAAAACTGCCGTATTACCCTGTTTGGCATTTTCCTCAATCAACATAGCCAAACGCTGTTTATACAATTCAATATCAAGGTGGGCGTGATCTGAATAGACTTTCGCTTCCTCAGCAGTCAAAAATTTTACCATCTTATTGTTCTCATCATGTCTTATTCAAATTAAGCATATTGAAGCAAGCCATTCTGACTCAAGTGATTTTTTGTTATTCATTTAATTTTAACCAATCAAATACAACACTCTTCCCTTGCAGATCAACCCACCAAACCTCTGCAATAAAGATAGCTTTTTCATGCAAGACCTTTTAGGCTATCGCTCATTCAAAAGTTCAAAATTGTGTTGGATGGCGTTATGTCAGAATCTGTTTCTATTCCTACTGCACTAATTAACCGCGCGATTGCTGGGCAAGCTGAAGCTCAGTTTGAAGTTGCCGTGCTGTATATGCAAAGCGATTTTGATGAAGATATTGAACTGGCCGAAGAATGGGCACTCAAAGCGGCAAGTAATGGACATATTGAAGCCATGTATTGGCTTGGTGAAGGCTATACCGTATATGCAAAAGATGTGCAGGAAGATGACCCTGAAGATGCCAAACATCACTTTGACCAGGCCTTTTTTTGGCTTAAACAAGCCAGTGATGCGCAACACCCTGCTGCAATTTTAGAACTGTCGGGCTTTTACCGTCGTGGCGATGTCGTTGATAAAGATGTCGCACGTTCAGTCGCACTGGTTCAGCAAGCTGCGGAACTAGGCGAAGTACAAGCCATGCGTGACCTTGCTTTTATTTATGAAAATGCTTTGGGTGTAGATGCAGATGAAACCAAAGCAGATTATTGGACACAAAAAGCCGATGCTGCCCAATAGCTGCAATAATTTTTCTTTCAAGCCGATCAAATGATCGGCTTTGATAGATTTGCTGCTTTCACTTTGGATTATTGAAAGACATTTCAATCATATTTTAAACATCTACCACAATCACTTGTCTGCAAATACCTGCTTGCTGACGTTGTTGCTCAAAAACAGCCGCAGGCATAGGCTCAAAACTGTCAAAAAAACAGATTTCAGCTTCGTCTATTGAATATACCAGTGAATGATTGCCCTCACCGTCTAAAGTATCGTAATACACAATCACAAATTTATTTGCATCAAAGGCTTGCTGAATTTGGGTATAAGCAATAGGCGCTAATATAGGCAATTTTAGCTGTTCAGCTTTTGCATAACTCAACTTTTCTGAATCTTGTAGATCAGGGTCAGGGTCTGTGTAAAACTGCACATTAAAACCGAATTTTTTCAGACCAACTGCCAGACCAATCGTGGTTGTACCCTGCTCAGGTGTATAGCCACAGACATCAATTAATTGTTGAATATCGGCATCAATGCCTAAATGTTGTAATAACATCCAAACCGCGTAAATACCACAATTGGCTTCAAGCTCTGCCAATTCAGAAGGAATCTCCACCGCCATGCTTTCGCCCCAAAATATAATTGTGTTGATAATAAACAAAACATGATTGGAACTAAATCAATTTCCAAGTACAATATTGCGCTAGTCGAGGGATGCTGCGACGTTTTACAGGCACTAAATGTAAAATCGCCAGGCTCGACCAGCGTAGCATATCCATTGCTATGCAAGAAACGGCATCCGCGAACTGAATGATCAATTGTTTTTTTAAGGAGATCGTGATGAACGCGGTTAATGCTTCATTTACAGATTATAAAGTTGCCGATATCACCCTAGCTGATTTTGGCCGTAAAGAAATCAAACTTGCAGAAGCTGAAATGCCAGCATTAATGGGCTTGCGTAAACGCTACTCAGCTGCAAAACCACTTGCAGGCGCGAAAATTCTCGGCTGTATCCACATGACCATTCAAACTGCTGTTTTAATTGAAACATTGGTTGAATTAGGCGCAGAAGTTCGTTGGACATCTTGTAACATCTTCTCTACTCAAGACCATGCTGCGGCAGCAATTGCAGCATCTGGCGTGCCTGTTTTTGCTTGGAAAGGCGAAACTGAGGAAGAATATGTATGGTGTCTTGAGCAACAAATTAATGTAAACGGCACACCTTGGGATGCCAATATGATTCTGGACGATGGCGGTGACTTAACTGCACTTGTTCATGAGAAATATCCTGCATTATTAGAGCGTATTCACGGTATTACCGAAGAAACCACAACTGGCGTACAACGTCTGATTGAAATGTGGAAAGATGGTTCTTTAAAAGTACCTGCCATTAACGTCAATGACTCAGTGACGAAATCTAAAAACGACAACAAATACGGGTGCCGCCACTCGCTCAATGATGCAATCAAACGCGGTACAGACATGCTATTGTCTGGTCGTCGTGCATTAGTGATTGGTTATGGTGACGTAGGTAAAGGTTCTGCGCAATCTTTACGTCAAGAAGGCATGATTGTACGTGTTTCTGAAATTGACCCAATTTGTGCAATGCAAGCATGTATGGATGGCTACGAAGTTGTATCTCCATATAACAATGGCGTGCAAACAGGCAACAAAGCAGACGTCAACCTAGAGCTTTTAGAAAATACTGACTTGATTGTGACTACAACAGGTAACTATCACGTGTGCGACGCAGCAATGCTAGATACACTTAAAGCAGGCGCTGTTGTATGTAACATTGGTCACTTCGATACTGAAATCGACACCAACTACTTACGTGGTTATAAGTGGGTTGAAGTGAAGCCACAAGTACACCAAGTGTATCGTTCAGAAAACGAAAACGATTATTTAATCTTGCTTTCTGAAGGTCGTTTAGTGAACTTGGGTAACGCAACAGGTCACCCATCACGTATTATGGATGGTTCATTTGCTAACCAAGTATTGGCACAAATGCACTTATTTGCAGAGAAATTTGCCGATCTTCCTGCCGATCAAAAACAAGCGGCAATTCGTGTTGAAATCTTACCGAAAAAACTAGACGAAGAAGTTGCTGCTGCAATGGTTGCTGGTTTTGGTGGTGTATTAACACAATTGACTCAAGTACAAGCGGACTACTTAGGTGTAGCTGTTGAAGGTCCGTTTAAATCGGATGCTTATAAATACTAAGTTTTTAATCCTTCTCCCTAACCCTCTCTCATAGGGAGAGGGAATGATTCATTGTTTAATGAATGTATTCGAGGGTAAGTCCTCTCCTGAGCAAGTTTAAAGCACTGCTTTTAAACCCAGCGCAAGAGAGGATTTAGGAGATGTGAAAAAATATAAATAAGTATTTATAACAAGGATTTAATCATGACCAAACAAGTTCCTATTTCATTTGAATTTTTCCCATCTAAAACCGATGTAGGTGCAGAAAAACTCAAAGTTGTGCATCAAGAATTACAACTTTTAAATCCAGAGTTTTTTTCTATCACTTATGGTGCAGGTGGTTCTACTCGTGAACGTACTTTATCGACCATTAGCGACTTCAATGGCAAAGGCACACCTGTAGCGCCGCACCTGTCTTGTATTGGTGATGACAAAGCGCGTATTGCTGAATTGCTTGATATTTATAAAGCACAAGGCATTGACCGCATTGTGGCTTTGCGTGGTGATTTACCTTCAGGTCAAGTTGGTTTAGGCGAATTGCCGTATGCGTCTGACTTGGTGCGTTTTATTCGTGAACATTCAGGTGATCATTTTCACATTGAAGTTGCGGCTTATCCTGAAATGCATCCACAAGCAGACCACTTTGATCAAGACATTAAAAACTTTGTCACCAAAGTAAATGCTGGTGCCAATGCTGCCATCACCCAGTTCTTTTTTAATCCAGATGCGTACTTTTACTTTGTAGAACGTATTCAAAAGCAAGGTGTGAATATTCCTGTTGCGCCTGGCATTATGCCGATTACCAATGCCAGCAATTTAATTCGCTTTGCAGATGGTACAGGTGCAGAAATTCCACGCTGGATTCGTAAGCAATTAGCAACCTATGGTGATGACACAGCTTCAATCAAAGCCTTTGGTCATGAAGTGATTATTAAACTGTGCGAACGCCTGATTGCAGGTGGTGCACCAAGTTTGCATTTTTACACCATGAACAACACCGAACCGACTCGTCAATTAGTGACAGATCTTGGTTTGGCTTAAGCTGTATTTTTCATATTTATTGACTTGAACGAGTAATCCCTATGCCCCGTTTTTATATTGAGGCTGAATTAGCAGTAGATACGCAAGTTGAACTGACTGAAACAGTATTTCATCACTGGGTGAAAGTACTACGCGCACAAGTCGGTGAAACCGCCACCTTGTTCAATGGGCAAGGTGGTGAATATGAAGTGGAACTGGTTGAAGTTACCAAAAAAACAGCGCAAGTGCAGATTAAAAGTTTTAATCCAGACAATCGCATCCCAAGCTTTAGCGCCTTATTAGGACAAGTAATGAGCAAAGGCGATCGTATGGATTATGCGATTCAAAAAGCGGTAGAGCTTGGCGTGACTAACATTCAGTTGCTCACCTCTGAACGCTGTGAAATGCGCTTAAAATATGACCGCGATCAAAAAAAATTAGATCATTGGCAAGGCATTGCCATTGCAGCCTGTGAACAATGTGGCATGAATATCGTACCGAAAATTTTAGCCCCACTACGTTTAGAGGACTGGCTGAATAGTGACCTTCCTACCACCAAATTAGTGTTAGCACCGAATAAAGATCAAGTAGATGTGCTAAACAATGTCAGTAAAGATTTGGCTTTATTAATTGGGCCTGAAGGTGGTTTAAGCGAAACAGAAATTAGCGCTGCCAATGCGGTTGGCTTTCAAAACTGGTGTATTGGTACTCGGGTATTACGCACTGAAACCGCACCTGTGGTTGCTTTAGCTCTCTTAAATTATCGCTTGGCCGAGTAATTTATCCGTTTTTACAGAAATCGATTGCCAATAACATTGCAATTTATAAAGTACAGGATTAATCTCGAACAATATATTAAAAAATTTGCATAAAATTTAAACACAAAACAGCAATATTTTATGCATGAACGTGATGTTATTTAAAAATATAAATGATGGAATCATTTAACTAGATTTTGGGGAAGTATGTCAGACGCTCAAGATGAATTGTTGCAGCAATACTTAGATGCTGCGCAAATCACCAATACCATTCGGCTTATTCGATTCTTTTTGGTCAGCATCCTGATTGTTTGCCTGTATGTGTTTTTTATTTATCAAATTTCTTTCTCACATTCATCACCTTACTTCAATATCTGGTTTATTCTCACTGAACTGACCATTGGTTCGTGTTTACTGCTCACAGCAATTCACTTTAAAGTGGGACAATATCAACTCCAACAAGCACATCGTTGGTTAAAATTGGTGTGTTTCTTGATCGGAACAGCAATCGCGGTTGGGGTAAGTTTACTGTATTACTTTTTACCTCAGCAAAACCCTGAACTGAGCAACTATGAAGCGATTATTTTAGCGGCCTTATTAATTATTGTGAGTCAAACCTTTGCCCTCACCTTTTTAACGCAGCGCTTGAGTTATTTTTGCTGGGTATTCATTCCAGTGATTACACCCTATATTTTCGCACAGTTTTTAGTTCACTCCGAAACTTCCGCTTTCTTTTTTCTCGCGACAAATTTTGCCTTAATTACCTTACTGATTTGTGCCAATACTTCAATGCACATGCATCGTCGTTTATCGAGCGTCTATTTTAAGAACGACCAACTCAAAAAAGCCGCAGAGCAACAAGTCGGCTGGACAGATCAACTCTGCCAACAATTACAAGTTGAAATGAACAAGTCCAAAGATATTGAACTTCAACTGCAATTTAACAATCAAATGCTAGAACAAAAAGTAAGAGAACGTACCTTTGACTTAGAACAAACGCACCAAGATTTAATCAATCAACAACATAGTTTAATTTTAGCGCATGAAGCCGCAGGTCTAAAAGCATGGGACTGGAATATACGGCAACGCAGTATTGTCTTTGGTGGTGGCGCACAGCAAACTCGTTTAGAGAATACCAAACAGCATCGGAATAAATTACAGCAACTGATTCACCCTGATGATATTCCGCACTTTCACCAAACCATGAAACAACATTTACGGGGTCTAACTGAACGCTATCAAGCCACATATCGCGTACAACATAGTTCAGGTCAATGGTATTGGGTGCATGATATTGGTCGGGTGATTGAGCGTGATCCTGTCACCAATAAACCTTTGCGCATGGTGGGGATTCGCCGTGACATTCACCAAGAACGAATTGGACAAGAGCGCTTAAAACTTACTGCCAGCGTACTTGAACAGGCAGCCGAAGGTATTTTTATTTTAGATGAAAACTTACGTTATATTGAAGCCAACCCATTCTATGCTCAAATGAGCGGATTTAAACGCGACCATATTTTAGGCAAATATCTGTTTGATTTGGTCGAGTCCCACAAAGCACATCAACGCATTACGCAAGAAGAAATTCTTCAACAATTGCTCAGCACAGGTAAATATGATGCTGAAATGAATACAAGATTCCGCTCTGGTAAAGAACTCGCAGTTCGTGTGCATATCAATGCCGTCACCGATGAGCAAAACCGCATTATTAATTATATTGGGATTGTGTCTGATTTAACCGAACATAAACTACAAGAACAGCGTCTATCCTATTTAGAAAATTACGACCCACTGACCGACTTGCCTAATCGCTTTTACTATAATTATCAACTACATCAATATCTTATTTCGCAGCAAGATTCATTGCAGCAATTGGCGGTCATTCGACTCAATATTGACCGTTTCAGACCTTTAAATGAATATTTAAGCAATAATGGTGGCGATGAATTACTCCGTCAAGTGGCGCAGCGTTTACGCATCACCAATGCCGAAGCGCTGTTTGTCGCGCACTTAAATGGCGATGATTTTGCAATTGTGTATGAAATTTCTCATATTCGCCCTTCTATACAGCAGCACTGTGAACGCATCGCCAAAGCCTTTAATTTGCCGTTTAATGTGCAGGGACAAGAACATATTATTACCCTGTCGATGGGGGTTTCCCTCTATCCTGAACATGGACGCCAGCTGGATTATCTGAATAATTGTGCAGAACAAGCCTTGTCTGAAGCCAAGCGTTTGGGTGGTAATACCGTTAAATATTACGCTTTAGACAACACCAAACTGCTAGAACAAGATGTGCATTTAGAGCGTGACTTACGCCAAGCCATTAAAAATGATGAGTTAATTGTATATTATCAACCTAAAATTGATTTCCATAATTATCAGGTAGTTGGGTTTGAAGCATTGGTGCGCTGGAAACATCCAACCAAAGGCATTATTCCACCGAACCTATTTA
This sequence comes from Acinetobacter sp. YH16051, assembly GCF_013417135.1. Classification (NCBI taxonomy): domain Bacteria; kingdom Pseudomonadati; phylum Pseudomonadota; class Gammaproteobacteria; order Moraxellales; family Moraxellaceae; genus Acinetobacter; species Acinetobacter sp. YH16051. The sequence continues at coordinate 289,267 of NZ_VPEN01000002.1, read as the reverse complement.
TTCCTATTGCGGAACAAACCAGTTTAATTTCCGATATTGGTCGGGTTGTAATTCAACAAACTGCCAAGCAAATTCGTGAATGGAATCTGTTAGGTTTTGATCATATCCAAGTATCGGTTAATGTAGTTGCACAACAACTGCAACGTGGTCAATTGCTGCAAGATTTAGATGATGCGATTAATACCTATCAAATTTCAGGTGCAAGCTTAGAATTAGAAATTACCGAATCCTCTTTAGTGGAAAACTCCACAACCGTGAAGTCTTTATTAGATGAAATTAAACAACGTGATATTCATATCGCCTTAGATGATTTTGGTACAGGCTATTCTTCACTTTCTTACTTAACAGACTTCCCAATTGACAGTTTAAAAATAGACCGTAGCTTTGTTTCTAAAATTGGAAATACCAAACAAGAAGCCATTGTTAGTGCCATGATTGCTATGGGCAAAGCCATGGGCATGAGTGTGGTGGCTGAAGGGATTGAAACTGAGCAACAACTGCAATATTTGCAGAATTTAAATTGTGATATTGCGCAGGGGTATTTATTCTCTAGGCCTTTGCCTGAAAGTGAAGCGACCCAATTTCTAAAAGCCAATTTAGTATCGCGCGCTTATCGCTCCTTAATCTGAAACTAGACCCAAAAGCTCTAAGTTTGTTCTAAAAATAAACAGTGACGTCTGTGCTAAGGGGGCAAGTAATGGTATATTCGATAAGATTCATAAAAAAACCACCAGCATCGCTGGCCAACTTGTCACACACGAGATTCAGATGGACGATCAATCATTAAAACAGCAGGCACTTTACTATCACGAATTTCCAACACCAGGAAAAATCAGCGTTACTCCAAGTAAGCAGCTGGTCAACCAACGTGACTTAGCGCTCGCTTACTCACCAGGTGTCGCAGCACCATGTTTAGAGATTGAACGTGATCCTTCAACAGCTGCACTTTATACCGCTCGCGGTAACTTGGTTGCTGTCGTTAGTAACGGTACAGCAGTATTAGGTTTAGGTAATATCGGTCCTTTGGCGTCTAAACCTGTGATGGAAGGTAAAGGCGTACTCTTTAAAAAGTTTGCTGGTGTCGATGTATTTGACATCGAAATTGCTGAAAATGATCCAGACAAAATTGTAGATATTGTTGCAGCACTAGAACCAACTTTTGGTGGTATTAACCTTGAAGACATCAAGGCACCAGAATGTTTCTACATTGAGCAAAAACTTCGTGAACGCATGAATATTCCTGTGTTCCACGATGACCAACACGGTACGTCAATCATTGTAGGTTCTGCCCTACTCAATGCCTTGTTACTTAACGGCAAGAAGATTGAAGAAATCAAAATCGTTGCTTCAGGTGCAGGTGCAGCCGCACTGTCTTGTTTAGACCTGTTGTGTGCATTGGGCGCGAAAAAAGAAAATATCATTGTTGCAGATTCGCGCGGTCTAATCACCACCAAACGTGAAGGTTTGGATGACTCGAAAAAACGCTATATGCAAGACATTGAAGGAACGCAACTTGCTGATGTAATTAGCGGTGCGGATATGTTCCTTGGTCTTTCTGCAGCGGGTATCTTGACCAAAGCTATGGTCAAAGAAATGGCTGAAAATCCAATTATCTTTGCTTTGGCTAACCCAGATCCAGAAATCTTACCTGAACATGCGCATGAAGTACGTCCAGATGTGATTATGGCGACTGGTCGTTCGGACTACCCGAACCAAGTTAACAACGCACTTTGCTTCCCGTATATTTTCCGTGGTGCATTAGACGTTGGCGCAACTACCATCAACGAAGAAATGAAAATTGCTTGTGTACACGCAATTGCACGCATGGCACACATTGAAGCAGATGCTGCGACTTATGGTGAAAAATCTGCATCATTCGGTCGTGACTATTTAATTCCACGTCCACTTGATCAGCGTTTAATTCTTGAAATTGCACCTGCAGTTGCTCAGGCGGCAATGGATTCAGGTGTAGCAAGTCGTCCAATTCAAGACTTCTCTGCATACCGTCAGCGTTTGTCTGAGTTTGTATATAACTCGGCATTTATGATGAAGCCTATTTTTGCTCAAGCAAAAACTGACCCTAAGCGTATTGCTTATGCAGAAGGTGAAGACTTACGCGTACTTCGTGCAGTACAAATTGCAGTGGATGAAGGCTTGGCTAAACCAATCCTTGTAGGTCGTACCTCAGTGATTGAAGCGAACATCAAAAAGTTAGGTTTACGTCTTGAACATGGCGTGAATATGGAAATAGTAGACCAGGAAAGCAACCCTAACTACGAAAAATTTGCAGATGATTACTACACCATCATGCAGCGTAAAGGCGTTACACCTGAATACGCGCAGCGTGAAGCACGTCGTCGCTCTACCCTCATTGCAGCAATGTTAGTGAAACATGGTTTAGCCGATGGTATGTTATGTGGTACTTATTCTAGCTACGATATTCACCTTGATTTCGTGAAAAATGTGATTGGTCTAAAAGAAGGTCGCACTAACTTCTTTACCCTTAACGCATTGATGCTTGAAGATCGCAACTTGTTCATTGCCGACACTTATGTCAACACTAACCCAACTGCTGAACAGTTGGCTGAAATGACACTTTTAGCGGCTGAAGAAGTACGCCGTTTTGGTATGACACCACGCGTTGCTCTACTTTCTCACTCAAGTTTTGGTTCTGACCAACAAGACTCTAGCGCACAAAAAATGCGTAAAGTCTTTGAAATCTTGAGTGAGATTGCACCTGAGCTTGAAGTTGAAGGTGAAATGCACGGTGATGCAGCATTAGACGAAAATATTCGTCAATTTGCTTTCCCGAACTCACGCTTCAAAGGTTCTGCAAACTTGTTGATTATGCCGAACTTAGATGCTGCCAATATTTCATTTAACTTGTTGAAATCGACTTCAGGTAACAATGTTACGATTGGCCCTATCTTGTTAGGTGCAGCAAAACCTGTACATATTTTGACTCCGACTGCAACGACACGTCGTGTTGTGAATATGACTGCACTCACTGTTGCTGAAATTCAACAAACAGCACAAGTTAAAGCATAAACCTATATTTCTGAGTGACTGACTCAGAATTATAGACTTGAGAAAACCTCTATTCTGTAGCATGATTGCTTGAAGAATAGAGGTTTTTTCATGCAAGTTTATTTAGTAGGCGGTGCAGTTCGAGATCACTTACTCGGGCATCCCTATCACGAAAAAGATTATGTTGTGGTTGGCGCAACGCCCGAACAACTTTTGGCTCAAGGTTTTCAACCTGTGGGCAAAGATTTCCCTGTTTTTCTTCATCCTGAAACCAAAGATGAATATGCACTTGCTCGTACAGAGCGCAAATCTGGACATGGTTATCACGGTTTTGAATTTCATACCGACCCAAGCGTGACTCTAGAAGAAGATTTAATCCGCCGTGACTTAACCATTAACGCCATGGCAATGGATAGCGATGGCAATGTTTATGACCCTTACGGTGGACAGCAAGATTTGTGCAATAAAGTGCTGCGCCATGTATCCAATGCATTTGTAGAAGACCCGTTACGAGTACTGCGCATTGCCCGTTTTGCGGCACGTTATCATGCTTTAGGCTTTGTGGTTGCCCCTGAAACCTTGTTATTAATGCAAGAATTGGCAGAATCTGGTGAGTTACACGCGCTGACACCTGAACGCGTGTGGAAAGAAACTTCACGCGCCTTAATGGAAGCACGTGCCGATGTTTATTTTGAAACGTTGCGTGCCTGTGGTGCTTTAAAAGTTTTATTTCCTGAATTAGATGCTTTATTCGGTATTCCACAGCGTCCTGAATATCACCCTGAAATTGACAGTGGTGTGCACACCATGATGTCACTACAACAAGCCTGTCGTGCCAATTACTCACTCGATGTACGCTTTGCAGTGTTATTGCATGATTTAGGCAAGGCCTTGACCCCTGCCGATGAATTACCACGGCACATTATGCATGAAGAACGTGGGATTCGACCTGTAACGGAAGTGTGTGAACGCCTGCGCGTACCGACCAATACCAAACAACTTGCACTTGCTGTATGTAAAGAGCATTTAAAATGCCACCAAGCATTGAGCTTAAAGCCTGGCACGTTATGGCGCTTATTACAGCGTTTGGATGTCTTGCGTCGTCCTGAGCGTGTAGAAGCCTTTGTACAAGCCTGTGAATGTGACTCTCGTGGGCGTTTAGGTTTGGAAGATCGTGACTATCCGCAAGCGAGCTATATTTTGGAAGCGATTCAAGTGGTACGCAGCATTAAGGCGCAAGACTTACCTGCCGATGTCCAAGGCCCCGATATTGGTGAAATGCTGATTGAACGACGCATTAAAGCGATTGAGCAATTAAAGGCACGTCACTTGGCTGCTACTGCTTAGGCTATTTAAGTCTATAGAACGTCATTACATGCGTTCTTTGATCTATCATTCTTAACCTATTTAAGTCAGCCTAAATTTCTGATCGAAAAGCCGTAATCTTCTAAAATATAGAAGCTACGGCTTTTTAGCTCAAATAAATCCTTCTTGAAATAAGAAACTGTCTTTTGCTTTTAGGCAAGCTGCGCAGGAAAGCTAATCACTTGCTCTAAACGCATCTGCTCAGTTGCAATCATCAATAAGCGATCTATGCCCAAGGCGATACCTGAACATTCAGGCATGTTCGGCAACGCAGCCAATAAATATTCATCAATTGGCATCACATGTAAACCAAGTTGTGCGCGTTCTGCATTATCGGCTTCAAAACGAGAACGCAGCACAGTAGCATCAATCAATTCATCATAGGCATTGGCAAGCTCTAAACCTTCGATATATAGCTCAAAACGGGCTGCGACCAATTCCCCATCATCATCTGTTCTGGTTTTAGCCAAAGATACTAATTCAGGTGGAAAATCGGTTAAAAATACAGGAGCATCAAAGCCCAAACTTGGTTCTACAAAATGTGAAAACAATAGGTCGATGTAGCCTAGACGGTCATCACCCAAATCCAGATGCAAACCCACACGATGACAGCAGTCTTTCAATTGTTGCAGACTTGCCTGTAAAGGATTTAAATCCAAACGATCCATAAATGCGTGTTTATAACTCAACACTGTTGGACGTACTTCGCCAAAGCGTTGTTTTAACGTCAGATTAAGTAAATCTGTCACCTCAAACATAAGCTCTTTCAGGCTAAATTCGGGACGATACCATTCCAACATGGTAAATTCGCTGTTGTGTTTACGTCCATGCTCATCATCACGAAAGACTTTGCAAATTTGATAAATAGCACCACTACCACTGGCCAATAAACGCTTCATGGCAAATTCAGGTGAGGTCTGTAAATAGTGCGTATGCAATTTGCCCTGCACATGGCGCTGTGCTTGCACTGAAGCCAAATGCACATCTGTCACTCCTGCCTGTGACAAAATTGGCGTTTCAACTTCAAGTACTTCACGTTCCGCAAAAAAATGGCGTATTTGTGCATACAATTGTGCACGTGCGCGCATGCTGTTTAAGTCGCAAGTTGGTTGATATTGGAGATTTGAACTCATGCTTGCGGGCCTCCGTGTGCTGCCCATTCACGACGCAGAGGATAAGTTTTTCTTAAATGATCAAAAGCCTGCTGCTCAACTTTGCCCGCTTTGACACAGGCACGTAAATTGGCATCATCCTGTGCAATATCATAAATTTGACTTAAATGTGCATGCAGACTATTTTTCAAATCTTGGGTTTTGAAATATTGCGCGCAGCTTGGCAATTGAGTTTCAAATTGTTTTGTGGCATCTAAACCAAAATTTTCACAAAAAGCCTGATAAATCATTTGTGTGCCGCGTGCCTTGCCTTCTAGGCTATACCCTGCAATATGCGGGGTTGCCAAAGCAAGCAAATCTAATAATTCTGCAGAGATTTCAGGTTCATATTCAAAAACATCTAATACCACTAAACGCTGAGTATGTTGAATATCCTGCATTAAAGCCGCTTCTTCTACCACTGGCCCACGCGCTGAATTAATCAGAATGGCTTGAGGCTTCATACATGCCAAACGCGCTGCATTAATTAAATGATGAGTAGGATGTTCACCAGTTTCTGTTAATGGCACATGAATGGAAATTGCATCTGCCTGTTGTAATAGTGCATCTAAGTCACATTGCTGCACATTGGGCAACTGCACAAATGGATCGTATGCGATGACATCCCAACCTAATAATTGTGCCATTTTGACCAAGCGCGAGCCGACATTGCCCAGTCCAATAATGCCAAGTTTAAAGTTTTGATTGGCATGTAGTAATTCAGGCTCGAGATGAAGCAATGCGGTAATCACATACTCACTCACCGCCTGCGCATTACAACCTGCCGCATTTGACCATGCAATGCCCTGCTGCTCGATGGCTGGGATATCAAGGTGGTCTGTGCCAATGGTCGCGCTGCCAATAAATTGAAGCGCGGTCTGTTGAATCAATGCTGCATTCACTTGGGTGACGGAACGAACTAGCAGCGCATCAGCATCTTGCACATCTTGATGCGTTAGACGGCGTCCAGCCTTGTGCTCTATTTCTGCCAAATCTGCAAAGAAATAATCGGTATATGCCAGATTTTCATCTGCAATGATTTTCATAACGCCATCCCATGTGTGTTTGCTTGTTTATGATAGCTTGAGTTGTCTAGGATGACTATGATTGTTGAGATTAATGCAGAATTGTTGAACAGCAAGCCGACGATTCATTTAGGTGGAAACATGCACGTCTATATAAAAGTTGCATATTCACAGCAAAAAAATCAGCCACCCGAAGGTGGCTGACTGCTATAGATTAAGCGAGTTAAATCTTAACCAATAAATTTACGCGCATTGCGGAACATACGTAACCATGCACCATCTTCAGTCCATTCTTCAGGTTTCCAAGAATGTTGAAGCGCACGGAAATTACGTTCAGGGTGCGGCATCATAATTGTTGCACGACCATCTTTTGAAGTTACGCCTGAAATACCTTCTGGCGAACCATTCGGGTTCATTGGATAATGTTGAGTCGCATTTCCGTGGCTATCGACATAACGTAAAATCACTTGGTTACCTGCGTTCAAGGCTGCCAAATTAGCTTCTGGTGCAACGACGCGACCTTCACCATGTGCCACTGCGATTGGTAAAATCGAGCCTTCCATATCTTGCAATAATACAGAGTTTGATTTTTCCACACGGACGTTAACGCTACGCGCTTCAAACACTTCTGAAGTATTGCGATGGAAACGTGGCCACGCTTCTGCACCTGGAATGAGTGGTGCCAATTGTGACAACATTTGACAACCGTTACAGATACCCAGTGAGAACGTTTCTTGACGGTTAAAGAATTTCTCAAACTGGTCGCGTAATTTCGGGTTGAACAAGACTGACTTCGCCCAGCCACCGCCAGCACCTAATACGTCACCGTAAGAGAAACCACCACACGCCACTAAGCCTTCAAAGTCGTCTAAATCGACACGCCCTGCAAGCAAGTCACTCATGTGTACGTCAACGGTGTTAAAGCCGACTTTGTCAAATGCTGCCGCCATTTCTACATGACCGTTTACACCCTGTTCACGTAAAATCACCATATTAGGACGACGTGTATTGATGTACGGCGCTTCAACTGGCTCATTTAAGTCGAATGTCGGTTGAGCAATCAAACCTTTGTGGTTCTTATCTGTAATCAAGGCAAATTCTTGATCAGCAGTTTCTGAGTTGTCACGTAAACGCTGGATTTGGTGAGATACTTCACTCCAAGCCGTTTGCAAGTCAGCACGTTCAAGCACCAAGCCATTTACAGCAAGTTGATCTGTGTTATTGACTGTACCGACTACCGAAATTGCATCTTTCAGAGTAGATGCAGCAACTTCAGTAGCTAAGTCAGCCCAATCTGCTTTAGAAATTTGTAGTACTGCACCAATTTCTTCAGCAAACAATGCCGCAACAGATTGATCTTCAAGCGCTACGCCTAAACGCGAAGCGAACATCATTTCAGTCACAGTTGCCAATAAACCACCATCACCAATGTCATGGTAAGCTTGAATCAAGCCGCGGTTATTCCAGTCTTGCACCAAAGCAAAGAATGCTTTGAATTCGTCAAAGTTATCGACATCTGGTGTCACTGAACCAATGGCTTTATACACTTGCGCTAAAATTGAACCGCCTAAACGAAACTGACCTTTAGACAAGTCAATACGCACCAATACTGAATCGGTATTTTTTAATTCAGGGGTTAGCGTTTTGCGTACATCAGTCACTGGTGCAAATGCGGTAATTACACCTGACATTGGTGAAGTTACAGATTTATCAACACCTTCGTCATTCCAGGTGGTACGCATAGACAATGAGTCTTTCCCTACTGGAATTGCAATTCCTAGTGCAGGACACATTTCCATACCAATGGCTTTTACACCTTCAAACAAGGCTTGGTCTTCGCCTTTTTGACCTGCTGCTGCCATCCAGTTTGCAGACAATTTAATGTCGCTAATCTGGTCAATTTTGGCTGACATGATATTGGAAATAGATTCTGCCACTGCCAAACGCGCAGATGCTGCAGGGTTTAATAAAGCTACAGGTGGACGTTCACCCATCGCCATTGCTTCGCCTGTAAAGCCTTGCAAGCTGGTAGTGGTTACTGCCGCATCTGCAACAGGCACTTGCCATGGGCCAACCAATTGATCACGTGCAACCATACCTGTAATTGAACGGTCACCAATCGTGATTAGGAATGATTTAGAAGCAACAGTTGGATTCTTAATCACACGGTAAATCGCATCTTTCAGATCAATAACTTGAGCTACATCAAAATCATCACCTTGACGTTCAATGCTTTCATAAGAACGGCTCATGCGTGGCGTACCACCTAACAAGACCTGCATTGGCATATCTACAGCTTTGTTATTGAACAGTGGATCTTCAACCGTTAAATGACGCGCTTCTGTCGCTTCACCCAATACTGCAAACGGACAACGCTCACGCGCACAGATTGATTCAAATAATTCTAAAGAACTTGGACGGATGGCCAATACATAACGCTCTTGCGCTTCGTTTGACCAAATTTCCATTGGTGACATGCCTGGTTCTAAAGATGGAATCTTACGCAAATCAAGTACAGCACCTAGTTCGTGATCATTCACCAACTCAGGCATTGCGTTTGAAATACCACCTGCACCCACGTCATGCACTGATACGATTGGGTTAGCATCTTCCAAACGCCAGCACGTATCAATTACTTCTTGGCAACGACGTTCCATTTCTGGGTTTTCACGTTGTACTGAAGCAAAGTCAAGGTTTTCACCCATGGTTCCGCTATCTACAGAAGATGCAGCGCCACCGCCTAAACCGATCAACATCGCAGGGCCGCCTAAAACGATTAATAAATCGCCTGGCTGAATTGGGTCTTTTTCGACATGGTCTGGACGAATGTTGCCGTAACCACCTGCAATCATGATTGGTTTATGGAAGCCTTTTACTTCACCATTCACGTTTTGCTCGAAAGTACGGAAGTAACCATTTAACGCAGGACGACCAAATTCGTTGTTAAACGCTGCACCGCCCAATGGGCCTTCAATCATAATTTGTAATGGCGATGCCATACGTGAAGGCTTGCCATAGTTTTCTTCCCAAGGCTGTTCAAAACCAGGAATATTTAAATTCGATACTGTAAAGCCTGTTAAACCTGCTTTTGGTTTACCACCACGACCTGTCGCGCCTTCATCACGGATTTCACCACCCGAACCTGTCGCAGCACCTGCAAATGGCGCAATTGCAGTTGGGTGGTTGTGTGTTTCCACTTTCATAAGAATGTGGGCAGCTTGGCTCTTATATTTATAAACGTAGTGACCTGTTGCAGCATCTTTTTTCGGATAGAAACGCTGCGTATCAAAACCAACAATCACCGAAGCGTTGTCTTTGTAAGCCGACAATACATCTGTTGGTGATTCTTTATAAGTATTTTTGATCATTTGGAACAATGACAATGGCTGTACTTCGTCATCAATTGTCCATTCAGAACCAAAGATTTTGTGACGGCAGTGCTCAGAGTTGGCTTGTGCAAACATCATCAATTCAATGTCATGCGGATTACGGCCTAACTTGATAAATGCTTCGGTTAAATAATCAATTTCTTCATCAGACAAGGCAAAACCAAACTCACTGTTGGCTTTTACCAATGCCGCTTTGCCTTCACCCAAAATATCAATGCTATTTAAAGGTTTTGGTTCAGTTTCAACAAATAACGCTGCAGCATCGTTAATGTGGTTAAACACACTTTCGGTCATGCGGTCATGCAATACTTGTTTTACTTCGTTTGAAACGTCTGTAATACCTTTTAAGGTAAACAAAACACCGCGTTCTAGGCGGTGTACAGGCGTATTACAGTTGGCAAAAATATCGGTTGCTTTTGATGACCAAGGAGAAATTGTGCCCACACGTGGTGTCACTAAAATTTGAACTTCATCACTTGCAGCTTGGCGTAATTCAAAAGATGCACCATCGTTTAAAAGCTGTAAAGCAGATTGCTGTTGTTGCTCGTCGAGCGCTTGGTCAAATAAATAAACCCATTGGCTATCGAAAGATTGAACAGAACTCATTGACGCTAAACGGTTTAAGAGTTGAGTTTTCTTAAAAGATGAATGTGCAGGTGCACCGGCAACGATAAACATGCTGATTTTGGCTCCACGGGCTGATCTTTTGGACCATGCCACAATGTGACTTGAAGAGAGCGCATATTCTACTGTGAAATGCCATAATCAGCTAGATGGAAAATGGTTTTCTTGGCGCGTTTCGGCAGTAAAACTTCCGAATGTTGATTTAAAGCCTCTATTTCAGATCAATGTATTCAAGATTCGTGCTTTAAATTGCACAAAGCACTCTCACTGTGGAAATTACTGAATGATTGATGCTGTTTTTATTTTCTATGCCATCTGTTTACACACAGATGCTCTAAAGATCAGGACATGACGCTCAACTTCCGCCTTGCTCAATATCAACTAATCAAAGCACCTCAAATTCAATACGTCGATTTTTCTTACGTCCTTGTGGCGTTGTATTGTCTGCGACAGGCTGATTAGAACCTTGACCTTCGGTGCTTAAATGCGTTATCGCAATACCTTTATCGATCAAATAATTTTTTACCGCGCCTGCACGTGATTGGCTTAACACTATATTTTTATGCGCATCGCCCGAACTGTCTGTATGTCCAACAATTTTCACTTTTTTGGTGCCAACTTGCTTCAATGCCACAGCCATTTCATCCAGAATTTTTTGCCCTACGTCAGTCAAAATTGCACTGCCCGATTCAAACTCAACAATCCTGTTTTTGAGCGCAGTATCCAGCATTTTTTGTTCATACTGACTCTCCGAAAGCTGTGTGTTCAAACGATAAGGCTGCTGTACCAAAGCCTGAAAATTTGCTGTCGTGGCTTGAATTTGATGAGCAGCATTCACTTTTCCTTTCAAATCAACTTGAGTCCCTTTCACACGTAACTGCCCTTGAGAAATCTTTTTTAACTCTGCTGTAATCATACGAGTGACTGAATCATCCCAACCATTCGGTGCAGCAACTGCACGGACTTGAATTTTATCTAACACCTGCGATTCACCATACACAGCTTGCATTTTCGCCAAAATGGCTTGTTTACTTGCTTCGTTTGGCACCACACCTTCTATAACAATGGGCGCTGCATAGATCAAATGACTTTGGACTAAAAAACACAAGCCAATAAGTAGACTTACGCGAATACGTTTTTGATTATTTTTCATATTTATTTATCTAAAAAAGTTTGCCTAAACAGCTTCAAGGCTTGGTTAAGATTTAACTGCCGCTGACAAAGTAATTGTTCCAATGTTGCAAGACCTGCATTTTGTTCTAAATAAGCATCAATCCAAGTGGCTTGAATTAAAGAAACCCAATGTTCACCCTGCATATTTTGAATAAATAGATCGCGCAGCGTCATGACATCAGCCCCCTGAAAATCAATGATCAAAATGGGTGCCTCAAAATGTAGTATCCCCAGCAAAATTTCAGTATGATGCGCGCCTAAAAACCGCCCGATCATGCCCATCCAAAATGCTGCGATTTCAAAGCAATATCGCGGATGATTCAGCGGTAAAATCATCACTTTGTTTAAACGACGAGTGCCATTTTTGAGGACGGGTTGCAGTAAAAGTCCCAACCCAATCACACTCTGAGCCAAGTCATTGACACTGATTTTCATTAATTGTGCCAATGAATGCGTGCTGTGTTTTTCATAAAAGTCTTGGTATTCTTCTGCACTCAAAAGTTGAACCCTATTCGGCAATTGATTCAACAGTTCAAATGACATATTGGGATCACGGATATTGCTTAAGACCTGATTGCGTTGCAATAAATCAGTCCAAATAGCTTTGTAAAAAAACGGCACAAATAATAACTTTTGACTCGGCTGTTCGACCTCAAACAACTGCCCCAGTAGCATTGGAAATGCCCGCCCCGAGCTATCTTGGCTCGCCTTTAAATTAACAGCTAAAAACATTGGTTCTGCTGGATGGGCAATCAAAAAATCTAAAGCAGGCAAAGTTGCATAACGCTGTTTAAAATCTGCGCTCTGCATGGCATGTTCCAGTGCATTACTAATCCACTGATCGAGCTGCTGAATGAGTTCCGATTGCCCTTTAGACTTTATAAAATCACCACGGGCAGGTATTTTTCCATAATATAAAGGTACGGTTTTTACTGCTTGCATACCCACCACGCCTTTTGCCAAGTGTTATTTCTCTTGATCATTGCGGAACGCCTCCCACTTGTGCAGACATTGTAGTTTTAGACTGCGTAGCCGCTGTTTGTGCGGGACTCATTGCTGTCGTTTGTGCAGCAACCACAAGAAGTGCTTTGGTCGTGGTGACTTGATCGACCAACTGCAACCCCACATAACCACGACTTGAACCAATATTGCCCGAGCTATGTCCGCTAATGAGTCGGAAATTCACTTTTAAAGATAAAGATGGTTCCGTTTTACTGACCCAAGTCATTTCAAAGTGACCGTTTTGCTCTTTGCGCTGTGCAGCATCAATTAAACGGTTAATGCCATATTCGCCCGGTGCTTCAAAAATAGTATGCGACTGACCTTTTAAATCGAGTGCACTAATACGCACGCCGGGAATTGCGCCTGGATTGGGCCACACAAAGTTGACCCATTGTTGAATTCCATTTTCAAACTGCATTCGCTGACCATCAATATCGATGCTATACGATAAAAATTGTGGGTGCTGTAATGGATAAAATTGGAAATTGGATTGATTTGAAACAGCAGATGTTGCAGGCTGATCTAAACGTCCTGTTGCCATACCATGAATTGGCGCAACATATTGCGGAAATGCCATCACAAACTGAGGATTTAAATTTAAGCCTAAATCTTTCCATGTTTTTGAAGTTAAGACATAACCTCGACGAATCAACAACGGATCTAAAGTGTCTTTGACAAAGCCAGCAATACTTCCTGTTTCACCAAAAATTTGTCCCATTTCCTGACTGGTTGCCTGTAAAGTCCCCCCTGAATGAAATGGATATTTCTGACCTAAATGTGTTGCAAACGGTTGATAGGCTTGAATACGCCATAATTTATTAATTTCATCTTGTGTCGGTACAATTAAACTTGCAAAAGATTGAGTTAGCGGTGTCATCAACAGTTTTTGTAATAATTGTTGGTCAGCCTCTTTTAAACCCACCATCATTTTTTCATCGACATATTTTTGCGTTGTATTAAAGACCGAGTTTTGATCATGGATGGTTTGTTTGAACAATGCCATTGCACTTGGTCCAATTTCCCCTGCCGTTTGGAGATCATTTAACTTGCTGCGTACCTGTGCAAGGTTGTTCATATACACATCAAACAGAGATTGATCCTGTAAATCGTCACGTTTACGCAGCAGTTGATAAAACATTTGGTATTCTTGAGAAATCGCACCTTGCGCTTTTAGAGCTGCCTGCGCTGCAGCTTTGTCATTAGATTGACGCAGCACTTTGTCTTTAAACCACGCCATAAATCCTTGTTCAGGCACAGCAAGTTCAGCTTGCACAATTGGATTATCCCAATTGGTTTCCACTGCAATACGTTGCAATAACTTGCGAATTGGCGAGTTTTGCGGCTCTCCCAACAGATCAAGCTGTTTCACTTGCTGATTGAACTGATCTGTTTTTGCATAATGGATGCCATTTAGAAATTTCTTCCATTCACTTACATATTCTTGCTGATACAAACTCAGCAATTGTTTACGGATTTGTTCAGGGCTTCCTGAAAAAGTCAGATCATCTGACTGACGGCTATTGAGTACCCAATCTTTGCTGTCCGTTGGCTGATTGGCTGCCTGATCAATTGCTTGTTCGACATATTCACTCCACGCCTGCTGCGTAAAAATGCCAGGCAAAGCATGACTGCCTAAAACAATGCGACTGTGTTGCTCCCCCACAATTTGACTGACTGTTAGCGCAGGAAAACGTACTGCTGCACGCATTTTTATTTCGTTATATACCCGATCTCGTGCAGGCATTCCCTGAATGACCGACAACAGCACTTGACGAGTTTGATCGACCATTTGTGCATCGCTTTCCAGTACAGGAAAATCGTCCTGATGAGCGAGTGTCATGGCATAAGACAGGATTTTTTCTGCCTGCAGAATCATGTCAGTACGTGGCATTTCCCCACGATGGGCATCCAACCAAGTGCGCCAAAAACGTGAAATCTGATCACTTAAATGACTGCTCTCCCGATATTCAGGATTCGTCAGCATTAAATAAGCCTTTAACGCATTATAAGCATCTTGCGGATTTTGCACGGAAGGCTCTAAATATGGTTGAGTTTTCGCAACTTGCTGCGTTTTTGCATGTATATGATGCGCTTTGAGTGTTGCCGCATCTTGTTGGACACGCTGTAAATATTGCGCGATATTTTGCTGCGTTGGCAACAATACAATCTGCTGAACACCTTTTAGATATTCAACTTTGAGCTGTTCGCGTAACTGCTTGCCCTGATATAAGCCAAAACTGAACTTAAGTGGACGTTGTTCGGAAAATCCATCCAACTGTTGCAGTCGCGCTTGTAAAATTAATAAGCTTTCCAATTGCGTGGATAAAACCTGCCCAGAAGTTTTTTCCAAACGTACAACTTGATCTAAATCTGCCTGAACATCGGCAATGAGTTGTTGATTATGGCGATATGACCATACCCAAACACTGAGCAACAATCCAACACCAAGCAATGCAGCAGTAAATGCCATATAACGCTGACGTTTTTTCGCAGGATTAATATGTTGTTTCACCAAATGCTGATCTCGCAAAATCACATTGGAAAACAGACCTTGTAAAAAATAGCCATGATTTGGGGCAATCGAACTTTTTTCTTCGTCCTGAAAAGGACTTGCAATCTGCTGCAGTTGAAATTCTTGTGCGATACTTTCTGTCATCGGGCTTTCGATGCTGCCTTCCTGTAACGCACTGGTAAAGTAAAAACCTCGAAAAACAGGTTGGAATTGATACGGATTATCTTCAAATAAAGTCCCAGTAAAACTTTTTAATGCTGGCTTTAAAGTTTTAAATTCCAATGGAAATGTCATGACACTCGGCGAAATATTTTGAGCATGACGGCGACTTAAATGTGTGGTGCTCACGCTTTTTAAGCCATCATATAAAATGTTGTAATGTTTCTCGAACAATGTCACGGCATGCTGCGATGAGTTTTGCTCATAAGGCAAAGTCGCGCCCCAAGCCTGATTATATTCTTGCGCTGCATAACAATTGAAAAACTCGGTAAACCCTGCAATTAAATCCATTTTGGAAAATACCAAATACACAGGAACCACAACTTCCAGTCTTTCGGTTAAATCCTGAATTCGGGCACGTAAATTTTTAGCAAGTTTCAACGAATGTTCGGGGCTTTGACTGATTAATTCAGCAATACTCACGATCACAATCAAGCCATTTACAGGGGCTTTGGCTCGGCTTTTTTTAAGAATATTTAAGAAGCCAAGCCATTCCGCATGATCTTCTGCATACACCGAATAACGTCCTGCTGTATCTAGCAAAACGCCTTGGGTAGAAAAAAACCAGTCACAACTTCGGGTGCCGCTTAAACCAGCTGACACCATTTTTTGATGAGTTTCTTCAAATGGAAACTTCAAGCCTGAGTTATAAATTGCAGAACTTTTACCTGCAGCAGGATTACCAATCACCATATACCAGGGCAATTCATATAAGGCAGCATTGCCCTTTTTATCGCCAAGTTTAGATTTACGAATCAACTGGATTGATTCTTTCACTTGTTGTTGAATTGATTGTAATTCTGCCTTGTCTTTATATTGGGTAGAAACAGCCTGATGGCTTTGTTCAATAGCATGGGCAAGTTTTTCACCTTGTTCCGCGTGCTGTTTGCGCTGGATGAGCCAATAAATAACATAGGCAATGACACTCAGCGCATAACTGACTACCAATATCCAAAATATTTTGCGGGGTAGCACTGAATATGTAGATAGCAAGGCAATGAATAAAGATAAAGCAATCATCGCTTTAGGATTACTCATGTACTGCCACAAATAAGCTAAAATAATATGCATGGAATTCTCTTATTATTGTTGTTCATTAATCAGCAAATGCTGCACATGCTCGCTCTGCGGGAATCTCAGAAAAAGTTTGGATGCATGCCTGTAAATTTTGTGTATAAACCAAAGCGGCTTGATGACTTGGGAGCAATGCTCCCAACATCAACCCAAATGGTTTGGCTAAGTTCAGGGTATTTCCGACAGCGGGTTTACAATATAAATAGTGATACGGCTCGACAGGACTTTCTGCGAAAAACTGTTCACATTTTTTCATTGCTTTACGATCCGTAGCATCTTCAAGCATGAATACAAAAGGCGCTTCGGCTTGGTCTAGTGCCAACTCACGCAGTTTTAATATTTCAAATATTTGTTGCACATGAGCTTGATCGGCAAATAGATTAAAAGCCTTGATAGGTCGTTGCTGTTCTAGTTGCACAGCAGTATTTGCAACACACCAACTACTAATAAATTCGGCAGGGAGATAGCTGCTATTAATCCAACATTTTTCATCAATCAATACTTGATCAATTTCAGAATCCACCACAATGATCAAAGCAATTTCATGTGCTTGATGCTGAATACGCTCAAATAATTCCTGTAGTTCCTGTTCGGCAGATAATGCGCTTAGATAATGATATTCAAGGTGAATTTTTTCTAAAATGATGCCCATTTCATCTAAAATACGCTGAATAGCCGTATTACTGTGTGAATCATCCCAAACATCCACAAGCTCTGCAGACAATAAAATATGTAGATTCAGACGATCTAAACGATAGACCTGTTCAAGCTGAGCAAGCTCACCCTGTTCAGTATCTGCCAAACTTAAATCTGTCCATGCAGGATGCATACGATATTCATGTAAATGCTGGCTTTCATAAAATAAACTTGAGCATTTTAGCTGCGCTGAGATCAGACTCAAAAGCGTAATGTGCTGTTCAATTTGCTGTTGAATTAATGCCATGATGCGCTGCTGTCGAAGTGACAAGCATGATTCATCTTGCTCATGCGCACTTCCATCACCGTGCTGTTGATCTAAATCTTCAATGCGATACGAAAGCATCGGCAGCCCATGTAAATTCAGTAAATTTCGATCTAACTTTGGACTGGTAAAATGCTGAATACCTTCCAGAATTGCCTCATTTTCACCTAAAGCACTATATGCAGCTGCTGCATACACATGCAATTTCAAATATTGAGGGTCAACATGAGGCATGGCTGTTGTGAAAAACTGCGCTGAATCAAATTCAGTCTGTGAAGCTTGTTGCCGCTGCATTTTGTAGTGCTGATAAACCTGATAAATAAACCAAGGTGCAAACAAAGCTGCACTGATCAGCATCGGTACAACCAAAAAATATGCAATCAAATCTGTCAATTCAGGTTGATATTGAATATCACGCCAATAATCAATCGCGCCCCATCCAAACAAAATAAAACAGGCAATCCATGTTGCTAAAAACTTCTTCAACATGGCGCACGTCCTATTAAGGCATAGCAAGTTTCAGCATGATGGTCTAATGTCTTAGTAGGCATTAAAAATGCACCTTGCCCCAACCCCATCTCATGTTTTGAATCTAAACACATCGGCTGAATTTCTGTTCGACCTAAAATCAAACGCAAATCAATATGCAAACTTGGATCACACCATGTTTCAATCAGACGTTTTAATTTGTGGCTTAAAGGTTGATCTGGCAAAAAAGCGAGATATTGCGCTCGGCATAAAGGCCCAATTTGAATCTCAATTTTGCCATCCATTTGCTGCATAGTACTTCCACAAAACGTATTCAGCCCGAGCAAACTTGGATTCTTGCCACCTAAGCAGGATTTTTGTTCATCCTGTAACTGAAACTTTTCTTTTACAAATTCCCGAATATGTATTTGCTGCGCAAAAATGCAGGACAAGACCGTTTTTAAGGCATGTGCAGTGTTATTCTGCCCCTGCATGAATCCAGAAAACTCGGCAAAATATTCATCTAAATCAGGCTGTTCATGATGAGTTCTCGAATAACCACTTAACGCATGCAAAATATCGAGATAATCATTTTTGTGTTCTATCTCATAGCGGATGGGCAAGTGATATGCCAAAGTCGCATCGACATATTTTGCGGTCAGTTGATGATTAAATAAGCCTAAAAATGCTTGCGCTTCCAAACGCTGTTGACGCAAATGCTGTTTTAACTGATGCGTATAACTATAAGGCAAAGCCCCTTGTATACCAGTCAGTCCGATCACTAAATTGCTTAGATGAATACGTTGATCCTGATAATGCAACGATTCAATTTCCGCTAATGGAAAACTCAAGCGAAATGAAGGTTCAAAATAAAACGCTGCTGACCAATGGTATTGACCTTGCACTACAGTCGAATGACGTAATAAGCGCGTCGATTGAACAAATTCAAATGTGCCTGGCTGTTTAAAGACTTGATCAATTATAGAAGTGTCTTGCCACCAACGTTCTGCACGCATGGGTAGATCTCCTGTTGATTCAGACTGTCTTTAATGACGACATCCACAAAACTATTGATTTGAACTTTCAGATTAAAAAGATGACTTAATAATTGGCTAAAAATATAAAGACTGTGTCCATGAAAAACACGTGGATCTATACAAAGCTCAGCTTTCACACCCCGAAAAAACATAGGAAATGGCTGTGTATTCACTAACTTATGTGTTGTGGAAAAACTGAGTTGTTTGATTGCATCAATCAATACAATATTGTCTTTCGACTGCGGCAAATTGTATAAAGTTAAAAGCTCTTTCACGTGACTCAAAGCATCACCTTTCATTAAAGCCAAAGTATTGAGTGAAAGATGCGAAATAATGCGCCATTGTTGCTGACTATTTTGATCAAATGAAACCGCCAAGGTAGGTCGTTTTAGAATATTGGCACGCCTTGCCAGACGACTGTCATTTAAATGTAGAACATGATTGCTCTGACTTAGCGCTTCATGCGCCAAATCACCGTTGGAACACAGCAAACGTGTACTGATAAAATCCGATTTAACTTCATCTGGCTGCAACTGTTTGGAAATAATCGAATAGCTGATTGGCATCATTTTATTTTGCACAGGCTGATAATGCAGCGTATAAAAAAATTGAGTTTGATCTGGATGATAATGACTCATGGCAAAAAATGGCAAAACAGGCAAATGAGTTGCAGCCTGCCGAGTCTTTTCGCGCAGCATATTCATTTCGATCACTGCATAAACTTGATATAACTCAGGGTGATGCGCATCTGTAATCAAGGGATAGTGTAATTGTGTATGTAAAATCTTTTGCGGTTCTGCCTGCTTTTCAAACAGGTTAATTGCAGGTGTACTAAACAATTTAAAATTTGCGACATTCAATGCGGAATAATTGCGTAGAAGTGCCTGATTATTCAAATTCAGTTTGAGATGAATCAATATTTCAAAACTATTTTGCTGCTGCAAGTGTTCATTTAAAACACTCAAATCAAAGTTTAAATAATGAAACTTTTCAGGAAAACAAAAATACTCCATCAATAAACGATAAGCATGATGCGTGTGTTGATCAATCGGCAATAATCTCTCTTGTTCGCTAAATCCCATCACGGTAAATGGGTTGCGAATATCAGTTACGCTTTGTCCAACACGAAGGGAAAAAGCTGTTTCCTGACGAAAAATACCATCTAAAACTTGTAGGGGAAAATTAGAAAGAGCATCCAAATAGATCGGTAGTTTTTCATCTAAAATCCAGCTGTGTGCATCATTAAAAATTTCAAATTTCAGACTTAAAGTTGCATTCTGATTCAAATTCAGATGTACACTTGGTGAGGTCTGAAATGCCAAATCCGTTATTGCAATCGGCAATAAACGCACATCTTGACTGGTGTTAAATTCACATTGTACGCCTTTAAAACTACGTGACTTTAATGTAGTTTTTGCTGGAATTAACTGTGCTGCAGTCAATTGTTTCAATTTATCGCGCTCATCAAAACTCACCACCGTACACGCGGGAAAATGACGTAGATACTGCGGAAACATCACCTCAAACAAAGAATAAGTAAAAACCTCATAACTGTCTGCTAATTTTTTATCAATACGTGCAGCAATAAAGGAAAATGCCTGAATGAGACGCTCGATATGCGGATCATCAATTTGCTCTTGATTTAACGCGAGTCGCTGTGCAATCTTCGGATATTTCTCTGCAAATGCTCTAGATTGTTGACCGAATTCTTGTAATTGTTTTTCATAATACGGTAAAAGTTGCTCTATCACAGTGGACTCCCACTAAGCTCGGGCAGAAATAACATATTGTTGTGTTGTGGGTTTGAGTAAGGCATCAAAAAAAACAGGCTCATACAATGGGTGAATATTTAAATAAGCTTGAATACTTAAACAAAGCGCGCCCATGTTGTGTCCATCAAATAGCATGTCAACTTTAATCTGCTTCAATCTTGGTTCGTGCGCTGTAATGGACTGCTCAATCGATTGACAAATTTTATCGCGATCTAAAGGGTTCGCTGTCGACAATCCAATAAAGTCAATAATGCCAAACTGCAAAATCGATTTTTTAACGAGTGGGAACTCATCCATATTTCGATCAAACTTTGCAATTCGACTATTCAGCAAATCTTCTAAATCACGTGCAACTGACTCGCGCAATTGCTGAATCGACATCCCGCTTAATCCGTTTTCTTGTTCAGCGAACAAACGATCAAATAAAGTTGATCTAAAACCATAAGGATATAAATGATCTAAATTCATGATGATCACGATAATCTTTGAGAGATTTTGAGAAATTAGAGCTGAGGTGCTATGACCTCAGTCTAATCACCCCATGCTTGATTAAGCAGCGTATGAAGCTGTGTTATTGGACAACGACCACTTTTTCGTCACTGCACCTTTTGCAGTGCCATTAATGTCTTGTTGGTTATACGTCCACTCAACTGCTGCATATTTCAAACCAAATGTTTCAGCCGGAACGCCCTCTTCATTTACAGTAGGCGTCACACTTGAAACCAAAACATGCTTCAATTTGATTTGTAAGTACTTGATTCGCTTATCGCCATTGGCACGATAATAATCAATTTGCACTTCATCGAAGGTATAACCCGCAGAACACGCTTCCCATAATTTAGGACTGGTTGCATCTAAGTCTTTCACAAAAATCATATCTGAATGTTCAACTCGTTCAGCGGTATGACCACCAACGCTACTTGAGGTCGCAGATTTAGGTTGACGAATGTGATGTGACCAAGAGTTCACTTCAAGCCAACCTTTGTGTTCAGCATCTCGTGATTCTCCATCGACTTTGTACTTGCCGCGAAACTCAACATATATATCTTTCATTTATAATTGACCTCTATTTTTATATTTAAAGTTATGATTAGGCTCTTAATGTGAGGACTGAGGTAATTCAGTCACGAGTCGCAAAGAAACAGACAACTCGTCTAGCTGGAAATGTGGTCTTAAAAACACCACAGACTTGTAATGACCCGGTTGAGCTGGATCTTCTACAACTTTTACAGATGCCTCTCGAAGCGGATATTGCGCTTTTGCTTCTTGAGATGCACCATCATCAAGCAAGACATACTGCGAAAGCCATTCATTTAAAAAGGCCTCCACATTGCCTGCAGATGCAAAACTTCCGACTTTGTCGCGCATCATGGCTTTTAAATAATGTGCGATACGTGACACCGCCATGATGTATTGAATTTGACTCGACAATGCAGAGTTCGCATTGGCTGTATCATTGTCATATTTTTTAGGTTTCTGTGCAGATTGCGCACCAAAAAATGCTGCATAATCGGTATTTTTACAATGAACCAAAGGAATAAAACCTAGATCGCTGAGTTCTTTTTCACGGCGATCTGTAATGGCAATTTCAGTCGGGCATTTAAATACCACTTCACCATCTGAGGTTTTAAAGGTGTGTACAGGTAAGCCTTCTACCAAACCACCACCTTCAACCCCACGAATCGCAGCACACCAACCATGCATATCAAAAGCATTGGTTAAGCGCGTGCCAAAAGCATAAGCAGCATTCATCCATAAATAATCATCATGCTTTTCGCCAGACACATGTTCTATAAAATTAAAGCCTTCTGTGGCTGTGCCATCTTTGGGATGGTAAGGCAGGCGACCCAACACATGCGGCATAATTAATGCAACATAGCGTGAATCTTCACTCTCTCGAAATGAACGCCATTGCACATATTCAGCCGTTTCAAAGATTTTTGAAACATCACGCGGGCGGTCAATATCCGTGAATGATTCAAGTCCTAACATGCTCGGACTTGCAGCCGATACAAAAGGTGCGTGTGCCGCTGCAGCCACATGCGAAATTTGTTCCAATAAATACATATCTGACGGGGTACGATCAAACTCAAAATCGCCAATCAGTGCCGCATAAGGCGCTCCACCAAACGAGCCATATTCTTCTTCATAAATCTTTTTAAACAAAGTGCTTTGGTCAAAATCAGTTGCCCCCTGAAAATCTTTGACCAATTCTTTTTTTGTCGTATTTAACATACGAATTTTGATCATGCTATTCGAGGGTGTTTCTTGGCAAAAATAGTAAAGCCCCCGCCAAGTTGATTCAATTTTTTGAAACTGCGCATGCTGCATAATCTGGCTGAGCTGACTGGAAATTAATGCATCAATTTCGGCAATACGCTGATCAATAGACAGCGTCATATTCTCAGAAACAGTAATTGTTCCCGCCATGACTTCTTTTGCCAACTCACCAATCAAACTTTTGGCACGAATCTGCTCATCCGCATTACGCGCAATACGGCTTTGCTCAATAATTGAATCCAATAAACCTACCGATTCTACTTGCTGATTTGATGCAACTGCTGTTTGTAAATTATTCACGTTCAGCCTCTGCACTCAATTGACGAATTTGATCGGTATTGTTCAGCACTTCATCCAGTAAATCTTCTAAACGTTCGCTATTAGAAATTTTATTACGCAAATCCGTTAAACGCTCACGCGCTTCTAGCAACTTACGCAGCGGATCCACTTGTTGTACGACCTGTTCTGGACGAAAGTCTTCCATCGAGTTAAAAATGAGATCAACGGATAGTTTTCCACCTTCCGCAGTCAAGGTATTTTCCACTTGAAAAGCCGCACGCGGTGCTAAAGATTGCATCACTTCATCAATATTATCTAAATCGACATTAATGAATTTTTTGTCTTTTAATTTGGTCTTTTCTACTTCGGATGCCGCTGAAAAATCCCCCATTACTCCAACCACAAACGGTAATTCTTTAGATGCAATACCATCACCAACCTCAACATCATAAGTCAGCTGAACACGCGGTGGACGTATGCGTTGCAGTTTCTTCTGCACGCTTTCTTTTTTAGCCATGAGTGATTCCTTTGGTTATTTTTTTAAAGTCGCAAATGGATTTGTACTACTTGGTGCAACAGCAAGTTGAACCATTTTTACAGGTTGAGTTGTTACGGTTTTTTCTTTTTTTGGTGATTTTGCAGTCACTTTAGATATTTGCTTTTTAGGTTTAGGTTTAGGTTGCAGTGATTTTTTTGACGATTTCTTGACGTAACTAGAAGCCTCTTTTACCGCTAAAACAGGTGCAGGCTTTGCTTGTTCAATTGCATCGACCAAGTTTTTTGCTGCCGGATAAGTCTGTTCTTCACTTAAATAGCGAACTTCATTACGACGCATTTGCTCAATCGCTGAAGATGCCATTTGCGTACTTGCCATAAATTGCACATCCGTCAATGCAGTACTTTGAATATCTTGCTCGTGCAAATGACTGATCAACTGCAATGCTTTAAAATTCTGTCCAAGCTGCTGATGTTGCTGTGCGGCTTGAATGAGTAAATTATTTTTATTTTGACGATTTTTCTTGTCACAAATCTGCGCATAAATACCACGCAAAGCAAGGTCTGACTCCCCTTCCATCCACGGATATTGTTGGATACATTTCTTTTTAAGCTTCACTTCTGATGTATTTGCAACCACATGCTGATTGAAAGTAAAACCAGACAAAATTGTGATAAAAATAACGATTCTTTTCAAGACAACCTCTTATTTATTTGTTATTTGAACTAATTTCTAATCATTTTTATTAAAATGAGTTTCTCTTAATTTTTGTAATTCAACTGGAGTCAAAATTAACTTTTATTTTGATTATTTCCAGTTCAAATATAGTTATAAAATAATTTAGCGAGCGCATTTAACTAGAACATGAATAGATAAGTCAAGTCATACGTGAAAATTCAGTTAAGTATTCCAATATATTATGTTGTGAGTGAATTACAACATTTAAAAATATTAAAATTTAGTTTGATTTTATTTTTTGATTTAAATATGATGCGGTGTCCCAAGACAGGAAAGCAATCGTTTTTGTCGCAAAAATAAAAGTAAAATATATTATTTTCAATAATTTAAATAAAAATAGAACGATTAGATTCATTTAAAACTAAAAATTTTCTTACGATAAAGTTAGAGCCAGATAATGAACAACCTAAAAACACTCATTACAAAACTTTCGCAACCGACTAAAACAGCATTAGAAAAATCTGTAAACTTTTGCATAAGTCAAAGTCATTATGAAGTCGAGATTGAACATCTTTTATGTGAATTATTAAAGGAACAATCCAAAACTGATCTTTCTATATTATTTGCTAAATATAAAATATCAAAATCCAAATTTATTGATGATTTAAATAACAGCCTTACAACACTGTCTAAAGGAAATACACGTACACCTATTTTCACAAAATCAATTATTCTTTTATTAGAACAAGCTTGGTTACTCGCTGCTGCAGATCAACAGCCGATTATTCGCAGTGGTCATTTAATCATTGCCTTATTAACTTCTGCCGATTTATATCAAGTGGCAATCCGTGCCTCAACTTTATTTGAAGCATTTCCCATTGATACCATGAAACATAAGTTTCTAGAAATTTGTGCTGAAAGCTGTGAAAATTTTAGCCAAACAAATCAAACATCATGTGCAGAAAACACGAATCAACTTCAAGCAAAAACATTAGCACCCAAAACCCCTGCATTGGATCAATACACCATCGACCTGACCCAAAAGGCACAAAATGGTGAGATTGATCCTGTCATTGGGCGTGAGTTTGAAATCCGTTTGCTGCTTGACATCTTAATGCGACGTCGTCAAAACAACCCAATTTTGACAGGTGAGCCAGGTGTTGGAAAAACAGCTGTTGTAGAAGGTTTGGCATTAAAAATTGCCCAAGGTTTGGTACCTGATGCCTTAAAAAATGTGCATCTGCATGCCTTAGATTTAGGTCTGTTACAGGCTGGTGCCAGTGTCAAAGGTGAGTTTGAAAGTCGCCTAAAGCAAGTGATTCAAGAAGTTCAATCTTCCTCTCATCCGATTATTTTATTTATTGACGAAGCACATACTTTAATTGGGGCAGGTGGTCAAGCAGGACAAAATGATGCCGCAAATTTACTGAAACCTGCCTTAGCACGCGGAGAATTAAGAACGATTGCCGCAACAACTTGGAGCGAATATAAGCAATATTTTGAAAAAGATGCTGCGCTTAGCCGTCGGTTTCAAGTTCTCAAAGTTGCTGAACCTACAGAAGCTGTCGCAATTGACATGCTACGTGCCATGATTCCAGTCATGCAAACACATTTTAATTTACAAATTGATGATCAAGCCATTATCAGCGCAGTACAAGCATCTAATCGCTACATCAGTGGTCGTCAACTTCCAGACAAAGCCATTAGTGTTTTAGATACTGCTGCGGCACGAGTGGCTTTAACCCAAAATGCACAACCTGTTGTTTTGGATCACCTCAAAGCACAGTTACACAATCTACAATTAGAACAGCAGCTTATCACGCAAGAACATCAACAACTCCCGATTTATCAGGAACGATTATCACAACTCAAACAACAGCTCGTTCAGCTAGAACAAGAAATTGCCGATACTGAAAAACGGTGGCAACAAGAGTTGAATTTGGTTCAGCAGATTCAGCAGCTCAATACGCAAAACGCCTCAGATGTTCTGGATAAAGTTACGCAATTAAGAATCCATTTAGCTGAATTACAAGGTCAAAATCCTCTAGTTTTTGAACGTGTTAATGCACAGATCATCCATGAAATTATTTCTGATTGGACGGGTATTCCTGTTGGCGAAATGCTCAATGATGAAATCCAGAAAATTCTAAAGTTAAAGGTCAAACTGAGCCAACGTGTGATGGGACAGGAGTATGCCTTAACTCAATTGGTGCATGGGATTCAAACTGCCAAAGCAAAATTAGAAGACCCACAAAAGCCTCAAGGTGTTTTCTTATTAATTGGTCCAAGCGGTGTCGGTAAAACTGAAACAGCGCTCGCCCTCGCCCATGAACTCTATGGCGGTGAGCAACATCTCATCACTATTAATATGTCTGAATATCAGGAAGCACATACCGTTTCTACCTTAAAAGGCGCGCCACCGGGTTATGTCGGTTATGGGCAAGGCGGTGTCTTAACCGAAGCCGTGCGCCGCAACCCTTATAGTGTCGTGTTATTGGATGAAATTGAAAAAGCGCATCCCGATGTTCAAGAATTATTTTATCAAGTCTTTGATAAAGGCATGCTGGAAGATGGTGAAGGTCGCAGCATTGACTTTAAAAACACCACGATTTTACTGACCTCAAATACAGGTTCGAGTGCAATTATGCAAGCCTGTTTAAATCAACCTGTAGAAAATTGGCCTACTGCAGAAAAGTTAATTGAGCATTTAAAAACAAGTCTATCTCAACAATTTAAACCTGCATTTATTGGGCGAATGCGCATCGTACCTTATTTTCCGCTGCACGATGATCTTTTGGTTCGTATTATTCAGCACAAACTCGAAAAAATTATTACGCGTATCGAACAACAGTATGCAATACAGGTTCAATATTCTGATGATGTGATTGAATTAATTTTGCAGCGTTGTACTGAAGTAGATAGTGGCGCACGCAATGTCGACCACATCTTGAACGCTACCATTCTACCTACTTTAGCCACGCATATTTTAGTTGCTTTGGCAGAACAGCGCCTACCGAAGTTGATTTTGATGCATGTCGTCAATGATGAAATTCACTATCAACTAGATCCAGCAGAACCAACAACCAAAAAAGCCTCCAATCCAGAACCTCAAGCTGCGGTTTAAAACTTTAAAATTGAGTTAATTTAGCTATATGGATATTTTATCTTTACTTGCACCTATTCAAGCACAATTGCCTTGTGGCGAAGATTATTGTTTTTCAAATGAATTTCATGCAATCAAACTCGCTAGAACTCAAGATGATACTTTACTGGAACAAGGGGATTGGGTCACTGCCCCCAAACAGGCAGATTGGGACTTTGTTGCAAATACAGTAATACATTTACTGCAAACGAAGACTAAAGATATTCGTTTGCTGACTTGGCTTGCTGAAGCATGGGCGAACTTATCTGGTTTTGAAGGGATCAGTAAAAGTCTGGAACTCAGCCATCGCCTCATCGCGCAATATTGGATAACGCTCCATCCTGAAATTGAAGATGAAGATTTAGACCAACGAATTGGACTATTACAAGGACAGATCAATCAATTGCCCGTCTTGATTAAAAAAGTTCCCTTGGTCAATCAGGCGCCTTTTTATTGCCTACTCGACTATGACAATTTTCTTTATCAGGAAAACATGCTTCGTAAGCAAGGCGATGATAGCAGCGTGGATCATTCCGCGGAATTGGCTCATTTAGAACAAGCCGTATTGGAGCTAAATCCAGACATTCAGCGCCAAAACTATCAATATTTTACAGAGATTTTACAGCACTGGACGACCTTAAAGCAGGTGCTAGATCATGTGCTGGGCTTAGATGCGCCAAGTTTTGCTGCAATTGATTCAAGCTTCAATAGCATTCATCTTAGTCTGAAGAAAATTTATAAAGTAGCATCACTTGAACAAAGCCCAGTCACTGCACTTACAGAAGTGACAGCTTTATCGCCCTCTATTTCACCTCCAGTCAGCATTCAATCGTCTACTGCACAACAACTGTCATTTCAACCACAGCAACAGTCACACCTAGAAAATCGTGAACACGCCATGCAAATTCTGCAGGAAATTTCAGCATATTTTCAAAAAAATGAACCGCATAGTCCTGTCAGCTATTTACTGGAAAAAACCATTAAGTGGAGCCAAATGCCCTTGCATGAATGGCTAGCGCAGGTGATTAAGGATGAACATCCATTGAACATGCTACAAGACACGCTTGGCGTTCAATCCAACAATCAATACCAATCAGAATAAGTGAATCACCATGTTTAAAGCAGAAAAAATCCTTTGGGGTGAAGGCTTATTTTTACGTCCTCAGCATTTTCAAGTTCAAGATCGCTACCATGAACAGCGTTTGAATCACACCATCCGTGCCATGATTCCTCATGCCTATGGCATACAAAAATTAAAATTTGATGAAGCACAACTTGCAACACATATTCTTGCACTGCAAGAGGTACAAATGATTTGGCAAGATGGTGAAATTTACCATGCACCTGCACAAGACTTGCTACCTGCACCGTTGTTATTGGATGACCTGAATTTAAACACAGAGATGATGCTGTATCTAACTCTTCCGATTTTGCAGGCCAAGCAAAAAAATATAGCAGATGAAACACAGGCAATACCGAGTCGCTATCATAATTTTTTGCAGGAAACCCATGATTTATTTACCGATGCCAGCCCTGCTGAACTCAATTTTTTACATCGCCGCGCAGCATTTAAGTTATTAGAGTTGCATGTTCAGCCCAGTCAAAATCTGGATGGTTTTCTATACCTACCGATTGCGAAACTCAAACGCCATAGTTCAGGCAGTTTTGAGCTAGATTACCAATTTATTCCACCACTTTTGCATATTTCAGCTTCAGAAGTCTTAATCAATCACTTCAAACGTAGTCTAAACATCATTAAGGCGAAGATAAAAACCATTCAGGGCAATAATCGTGAAAATGAACAAAAACTGATTGAGTTCCGTTCAGGAGATATTGTTTCCTTTTGGCTAATCAATGTCTTAAATACAGCCTATGCCGAATTAAACCACCTATTACACTATCCACAGATTCATCCAGAACGCTTATTTTCAGAATTATTACGTCTAACTGGCTCATTACTGACGTTTTCAACTGCTTATAGTGTGGAGCATCTTCCACAATACCGACATTGCCAATTACAAGAGAGTTTTCAGCAGCTTGATCTCATCTTAAGAGATTTACTCGACACAATTATTTCCAATCGTTACTTCAGCATTGCACTGAAAGAAACCCGCCCATCATATTGGGTCGGTAGCCTTGAATCTGACAAGATTGACCGTGATACGCGACTGTATCTTGCAGTTTCTAGCAGCTCAATGCAAACCCATGAATTAATTCAAGTCGTGCCTTTACGTTTTAAAGTGGGCAGTACCTTTGATGTAGAGCAACGTGTCATTGCCGCACTACCCGCAGTTCCATTGCAGCATTTAGTCCAAGTGCCAAGTGCAATTCCAGTACGTTCTGGGGTCAGTTATTTTGAAATTGAATCACATCATGAGCTTTATCAACCAATGCTGGAATCCACAACAATTTGTGTGTATATGCCCGCAGGCTTCCAAGATATCAGCATCGAACTGATTGCAGTACTTAATCATTAAGAGAAAAATTATGACTCAACCCATCGGCATGCCCTCTTTATTTGATGATGAAGAAATTGGTTCAGACTTATCTCACCTGTCCTTACCAACAGCTCAAACCACCAGTTTAATTGACCTCTTACATGATGGCTTTTATTTAGTTTTTCTGCTGCGTAATCATTATATCCCTACCCATCCGAGTGAGTTTCGTGAAAAGATTCTGGATGTACTCAGTCATTTTGAGCAACAGGCAAAACGCTTACAATTTTCTGCCGATGATATTCACAACGCCAAATATGCCTTTTGCGCTCTGATGGATGAAACCATTGCCACACAACAAGATAATGCCTATTTTGACTTGCAAAATACATGGCTCATCAGTCCTTTACAATTGAGTCTGTTTGGTTCGCAATTGGCAGGCTATCGTTTTTTTGAAATTTTGGAACAGTTGCGTAGTCGCGGTAAAGAACATTTAGCAGCATTAGAAGTATTGCATTACTGCCTGTTACTGGGTTTTCAAGGGAAATATCGACTGGAATTGGTGGAAAATTTAAATCATCTTGTTGCCCGTGTTGGCGATGAAATTGATTATCTCAAAGGGAAAAAAGCGGCATTTTCTCCATTTGCTGCCATTCCAGATCAAATTAAGCATCTGATTCATCATGAATTACCTTTTTTCTGGATTTTAATTTGCCTCTGCATGTTTACGGTACTGACTTTCGCTGGCTTAACATTCATGCTTTCTCAACAGAGCCAGAATGCCTTAAGTCCCTATCAAAATGTGATTTCGATACCTGTAGAAGAAGCACATATCACAATTCATTTACCCTAGTGGATGATGTATGGCACAGGAAAAAAAGACTTCTTTACGCATCTTACAACATAAGAAAAAGACCTTAGCTTCTCGCTTTTATGTACTGATCGGTTTTATTGCAGGTTTGATTGTTTCTACCCTGATTTTCTTATTATGGGTGAACAACTTTAATGGCTCTAATCTACAGACCTCGCCAATATTAGATGAATCAGAAAAGAAACAAATGCATCCATCAATCACGGTTCATGCTCCATGGGTTGATGAGGTTGTAACAGATGATCATGAAACTTCTTTATTAAGTGAAGATCATCATTTCATTCAGCCGAAGGACAAGGATTTAAATAAATTCTTTGAGCGCCCGACATCCAACAACACACCATCAAACGGCGCTCCAACGCCGCCTGCACAGCAAGTTGCTCCCTTTGAAAATACCGCACAGCATCCAGTAAAGCGCATCACGAAAGTTGAGAAAATTAATCCAGCAACAACGAAATCCACAACATCGACACAATCAGAAGCTGAAACAGCAACGCCTGAAGCAACACTAAAAATTACGGTGACACAAAGACCATTGGCTATAGATGAAGATCAATAACCTATGATTTTTGTGATTTTTTTCTGCTTTGTTGCTATTGCACTCGGATTAATGCTGCTCATGTCTTATGAGATACAGCATACATGCAGGCAGCGTTTACGGTCTTTATTGCCACAAAGTAAAACTAAAATAATCAATTTTTTGCACGTTATTCATCATTTATATCAGGCTGCTTCACCCAACAAACTACAATCACATTGGTATGTGCAGCAATGGTGGATTTTAATTGCGGGGCTAATTTTATTGACCAGTGTTCTGACTTTTGCTTTTACCCAACCCATTCATTCCACACGAATTGAAGCTGAATATTTAAAAGAAACTGACCCACAAATTTATGCCTTACTTCAGGGAGAAATGCTCAGTCCTCCCCCAGAAGAAGATGCTATTTTGATTCAAGATGCAATCATAGAAACGACTCAGCTTGAACAAAGCTATCAAGCACAACATTCCGCCGAGGGCAGCGTGGATGCTGCTCGTATTGAAACGCCCGTTTTTCATAGCCATGCACATTTAGATTCTGCTTTACTGGATCGTAAATGGGACAAAATCAACCCACGCTATAAGCAACGTCTGCTGATGGTATTTAAAATTATGCGAGAACAACACGGTTATGAACTGGTCTTACTTGAAGGTTATCGTAGTCCAAGTCGTCAGAATATGTTGTCGACTAATCCAAATACTACACGCGCCAAAGGCTATCAGAGTTATCATCAGTTTGGTTTAGCTGCCGATATTGCTTTTAAACGTAATGGTAAAATTGTTATTTCGGAACGTGATCCTTGGGCAATGCGTGGCTATCAACTGTATGGTGAGGTGGCTGAATCGGTAGGTTTGACTTGGGGTGGTCGCTGGAAATCAATCCAAGATTATGGTCATACTGAATACCGTATGCCTGGTTTAAAAAAGACCAAAGAAATGGCTGAACAGTTAATTGCAGAGGGTCAATTGCGATAGTTGAGGGGTTGTAAAAACAAAAGCAACTCAATTTTCAGCCTCTATACCAAGTTAATCATATTTAACTTTTTCAGATATAGGTCATAAGTGAAATAACAAGACATAAAAAAGACCCTTGAAAATCAAGGGTCTTTTAAAAATTTGGCGGAAGCGGTGAGATTCGAACTCACGGAGGACTCACACCCTCGTCGGTTTTCAAGACCGGTGCATTAAACCGCTCTGCCACGCTTCCATGTGGGCCATGATACGAAGCTTTTGATTTGATGACAAGTAAAAAATACCACTCAAGCACTCAAGTGAATATTGTTTCACCAAATCAGCGCTAAAGTTCATCAAAACAACAGCATAGCCACCTCACTTTT
Organism: Acinetobacter sp. YH16051; assembly: GCF_013417135.1. NCBI lineage: Bacteria > Pseudomonadati > Pseudomonadota > Gammaproteobacteria > Moraxellales > Moraxellaceae > Acinetobacter > Acinetobacter sp. YH16051. The sequence continues at coordinate 256,412 of NZ_VPEN01000002.1, read as the reverse complement.
TAAAGTTTAGCAGCCAATTCAGCCCCTTCACGAATCGCACGTTTTGCATCTAACTCTGCAGCAAGCTTTGCACCACCAATAATATGATAGTTAGCCAAAGTATTTTCATCTGCCGCAGGCATTAAATCTTTAACCGATTCCTGCCCTGCACAGACTACAATGCTATCTACACGTAACAATTGGTCTTGACCTGCCATTTCAATCCACAAGCCTTCATTGCTGATGGCTTTATATTGCACACCACGTAGCATACGCACCGCATGTTTTTTCAACTGTGCACGATGTACCCATCCTGAAGTTTTACCCAAACCTGCACCTAAAGCTGTCGTCTTACGTTGCAATAAATAAATTTCACGGACTGGGGGATGAACTTCTGGAGCAAGCATACCACCTTCAGTCACATAGTTAGGATTCGGATCGACTCCCCACTCACGCTGCCAATCTGCCAAAGGCTGCGGTTGTGGCTGATGTTCAGGTTTCAGTAAAAACTCCGACACATCAAAACCGATACCGCCTGCACCAATCACAGCGACTTTTTGTCCAACAGGTGCACCACGTAATACTTCTGCATAAGACAATACTTGCGGTGCATCGCTGCCTTCAATTTTTAAAGCACGTGGTACTACACCTGTTGCAATGACCACTTCATCAAAACCTTCACGTTCGAGTTGCTCGCGGTTGACTTTGGTATTTAAACGCAAATCGACCCCAGTTTTTTCAATTTGCACTTTAAAGTAGCGAATGGTTTCGTGAAATTCTTCTTTGCCCGGCACGACTTTTGCCAAGTTGAATTGACCGCCCACTTCGTTGCTGGCTTCAAATAAAGTCACATGGTGCCCACGACTAGCAGCAACTGTAGCAGCAGACATTCCCGCAACACCACCACCGACAACTGCAATACGCTTCGGTTGCTTGGTTTTTTCATAGACCAATTCAGTTTCATAGGCTGCACGCGGATTGACCAAACAAGTCGCACGCTGATTTTTAAAGGTATGATCTAAACACGCTTGGTTACAGGCAATACAGGTGTTAATTTCATTGACACGATTGGTCGCAGTTTTATTGACCCAAAACGCATCTGCCAACAATGGTCGTGCCATTTGAATCATATCAGCTTTACCCGCTGCCAATATTTCTTCTGCAGTATCAGGCATATTAATACGGTTGGATGCAATTACAGGAATCTCAACGTGTTTTTTCACTTCTGCGGTGTAATCAACAAAAGCTGCGCGTGGCACAGAAGTCACGATGGTTGGAATGCGCGCTTCATGCCAGCCAATCCCTGTATTGAGCAAGTTCACACCCGCATGCTCTAAGGCTTTGGCAACGGTAATCACTTCGTGCATGGTATTGCCATCGTGGACTAAATCCAGCATCGACAAGCGGAAGCAGATAATAAATTTTTCACCCACTTCGGCGCGAATGGCTTTGACTACTTCTAAAGCAAAACGCATACGGTTTTCAATCGTACCGCCCCATTGGTCTTCACGCTGATTCACATGACGGCTTAAAAACTGATTCAGTAAATAGCCTTCCGAACCCATAATTTCGACACCATCGTAGCCTGCCATTTTGGCTAAACTAGCTGTTTTCGCATAATCTTCAATGGTATTTAAAATTTGTCTTTCACTCATTTTACGTGGTTTAAATGGTGAAATTGGAGATTTAATCGGACTTGCAGACACCACAAATGGTTGATAACCATAGCGTCCTGAATGCAGAATTTGCATTAAAATTTTCGCACCATGCTTATGTACGGCATGTGTCACTAATCGATGTGGTGCAACATCGCCCAATGTATTCATAGTACCGCCCGCAGGCAATAACCAGCCTTGACGGTTAGGTGAAATACCACCTGTAATAATTAAACCCACGCCACCTTTGGCACGTTCGCCAAAATAAGCAGCCAGTTTTGGATAATTATAAAAACGATCTTCCAAACCCGTGTGCATTGAACCCATCACGACACGGTTTTTAATGGTGGTAAATCCTAAATGTAATGGTTTTAGAATATTTGCATAGCGAGTTGTCATGATGAGTCCTTATATAATGAGCTTTGCAACTTGTTGCATGAATACTTTAACCGATTTTTATAAACTGTTTATGACTCTAAAGTTCGACTGTGTGGCGCAAACGTCAATTTATAGGGTCTGTTGACACTTCTTCTATGTTTGCGACGTGAGAGATATATCTCGCAAGGTTTTTTAGCTGATATAAGGCATGAGGCAGGAAATTTAGTCATTCTAAATGACTGACTCATAACGCAATAGCAGCAAAAAATATGCTTGTCCCCTTGCGCAGCAAACAAAGCAGTGCTTTGTTCTTGCTCATGTGGCTAAAACTTTCTCAGATTGCGTTATGAAACTTGGCAATAGACCCTAACTATTCTTGATATAAACTTGATATAAAACCGCCCAAAAGTAAAAGTGATTTTATTCTGCACCATCCCAATTGCAGGTTTTGATCTTCAACATCTATACCAAGTTTGCCATTTCTAAATGAAAATTTAAGCCTGAACCTGATTTTTTTATCAAATGCGCTTTTTTAACGAAAACAAGCATTTTAAAGAGTGCTATAATTTGCAGTTTAGAATTCTCCTTGGCCACCAAATGTGGTGCCTATTTTAAAAAAGTTAGGACTAGCAATGACTGATAATGCAACTATCTTGCAGAATGTACCAGTAGGCAAAAAAGTCGGTATCGCCTTTTCTGGTGGTCTAGATACTTCAGCTGCTTTATTGTGGATGAAGCAAAAAGGCGCTGAACCATATGCGTATACCGCAAACTTGGGTCAGCCAGATGAAGATGACTATGATGCCATTCCAAAGAAAGCCGAAGAATACGGTGCGGTAAAAGCAGTCTTGGTTGACTGCCGTATGCAGTTGGCTTTGGAAGGTATTGCTGCCATCCAATGTGGTGCATTCCATATCAGCACAGGCGGTATACCTTACTTTAACACCACCCCGCTTGGTCGTGCAGTAACAGGTACAATGCTAGTGACTGCCATGAAAGAAGATGACGTAAACATCTGGGGTGATGGTTCAACCTATAAAGGTAACGATATTGAGCGTTTCTATCGTTATGGTTTATTGACTAATCCTGCGCTTAAAATTTATAAGCCGTGGTTAGACCAAACCTTTATTGATGAATTAGGCGGTCGTGCGGAAATGTCACAATTCCTTATCGACAATGGTTTTGACTATAAAATGTCAAAAGAAAAAGCTTATTCAACTGACTCAAACATGCTAGGTGCAACACACGAAGCGAAAGACCTTGAGTACCTAGATGCTGGCATCAAAATCGTTGATCCAATCATGGGCGTGGCGTTCTGGAAAGATGACGTTGAAGTTAAAGCCGAAGAAGTGTCGGTTACCTTTGAAGAAGGTATGCCAGTTGCATTAAACGGTCAGCGTTTTGAAAACCCTGTTGAGTTGATTCTTGAAGCGAACCGTATTGGTGGTCGTCATGGTTTGGGGATGTCTGACCAAATCGAAAACCGTATTATTGAAGCAAAATCTCGCGGTATTTATGAAGCACCAGGCATGGCGTTATTGCACATTGCTTATGAGCGTTTGGTTACGGGTATTCACAACGAAGATACTATTGAACAATACCGCATTAACGGTTTACGTTTAGGTCGTTTATTGTATCAAGGTCGTTGGTTCGATTCTCAAGCGTTAATGTTACGTGAAACTGCGCAGCGTTGGGTGGCTAAAGCAATTACTGGTACAGTGACTTTAGAATTACGTCGTGGTAATGACTATACCATTATGAACACTGAATCTCCGAACCTCACTTATGAAGCTGAGCGTTTAACTATGGAGAAAGGTGATTCAATGTTTACGCCAATGGATCGTATTGGTCAGTTAACTATGCGTAACCTAGACATTACCGATACACGCGCTAAATTGGGTCTTTATACCAATTCTGGCTTATTGTCGATTGGTTCAGGTTCTGCAGTGCCACAATTGAAAGACAAAAACAAATAATCACTTGGTGATGATTTTGTGAAATCGAAAGCCGCTCAAATTGAGCGGCTTTTTTATGTTTGTTTAAACATGAGGACTAAACAATTCATACTAAATGAAAGCTGCAATAGAAAAATTTACAGCACTTCTTCCACCTGCAAAGTGTGGTAATAAATTTGATTACGTCCCAACTGTTTCGCACGGTACAAGGCTTGGTCTGCACGTTGTAAGAAATCGCTTTTAAAAATGTCCGCCTCACCTTTATAGACGGTAAAGCCCAAACTGATGGTGACATTACTGTCAACCAAAGATTGACTATGTGGAATCGCTAAACGCTCAACCGCTTTAAAAATATTGGAAGCCACAGCATACGCACCATGCGCATCGGTTTCTGGCAATAACACCACAAATTCTTCACCACCATAACGCGCAACAAAATCCATGTGACGAATTGAGTCTTTAATGGATTTGGCAATCGCTGAAATGACTTCATCTCCCTTTTGATGCCCATAATGATCGTTATATTTTTTAAAAAAATCGACATCGATAAAGAGTAAAGACAATGGCACTTCATCATGCCGTGCCTGTTCGAAATAGCTGTCCAGCATTTCATCAAAAGTACGTCTGTTGGATACTTTAGTCAGCGCGTCATGCTGACTTAAATGCAACAATTCTTCAGCATGAATACGGTTAATTTTTTCACTAAGTCGGGCTTGGTGCATGACCAAAAAAATCATCCGCTCACGGGTACACAGCATTTTACTGATTAAAAAACCCACTACCGTACTGCCAACCAACACCCGCCCCATCACCATCACATCAATTGGAATATACAAGGTTAATAGCATAATCATGGCAACCACAGCCGCCATTAACCCAGTCAGCAGCATGTGAAACGGCTTCACCCCCGTCAGTACAAAACCCATAATATAAATCATGCTGATGATCATCATGGCTTGGTGTCTAAACACTTCGGTATGCACCGTCATGGTCAGCCAGGTCATCGACACAATGGCCCAAAAAATCATAGCCATGGCGGCATAGGCATAATACGGGCGCAAAATTTTATAATGGGCAAAAAAGAACAGGGTCAGTAAGCAAAACGCGCCATTGACCAAGCCTAGTAAAGAGTGGATAAAATCGTGTTTAAAAAAATTACGATCAATAATCCAATAATCCCCAGTAATCATCAGCACGGTGATAATAAAGTAGATGAGTACGCCCGACCAAAAATATTGGTTAATGTTGTGCCGAGCTTGTTCAAGATGCTGTTGCCAAAACTCAACTTCCAGTTGTTTCGGAAAAACCTGCCCCGCACGTTTACGTTGACGTTTAATCAACTCTTCATTTTTTTCTTTGTCGTACTGTAGCTTGGCTAACTTATATTTGTATTCCATGGATGCTTTAAATTCCATTTAATCACGATTGTTGCACAGCAAAACTGTAACAACCTGAATATAATTTTTTTAGTGGTTTAAAAATAACACAATGTCGAAACAATTAATTCAGGCATTTCTATTTTTTATGGCTTTCGACGTTACCATTTTAACATTTATAGATTATCATCTGTTTTATTTTTCAGACTGGCAGCGCCTTGAATACGATTACTCTTATCCAGCCAGATGACTGGCATGCTCATTTACGTGATGGTTTAGCACTACAACGTACTGTTCCCGATCTTGCCAAGCAATTTTCACGCGCAATTTGTATGCCTAACCTTGTTCCACCAGTAAAAACGGTAGAAGAAGCGGAAGCGTATCGTGAACGCATCATGGCACACGTCCCTGAAGGTGTAAATTTTGATCCGCGTATGATGTTGTATTTTACCGATCAAACCTCTCCCGAAGAAGTCAAGAAAATTAAAGCCTCTGCGCATGTGAATGCCATTAAACTTTACCCTGCTGGCGCGACCACCAATTCAGACAATGGGGTGAGCGACATTCGTAAAGTATATGCGGTGATTGAGCAACTTGAAGAACAACAAGTGCCATTATTACTGCACGGCGAAGTCACGCACAATCATGTCGATATTTTTGACCGTGAAAAACGTTTCTTAGATGAAGTGCTTTCACCATTATTACAACAATTTCCAAACTTAAAATTGGTGCTTGAACACATTACGACCTCTGAAGCAGCGCAATTTGTTTTAGAACAAGGCCGTAATGTCGCAGCAACCATTACCCCGCAACATTTATTATTTAACCGTAATGATATGTTGGTAGGTGGCGTAAAACCGCATTTCTATTGTTTGCCTATTTTAAAGCGTCAAACCCATCAACAAACTTTATTGGAAGTTGCGACTAGCGGAAATCCTAAGTTTTTCTTAGGGACAGATAGCGCACCGCACTCAAAAAATGCCAAAGAAAATGCATGTGGCTGTGCAGGCTGCTATAGTGCGCCTACGGCAATTGAGCTTTATGCACAAGCTTTTGATCAAGTTGGACGTATTGACCGCTTAGAAGGCTTTGCAAGCTTCTTTGGTGCAGATTTTTATGGTTTGCCGCGTAATACCAACACCATTACTTTGGTGAAAGAAGAGCAAATCATTCCAACCAGTTTAGACTACTTGGATGGTGAACAAATTATTCCGTTATATGCGGGTAAAACCATTCAATGGAGAAAAGTGTGACAGATACAACTTTGCCCGTGATGGGGCAACGTTTTCGTGGTTTTTTGCCTGTGGTGGTTGATGTGGAAACCGCAGGCTTTAATGCCCAAACCGATGCTTTGTTGGAAATTGCTGCCATTCCAATTATTTATGATGCGGATGGCAAATTTGTACCAGGTGAAGCGTATCATGCGCATATCAACCCGTTTGAAGGGGCAAATTTAGACCGTCGTTCGTTGGACTTTATTGGGATTGATCCTTTCAACCCTATGCGTATGGCTATGGCTGAAGATGAAAAAACCGCATTAAAACGGATTTTCAAATCAGTCAATGAAGTGCGTCGCCAACAGAATTGTACCCATGCCATTTTGGTCGGTCACAATGCGCATTTCGATTTAGGCTTTGTACAAGCAGCCATTGCCCGCACAGGCACGAAAAACCAAAACCCATTCCACAGCTTTTCAGTGTTTGATACAGTGACTTTAAGTGCGGTGATGTTTGGTCAAACGGTGCTGGCAAAATCATGCATTCAGGCAGGTATTGAGTTTGATGGCAAAGAAGCTCATTCAGCTTTATACGATACGCAAAAAACTGCAGAGCTGTTTTGTTTTATTCTAAATAAACTTGCGCCGCACATGGTAGAGAACTTACTCAACCCAGATCAATAATACGATTTGTACTCGAACATTGAGATGTTTACAGGATGACAGACTGCGTTTGTCGTCCTGTTTTCTTTTTAGTGTTGTGGTTTTGATTCGTGCTTTTCAACCACAAGACTGAGCATCAAAATGATTTTTACTGCGAATCAGCTTTTATGCATGCAGTCTTTTGAGCTGGCTTTGGTTATAATGGCAATATTCCAATTTGTGTTATTGATTCTGCCATGTTGAAAAAAATTGTCTTGGTTTTGGTCATTCTCGCGCCTTCTGCGTTGTATCTTTATATTGTGAATCGTGAGCCTGCTCAACCTAAACCAAGCACTCAACCCGCAGCCACACAAACAACAACCACTGAAAAGCAATATCAAACCCCTGATCATTAAAATGATGCACCGTATTCAAATTTACATGCACTGATTTATTTTTAAAGATGTATTATTTTTTAAGCAAATAACAAATAGTGCGGCAGTTTTTTTAGATTCAGGTTTGACACTGTCGCTAAAAATTCATAATATACGCATCACCTCGCAACGTCCCTATCGTCTAGAGGCCTAGGACATCGCCCTTTCACGGCGGTAACCGGGGTTCGAATCCCCGTAGGGACGCCATTTATCGTGCTATACGATCATTTCTAATCCAAATTTATTATTTCAAGATTGCAGATTTGTAGTTTTTCTCTACAATACTTCGCTTCATTTCATTTTTTCTCCTATCACTTATGCCGTCATCGAATCATCAAAATGATGCTGTGCATCAAGGCAATACTATGCCTTTAAAACGTGCGATGAGCACTCGACATTTGGTTATGATTTCACTGGGCGGTGCTATTGGCACAGGTCTATTTTTAGGCTCAGGTGAAGTCATTGCACAAACAGGCCCCGTTGGCGCCATCATCGCTTATATTTTTGGTGGTTTAATTGCCTATATGGTGATGCTGTGTTTGGGCGAGCTTGCCGTACACATGCCTGTTTCAGGTTCATTTGGGGCATACGCCAAACAATATATTGGACCTGGCACGGGCTATACCATCACTTGGTTATATTGGCTCACGTGGTCGGTCACTTTAGGCACAGAATTTACCGCCGCTGCGTTGCTAATGCAGGAATGGTTCCCGCATATTTCCATGTGGATTTGGACACTGATTTTTGGTGGCGTTGTATTTGGTTTGAATATGATTTCCACGCGCTTGTTTGCAGAATCTGAGTTTTGGCTATCTTTGGTCAAAGTCGTGACTGTCATTGCCTTTATCGTTTTGGGTTTAATGGCAATTTTAGGTGCTGTGTCTTATCAAGGTTATACCTCTGCACCTTTATTTAGCAATTTAACCGCACAAGGTTGGTTTCCTGAAGGGCTATTCCCTATTTTTGCCACCATGTTAATTGTTAATTTCGCCTTTTCAGGTACAGAGTTGATTGGTGTTGCCGCAGGTGAAACCAAAGACCCTGCCAAAAACGTGCCTAAAGCAATCAATACCGCAATTTTCCGTCTGTTGATTTTCTTTGTAGGTACCATTGTGGTGATTAGTGCCTTGCTACCACATCAGGCTGCAGGTTTGGCTGCAGAAGGTGTAAGCAGCAGTCCTTTTGTAACGGTGTTTAATCAGATTGGTATTCCTTATGCGGAAGATATTATTCGTTTTGTGATTATCACAGCGTTACTCTCTGCAGCGAACTCAGGTTTATTTGCAGCTTCACGAATGATGTGGTCGCTCTCACACCAAAAGCAATTACCACAGATTTTTTCTAAGGTGAATGCGCGTGGTATTCCTTATATTGCAGTCATGGTCACCATGCTCGGTGCAATGCCAGGTTTATTGTCTGAACAATTTGCGCCTGAAACCATCTTTAAAAACCTCTTGGGTGTGGCTGCATTTACCATGGTCGTGGTCTGGATGAGCATTTGTTTAAGCCAGTTTAACTTCCGTCGCCAATGGTATAAACAAGGTAAAACCGTGCAGGACTTAGGTTTTGCTGCACCGCTATTTCCAATAGTGCCTATTTTAGGTTTTGTGTTCTGTTTTATTACTTGCTTAAGTATGGTGTTTGACCCTGAAATGCTGGCAGGTTTTATTGGCTGTATGATTTTTATTGTGTTGTGCTATCTCAGTTATTACATGATTTATCACAAAAAATCATAATGCTTTTTTAGCGATGATGTAAAACAATAGGGGCGATCTTCGGATTGCCTTGTTTTTTGAGTTGTGTTGATTAGCAATGAATACTGCAAAATACAAAGAAAATCATGCTGCTCTAATAAATGTGTCCATTTAAAAATAACTTGAAAAGCATGATTTTTACCGCTTCAAACGTATCACGACAGCAGAATAGTTTTAATTTTATTCAGTTGAACATTTTTTTCAGAATTATTGCAGAAAAGCGTTTGACACCCCCCCTTATACGCCCTATTATACGCCCACCTCTGAAACGTCCCTATCGTCTAGAGGCCTAGGACATCGCCCTTTCACGGCGGTAACCGGGGTTCGAATCCCCGTAGGGACGCCAATTTCAGAAGTAGATATTTTTTTAAGTCCCTATCGTCTAGAGGCCTAGGACATCGCCCTTTCACGGCGGTAACCGGGGTTCGAATCCCCGTAGGGACGCCATATTCTCAACAACTGCATTGGTTGTTACATGGTTTAAAAATATAAACTTCTATTTGTCCCTATCGTCTAGAGGCCTAGGACATCGCCCTTTCACGGCGGTAACCGGGGTTCGAATCCCCGTAGGGACGCCATATTCGAGATGTTTACATCTCAACAAAAAGCCCAATCAATATGACTTGGGCTTTTTGCTATCTAACGCATTAGTTTTATATTTCAATCTGTGCGGACTGATTCAAAAACCATAGTTTAAGCTTTGAATCCGTCCACTGAGGTTTGAAAAATACGAATCAAGCTGATTTACGTGAGTTGACCTGTCCTTTAATCACCGCAGTTAAATTGCCTTTTAAATATTTGAAAAAGACTTTTAAAGGCGAGAGTTTTGGGTTTGGACGCTTGCCTTGTGCAATTGCTTTGAACTGCGCGGCATACCAAATAATTTCCATAATTGCCATTTTATCAATCATCGGGATACCAGTTTTAATTTTATCGACCCCGTAACGTACATCTTGACCCGCCAACAAACGGTTGGCTAAATCGGTTTCTACCGCAAATGGTCGGGCGATCCCAATAAAGTCACATGCACCACTGTCCAAAGCAGCATTCATGGCAACTACCGTTCTAAAACCACCTGTCACCATTAAGTGGCATTTCACCTGACTGCGAATCAATTCCGCAAAAGATAAAAAATAGGATTCACGGGCAATGGTACTTGGTTTACGTTTATCAGCTTTAGAGCCTGCCATCGCGGGTGCTTCATAAGTACCACCTGAAATTTCAATCATATCTATACCTGCTTCATCCATGGCTTTAAACACGCTAATCACTTCTTCTTCAGTGATGCCGCCACGTTGAAAATCTGCAGAGTTTAGTTTGACTGATACAATAAAATTGTCTGAGGTCGCTGCACGTACCGCTTGATAAATTTGCATCAAAAAGCGCATACGGTTTTCAATATTGCCGCCCCATTGGTCTTGGCGTTTATTGGTCAGTGGCGATAAAAACTGGCTGATCAAATAGCCATGCGCACCATGCAGTTGAATCCCTTCAAAGCCCGCTTGCTCACAAATCTGTGCAGCTTTGGCAAAACGCTGAATAATATCGAGGATTTCATCTTCATGTAGTTCACGTGGTGTACCAAAACTCAAAGCTAAACTTGGACTAAAAGGCACAGCCGAAGGTGCAACCGTTTCTTTATTCAAACCTTTCGGACATTGCCGCCCAGGATGTGACAACTGTACCAATTGCACCATGCCATAACGTTTACCAACTTCTGCCCACTGTTTGAGCTTTTCTATATCTCGGTCTGATTCAATTCCCACAACACCCGGTTCATTTTTGGCACGTAAATCGACCATTACGTTGCCAGTGATGGCACAGCCCAAACCACCTTTTGCCCATGCTTCATATAGACCTAAATGCAGGCTATTCGGCTGCCCTGCCGTGTTGGCAAGCGCCTCACTCATCGCGCCTTTAATGATGCGATTTTTAAACATGGTATTACGAATCTGAATTGTTTCGGCAAGATGGCTCATACACTGTTCCGTATTGTGTTTTATTGGTCTTTTTTACTCTAAAGATTTTTCGGAACAGGTCAATGCCATTTTGACAAATCTTATTGTCAAAATGGTAAAACAAGTCAGCCAGCCGAAATAGCTGTTTAAAAATATTGAAGGTTTAATACTCACTGGCAGCAATCAATTGACGGGTATATTCTGTTTGCGGATGGCTAAATAACTGTACAGTATCTTGAAATTCCATGACTTTCGCTTGATGCAGCACCAACACTTTTTGACACAGTGCTTTCACCACTTGCAAATCGTGGCTAATAAACAAATAGCTCATCTGTTCTTGCTGCTGCAAACGGCGTAACAGCTGCACGACAGCACGTTGCGTGGTACGGTCTAAGGCAGAAGTCGGCTCATCCATAATTAACAGTTTAGGACGCAGCACCAACGCGCGTGCTAATGCAATCCGTTGTCGTTGCCCACCCGACAATTCATGCGGATAGCGTTGTTTAAAACTCACAGGCAATTCCACTTTGCTTAGAGCTTCATCAATGCGCTGGATGATTTCAGGCTTGGACAATTGTTGCAATGCCAAACCCTCACCAATGGTTTGCTCCACATTTAAACGTGGATTTAAGCTGCTAAACGGGTCTTGAAATACAATTTGAAACTGCTGACGTAAGGGACGCAATTGGCGTTCATTCAGTTGATTCAGATCTTGCCCAAGTAGTTCAATTTTTCCCTCACTTTCAATCAATCGTGCAATTGCAAGTGCCAATGAACTTTTACCCGAACCACTTTCACCGACAATACCAATAGATTGACCTTGCGGAAGTTGCAAGCTTAACGGCTCAACCGCAACCACATAATCTTTAACCCGATTCAGCAAGCCTTGTTTAATCGGGAATTTCACAGCAACCTGCTCCAACTCCAAAATGGTCGGCAACTCATCAACCTGCAAAGCTTCACCAAAATCATGATTCAACAAGTTTTGGGTATAGGCTTGCTGCGGTCTATTAAAAATATCTGCCACACTGCCCTGTTCTTCGACCCGCCCCTGATTCATTACAATTACCCGATCTGCATAGTGTTTGACTAAATTCAAATCGTGGCTGATCAAAATCATGGCCATATTACGACGCACTTGCAGGCTTTTTAATAAATCCAAAATCTGCGCCTGCAAAGTCACATCTAAAGCCGTAGTTGGTTCATCAGCAATTAAAATATCGGGATCGAGTGCCAACGCCATTGCGATCATCACTCGCTGACGTTGCCCCCCAGATAATTCATGTGGATAACGCTTTAGTTTTTCTTCAGGCTGTGGAATGCCGACATCTGCAAGTAATTGCAGCACCCGGGCACGCGTTTTTTCTTTGCTCCAACCTTGGAGTAATAAACTTTCACCAATAATTTTTTCCACTCGATGCAACGGATTTAAAGCCGTCATTGGTTCCTGAAAAATCATGGCAATTTTTTGACCACGAACTTGTCGCAATTGTTGCGGTTTAAGGCGAAGTAAATCTTGTTCTGCAAAGACTGCCTGACCTTGCACCTGTAAATGTTCGGGCAATAAACCCAGCAATGCCAAACTACTAATAGATTTTCCAGAACCACTTTCACCAACCAAAGCAATGGTTTCGCCTGCATGCAGCTCAAAGTTTAAATCGTGCAATAAAACCTGTTGCTGCTGAATACGCAGATGACTGACTGTTAGCAATACTGCAGGCTGTGATGCAGTTGAAGAATTAACGTCTTGGATCGAATGCATCACGGGTCGCCTCCCCAATATAAATTAACAAGGACAGCACAATTGCTAAGGTAAAAAAGCCTGACAATGCCAACCACGGTGCATTTAAATTATTTTTACCTTGTAACAACAACTCCCCTAAAGATGCTGCATCGGGCGATAAGCCGTAACCTAAAAAATCCAGTGCGGTTAAAGCTGTAATATTGGCGGTTAGCATAAATGGCAACTGCGACAAACTCGAACTCATGGCATTGGGTAAAATATGCCGAAACATAATGGTACGATCGGTTACGCCTAAACTTCGCGCTGCACGGACATAGTCAAAATTTCGGGCGCGTAAAAATTCTGCTCGAACCAAGCCGACCAGTGTCGTCCAGCCAAATAACAGCATAATCACAAATAGCCAATACACACTTGGGGTAAACATGCTGACCAAAATCATCACCATGAACAGCATCGGTAAACCGCCCCACACCTCTAAAACGCGCTGACCAATTAAATCGACCCAGCCGCCATAGTAGCCCTGAATTGCCCCGACCAAAATGCCCAAAGCTGCCGATGCAAAAGTCAATGCAAAGCCAAATAACAACGATACACGCAAGCCATATAAAATTCGCGCCAACACATCGCGCCCTTGGTCATCTGTACCTAGCCAATTTTGTGCAGTTGGTGCAGAAGGTACAGGAACGGCCAAATCTAAATTCGGGGTCTGGTAAGAAAACTCAATGAGCGGCCAAACTGCCCATCCTCGGTCTGCAATCAGTTGTTGCACCACTGGGTCTTTATAATCTGCTTCGGTTTCAAATACACCGCCAAAGGTCGTTTCAGGATAAGCCTTGAACACTGGCAGATATAAAGATTGCTCATATTTGACCAATAACGGTTTATCATTGGCAATCAGTTCTGCCGCCAAAGACAACACAAAAATAATGATAAAGACAATGAAACAACCCAAACCCAATTTATTCTGTTTAAAACGCTGCACACGCGCCTGCATGATCGGTGACATTATTTTGCCCCTCGCGATTCAAAACTAATACGTGGGTCAATCACCTGATATAACACATCGCTGATTAAGCGTAGAATTAAGCCCAATAAGGTAAAAATAAACAAAGTGCCAAAAATTACAGGATAATCACGCTGTACAATCGCCTCAAAACCAAGCAGGCCTAATCCATCCAAATTAAAAATAATTTCGATGAACAAGTTCCCGACAAAGAAAATACCCACCAACGCTTCGGGCAAACCTGCAATTACAATTAGCATGGCATTACGAAACACATGCCCATATAACACACGCGATTCGGTTAGACCTTTAGAACGTGCCGCCAACACATACTGCTTGTTTAATTCTTCCATAAACGAGTATTTGGTGAGATAAGTCAGCCCTGCAAAACCACCAATCACCATCGCCAATAAAGGCAAAGTTATGTGCCAAAAATAATCGGTAATTTTTCCCCACAGACTTAATTGTGCAAAGTTCTCAGACACCAAACCCTGTAAAGGAAACCACTGAAAATATGAACCACCCGCAAAAAATACAATCAGCAAAATAGCAAAGGCAAACGCAGGAATGGCATAACCGACTGCCAACAAAATAGAAGTGGCTTTATCAAACAACAAGCCATGCTGACGGGCTTTTTTAATGCCTAAAGGAATAGAAATTAAATAAATCAGCAAGGTGCTCCATAAACCTAAAGATAGCGATACAGGTAATTTTTCCCATAACAATTGGGTCACAGGTTTATCTTTAAAAAAGCTGGTGCCAAAATCGAACTGCACATAGCTGGTGAGCATTTGCCAAAAGCGTTCATGTGCAGGTTTATCGAATCCATATTGCGCTTCGATTTTTGCAACCATTTCATCACTTAAACCTTTAGCACCTTGATAATTGCTGCTATTGGAGGTTGCAGCAGTTTCACCGCCTGTCGCCCCCATGCCCTGAAAGGCTTCGGCTTGCTGAATCGCCTGTTCGACTGGACCGCCCGGTGCAATTTGAATCACCACAAAGTTAATCAATAAAATGAAAAACAAGGTTGGAATAATCAGGAGCAATCTTTTGAGTATGTATGTGCCCATGTACTTACCTTTTGGCAATGTTCTGGTTTATCGCAAACACTGTCATGCTTGAGTTTTAAAATCGTTATTGTTGACGTAAATAATGTGCAACTTTCTTGGCTTGGGCAGCATCACTCCACCAATAATCAATTCCTGCCGATAGTTTAGGTTTGATGGCGGGCTGACGATACATATTCCAATAGGCATACCAGTTTTCACCTTTGCCATAGGTTGGAATTTGATAATACCCCGCACGCAATAAACGATCCAAAACTTTGGTACGCACAATCAATTGTTCACGATTAGGCGCACGAATCAACTGTTGTACCACCTCATCAATTACTGGGTTTTTAATGCCTGCGTAATTATAGTTTCCTGGTTGATCTGCGGCAGCACTACTCCAAAGCTGTGCTTGCTCATTGCCTGGACTTAAAGATTGCGGCATGACACTGGTGGTCATATCAAAATCGGCACGGCGCATGCGTTCAATATATTGCGGCACATCGACATGCCGAATATTTACCGTAACGCCCAGACGTTTCATATTGCGCACAAAAGGCACTAATGTGCGTTGCAAACCATCCTGATGGATTAAAAATTCAATTTGAATGGCTTTGCCTTTGGCATCGACCAATTTACCTTGCTGAAAACGATAACCCGCTTTCAAAAGCAATTCACGGGCTTTAAGCAAGCCGTTACGGTTAAAGCCACTGGCATCAGTCACAGGATACTGCCAATTTTGCAATACGCCTTGGCGTTGAATAGGATGCAGCTTGGCCAAATAGGGTTTTAAAACAGACAATTCTGCGGCTGAAGGTGTGCCTTTGGCTTCTAATTCACTGTTAGAAAAATAACTTTGCAAACGGCGATATTGCCCATAAAACAAGGCTTTGTTTTGCCATTCAAAATCATAAGCGTAGGTTAAAGCCTGCCTAAAACGAATATCCTGAAACGCATGTCTGCGGGTATTAAAAACAAAACTTTGGGTCGGAATTGGGTTTTGGTGCTGAAATTTATGCTTGACCACCATGCCCGCATTCACAGCAGGAAAACGATATTCAGTGACCCATTTTCGTGCGGTATATTCTTCATGCAACGTGTATTGCCCCGACTTAAACCCTTCGAAGGCAATATCCAGATTGCGATAATAAACATACTTCAGGCGGTCAAAATTATAGCGCCCTTTATTTACGGGTAAATCTTTGCCCCAATAATTTGGATTACGCTTATAAGTAATGCTGCGCCCTGCATCAATCCGCTCAATAAGATACGGCCCTGAACCTAAAATCGGTTCTAGTGTGATGCGGGTAAAGTCACGCTTTTGCCAGTCTTTTTTAGAATAGATTGGCATTTGCGACAAAATCAGCGGCATTTCTGCATTGTTAGTGGATTTAAAACTGACTTTAACCTGATGCTTAGACAAGACCGTGGTTTTATCTAAATCGGATAAATACATTTGCAAACCTGGATTAGACTTGGTCTGAAAAGCATCAAAACTGAATTTCACATCATCTGCTGTAACTGGGCTGCCATCACTAAATTTAGCTTTAGGATTTAAATGAAAAATGACAAATGCAGTTTGCTTGGGGTCATAGCTGACTTTTTCTGCCAATAAGGGATACATCACCCCCGGCTCATCTAAAGAACTGCTCATGAGTGAATCGAATATAAAACTCACCCCATCGGTTGAGCTGCCCTTGCCATTCATGTCATTTAAATTATCAAAAGTGCCATTACTGGCACGAATTAAATCGCCACCTTTGGGCGCTTGCGGGTTGGCATAAGGCATAGCCGAGCGCCCCACATACTGAGGCTGGCTATGTACGGCAATATAGGGCGTGGTTTGTAACGCAGCCCATCCAAACTGCGGCAAGACCACACAACCTAAAATACAGCCCAGATATTGATGTGTCTTTTTTATGGCAAATGACATGCACACAGCTCCTTGTGCAGTATTCCTGAGGATGCCGTCAAAACATGACATCCTCAAGATTAAACTTTACAGATTCGGGACTTTAATCACATCGCCAATACGCAATTGAGTATTTGGCTGCATATCATTTAAATCTGCCAATGCTTTGGTGTCGATGCCATAACGACTGGATAAGCCAATCAGCGTATCCCCACGTTTCACTTTATATTCAGTTACGGTTTTGGGAACTTGAATATTTTGTCCAATGCGTAAACCTGAACGTGGCGTTAAGTTATTTAAACTCGCCAATTCTGCAACCGACACACCCACACGGCTGGCAATCGAATTTAAAGACTCACCACTTTTAACGGTATAAGTTTCGGTGGCTTTACTACTGCTGCTTTTCGCAGCACTTACGACCTCTGTTTTTACTTCATTTTTTGCAGCGCTGGCATCGACTTTTAAGCGCTGTCCAATGCGGACATTGGCAGTATGTGAAAGATCATTCAGCTCTGCCAAATAATTCAATTGCAATTTATATTGGCGCGCAATACTGCTTAAAGTTTCCCCTGCTTTGACCACGTGAATATCATTGGTGGTTTCAGCCACCGCTTCAACTTGGGCTTTTTTCTCAGGAACATCCCCCGTGAGTTTAAGAATTTGTCCTGCTCTTAAACCACTGTTACGGCTTAGATTGTTTAAGTCTGCAATATAGTCTTGGCTGAGATTATATTTTGTCGAAATCGCCGATAAGGTATCGCCACGTTGTACCGTATAACGCTCAGGCACATTGACACCTGCAGGCACTTTGAGGGTTTGACCAATGCGCACACCGCTTTGCGTGCTTATATTATTTAAACTGGCGAGCTCTGCCAAAGAAATTTTGGCTTGGTTGGCAATGCTCGATAAAGTATCACCACGCTGTACTTGGTAGTTTTCAGTCGAATAGTTTGGCTCTGCTGCTTTTGTTTCTGACTTACTGGCTTCAGCTTTGCTCGCTTCCGTTTTTTGTGCAGTCACTTCATTTACAGGCACATTAATGCGTTGCCCAACCAATAAGCTACTGTTCGCGTTTAAACCTGGAGTTAAATCAGCCAATTCCTGATTTGACAAGGCATAACGGTCTGCAATCAGTTTTAAGTATTCGCCACGCTTCACTACGTAAGTTTTGGTTGCGATTTTTGCAGCCTGTTCTGCGGCTTTTTTGTCGGCTTCTGCTTTGGCTTTAGATGCAGCCGTTTCTTTTAAACTTAGACGCTGCCCTACAAATAAGCCACTGGTGGTGCTTAAGTTATTAAAATCTGCCAATTGTTTTACAGTTAAACCAAACTGACTGGCGACACCTGTTAAGGTATCATTGGCTTGCACCACGTATTGCTCAGGCATGGTTTTTGGCTTAGCAGGCTCTGCCTGTACTTGTGGCTTGGCGTCGTATAAATAAATACTGGTGCCCACATACAAAGTTGCATCTGGAGCAATTTGGTTCCACTTGGCAATATCACGCCAGTTCAAGCCATTTTTCATGGCAATACTGGCCAAGGTGTCCCCCGCTAACACGGTGTACGTGGTACGTTTGCCTTTTGGTGGTACGACCACCACTTCAGACTCCGTACGCACATAATTCTTACCTTGGTTACGCTTTGCTTCTTCTGAATCTAGGCGCGTATTTTCTGCCACACTTTTCGGGTAAGCAAAACCTTTGGTTAATTCTTTACCTTGCTGCTCTGCAACAGACAGACTGGTCTGAATAGCGGTCAGCTTAATTTTTCCATCGTATGGATCAACAATTTCAGTGCCTTGAGGCGCAATTTGTTTTAACTCAGCCACAAGTTGTTCTTGTTCTGCTTTAGAAGCCACAGGCTGCAACACTTCTTCTACAGTTTTATTGCTACCTTCTGCCTGCACTGCTGCAAGAATTTGCTCACGCTCAGTATTGGAAATTGGTGGTTCAATCCGCACAGGCTGAATATTGGCAGCAGGTGTAACAGCAACAGGAATACGCGGCGCACTTGGAATATCGCTACCCGCAGCAAATGCTGCCAAAGCGTCCGAACCTTGTGGCGTACGTGACAAACGTGTAGGCGTAGTCGTTGCTGGTTTTGAAACACTGGCTGTAGTCGATGCTGTGCTTGGTGTAGTGGTAGTTGTGACTGCCGTAGAGGCAGCAGGCTTGCCTGTAGTCGTTCTGGTTGTTGTACTGGTCGTTAACGCAGGTGGCTCAGATTTAGATGGTGTAATGGTCACACCAGAAGATGAAAACGATGGTGTGTTGCTGCTATTGCTTGCCCATAAACCGCCACCACCTTGTAGTTTTTTCAATCGTGCATCGACTGTTGGGCTTAAATCTGCAGGAATCAAAATACGCATTGGACTTTGGGTGTCAATCCGATCCCCACGATGTCCAGGGTTAAGCGAATACAGTTCGGCACGGCTGAGACCGGTAATATTGGCCACATCATTTAAATTCACCGCGCCTACATTAATTTCACGGAAGTGTGGACGGTTGGCAATTGGGGGTAAAGACACGCCATAAGCATGCGGGCTTTTAATAATTTGTGCTACCGCCAAGAAACGCGGCACATAGTTCATGGTTTCTTGCGGCAGTTTTAAAGACCAATAATCGGTTGGTAAACCTGCAGCTTTATTGCGGTTAATGGCTTGTTGAATACGACCCGGGCCTGCGTTATAAGCCGCCAATGCCAATTCCCAAGAACCAAACTGATTATACAAACTGCCCAAAAACTCATAGGCAGCACGAGTCGACTCCACGACATCTCGGCGACCATCGTACATCGAAGTTTGTTTTAAGCCGTAAATACGCCCTGTACTTGGAATGAACTGCCATAAACCTGCGGCAGCTGCGCTACTGGTTGCTGCAGGGTCATAGGAACTTTCAATCACAGGTAACAACGCCAATTCAGTTGGCATACCACGACGTTCAGCTTCTTTAACCGTGTGATACAAATAACGTGACGCACGCGCACTTAAACGATCCAAATACGGTTGACGTGAAATAAACCAGCCTCGCTGCGCTTCAATACGTGGGTTCCAATGGTTTAAATCCATTTTGAAACCAACGGTCATACGCTTCCAGACATCACCGTGTTTTAAAATTAATAAACGGTCACCTTCTACCGCGCGCATATCGGTTGCAGAGAGTAAATCTTCCAGAGCATCTAAAGTACTGGCATCTAAATAACCCGAACCGACCTGACTTGAAGTGAGTGGCTTGCTCGCACCCTGCGTCGAGCTACAGCCCATCATCAAGCCAAGGGCAGCCAATGCTGAACCTAAAACTGTAATTTTTAAAAATGAAGGTAAAGTCGGCTGCCACATGCGCGTGGTTGGTTTATACATAAAAAAATCCAAACAACTCGTATATAAATTATTTTTTAGACTTGCCATTGTAGTAGAGCTAGACAACGACACAAGGCATTAATTTAGCGCGTTTCGTCTATAAATGTTACAAGAAATTAAAAAATAGACAGGATTTACACGTCTAAACCGAATTTGCGATATACAATAGCTTTTCATTTTGATTTATTTTGCACAACCTGCGGATCTGATTTATGTCTCAAACAATCACTTTATATGTTGATGGTGCTTGTCGTGGTAATCCTGGCTTGGGTGGCTGGGGTGCGTATATTGTTACCGAACAAGAAGAACATAAATTATATGGTGGCGAAGCTCAAACCACCAATAACCGTATGGAATTGACTGCAGCGATTGAAGGCATTTTATTTTGCCCAATGGATGCCAAGCTGATTATTTGGACTGACTCCAATTACGTCAAACAAGGCATTACCGAGTGGATTCACGGTTGGAAAAAGAAAAACTGGAAAGATGTCAAAAACCCTGACCTTTGGCAAAAATTAGATGCGGTCTGTCAAGGTCGTGAAATTGAATGGCACTGGATTAAAGGTCACGCAGGACATGCAGGTAATGAAATGGCAGATCAACTCGCCAATGTGGGTGCAGATCAAGTCAGCAAAATGTTAAAAACCGCAGACTCAAACCCAACCCTCAATGCAACCTTAATCACATCGGCAGTAGACATAGCAGAACATGATAAAAAAAAAGCGGAATCTGACTGGTTGCTCGATGACCCGTTTGGTTTTGATTTAATGGGCGATGATGCCGAGGTTGAAACAGAAGATATGCAAAATACGCTTCAGGAAGCTCATCAGGCAACCGACACGGAACTCGAAATCGGCGCATCTGTTCATGTCATTGAAGCAGAAACCAACGTGCCTGCAACTGAATCAACCATTACAGATGAAACTGAAACAGAAAAAACCAATCCATCAGCTCGCGTTGACGTAGTGAACACAACTCAATTGCATCCGCATATTGTGGTCACCCCTGCCACAATGGAGCTACACGGCCCGCGCCAACTGATTCTGGATACCGAAACCACAGGTTTTTACTATCAAGATGGTGACCGAATTATTGAAGTCGGTGCGCTGGAAATGATTAACCGTAAACTCACGGGCAGTTCCATCCACATTTATATTCAGCCTGAAAAACTGGTCGGTGAATCAGAAAACATTCACGGTATTTCAGATGAGTTCTTAAAAGACAAACCCAAGTTTGCCGAAATTGCCGATGTGCTGTATCAATATCTTAAAGGTGCAGAAATTATTGCGCATAACGCCACCTTCGATATGAACTTCTTAGATATGGAGTTCAGTCGTGCGGGGTTGGGCAATTTGTCCGAAGTATGCGAAGTGACCGACTCACTGCTCATGGCAAAAAGTAAGCATCCTGGGCAAAAAAACTCACTCGATGCGCTCGTCAGACGCTATGAAATTCCTGCGCGTGACCGTACGTTCCACGGCGCATTACTAGATGCTGAAATTCTAGCCGATGTTTACTTGGCAATGACTGGCGGACAAGTCGCCTTTGATATGGATGCTCTGTCTGCAAGCGAAGAACAGCAACGTCAAAGTGATCGTTTAAGCATTGATATTGATCTTGCTGTGATTCTGCCATCAGAAGAAGAATTGGCTGCACATGAGAATTGGGTCAAACAATTTGAAGAAAAACACGGTAAACCTTGCTTTTTTGCCAAATAAAATCTACGAGTTTTGTAATTTTATGTATTTAAAGATTTGCCAGTTCAGTTATAGTTAAAGCAAATAGGACTTTGTGTATTTTGCAAAGAACCAACAAACAGATAAAACACTAGGAAAGGTGCAGATCCATGTCTTACCAAACCTCTATACATTTTGATCCAACTGCCTTACTGATAATAAAAAATGAGGTTGATAATTCTATCAAACTGGTTGAATCCGCAGTAAGCACCTTAGCAGAAGATCAAACTTTGCCTTTTGGGATTGATGATGCACTGAATCAGTTTGAACAGTGTGCTCAGGTTTTAGCCTTAATTGATATGGAAAGCTTGGCAAAAATTGCGCAATACTCAGCAGAGCTGATGCGTAAAATTATGGGGAATCCAAGCAATATCAACACGCTGGAAGTCATTGCACTTAGCGAAGGCACCACCATGCTCAAGCGTTATATTGAGTTTATTTGCCTACGTGAAGTTAAAATTCCACAATTCCTACTCGACACTTTAAACCGTTTAGAATTGGCATTGGGTAAACCATTGACTCAGGAAGGTCAGCATATTGAAACTTTATTGGACTGCATCACTCCAAGTTTCCAATTGCCGCAAGTGCCTTCTTTAGAAAAGTCGGCTTATGTGCATCGCTTATATAAACTGTCATTACATAAGCTGCTCAAGCAAGAAGAATCTGCCATGGATCTTCAAGCGATTAAACTGGTAGGAACGTATTTGGCAGGTTTGGCAGAACAACATCCGAGTCAGCAATATTGGGGCTTAGTACACGTTGCCTTTAACCATATTGATAACTTGTTGTTGAATGAGCCACGTTTGCGTACTTTTATTAGTATTGAGCACAATATGCGTCAATACTTTGCTACGCCAGAAAGCTTTACCGCCAGCTTGTCTGATCTTGCGAATGTGTTGAGCCTGTGTATTAGTCAAGAAGATGAAATTTCTCAACATATTCGCAGTCAAATGAATATTGGTGAAGACTTACTCACCGACATGCAGCTCCAAGTATTCAGCCGTCATTTATATGGTCCAGATTTTGACACCATGCATACCATTAGCGATTTGGTCACCACAGAAATGACACAAATTCGCAATGATATTGAATACAACTATCAAAACATGAGTCCTGAAAAAACGCTGGAATTACAAGGCAAATTAACAGAGTTAGCAAACTTGTTTAAAGTCTTGAACTTAAATGAAGCGCATTTGGACTTACAACGCCAAGCTGAATCATTAAGCCGTCCTGAATTACTCAAAGATGAAAACTTTGCCCAGCAATTAATGAACGTGATTTTATCGGCCATGAACTCAATCGGTGTGCTTGAACGTCACCACACCTCTAGCCGTTTGCAGTTACGTGTGAATAACATGAACATTTCGCTAGATCGTTTAGATGAAGCACACGAAGCCTTGCTGACTGAAACCAAGTTACTGATTGACTTAATCACGCAAACACTGACACAGTACCTACAAACTCAAAGTGTTGCAGATTTAGAGCATACTTCAGCGCAAATTCGTGAAGTTGCAGGGGCAATGTTGTTCTTGAATGCTGAAAGTGGTCAAAAAGCACTGAAAGTATCTGCAGATTTTGTGCATGCACAAGTTGAAGCAGGGCAAAACTTAACAGCTGAACAGGTCAACAATATCTTAGATACGCTTGCCAGTGCAGATATGCTGATTGACAATTTAAAGAACAAACAACCTGTTCTGCAAAGCATGTTTAAGGTAGCATTGGACAGTAGTAAAAAATTGAAAACTGTAGCCTAATGACTGAACTCTCACTTGCATATATTTTTCAGCAACAACAACTTTTGGTCGATGAAAACTTCCAATTACCACGTGTGGAAAAGTTGGCAAGTGATTTAAGTTTTAGCTCGGGTGATCAAGTGATTGCCCGAGATCTGCTTGAAGATGAATCCATTCCTGAAGGCTTTCAACTGGTGCCTATCCGACAACTTTTACAAGTCTGGAACACCCAACAGTTTGAACAAGCCAGCCGTGCTATTCAGTTACTCGAATGGCGTCGCAACCACAAATTCTGCAGCCATTGCGGTCATAAAACCGAAGTCCATGCGACTCAATATGCCATGGTCTGCCCAGCTTGTGGCTATCACCAATATCCGCGCGTAAATCCATGTGTCATTACCGTGATTACTCGTGGTGAAGATGAAGTCTTATTGGCGCGTAATGCACGCAATAAACTGCCCATTTACGGTTTAATCGCAGGCTTTGTTGAAGTGGGTGAAACACTCGAAGAAGCAGTACGTCGTGAAACTTTTGAAGAAGTTGGCGTACAACTTAAAAATATTCAGTATCTTGCCAGCCAGCCGTGGCCTTTTCCAAGTAACTTAATGATCGCCTTTAAAGCTGAATATGCAGGCGGTGAAATTCAGTTACAGGAAGAAGAAATTCGTGATGCACAGTTCTTTAAGTTTGATCAACTGCCTGATATTCCATTTAAAGGCAGTATCGCCCATGCCATGATTATGCATGTGACCCAAGGCACGCCTGTGGCAGATGACACCAAAGCTTGGCTATAAGTCTAATTCGCAATCTTGCATTTAAAAAACCGTTGCACCCCATAAGCTGCAACGGTTTTTTTAATTACCATTTTCCACAGAAGATCAATCAACATCACGCATCTTTAAGTGCCTGATCTAAAGCACGCATAATTTGGCGTTTGGTCGCAAAGAAACGACTAAACAAACTCGACACCGATGCCATAACACTGACATGCCCTGTTTTTGGAATGACAATAATTTCACTATGATTGCCATATTTCTTTAATACGTGGTCGAAGTCTGTGGCATTACTTGCCCCCACAATTTGATCTTTTTCTGCCACCAATAAATAGTGTTTGACTGAATTCGGCTCCACAAAATAATACGGCATCACATCCTGATACGGCACCTCTTGATCAAAGGCATCGGCACATAGCGGATCATCCTTATAATCAAAATGATAAGGCCCTGCCAAACCAATAATCGCACGAATGTGATCTTTACAGCTTAAAGCATAGGGCTGGGGATGGTACAACAAGGACATCACATTAAATGCCCCAGCCGAATGTCCCATCAATACCACCTGTGCCGTAGAAATACCCAGTTTGTGTTGCTGCTGAGTCAAGTAATTCAGTGCAAGAGTTAAATCATCAATATAGGTGGGAAAAATATGCTGTGGCGCGAGTTGATAGTTCATCACCGCAACATCAAAGCCTTCTTTTGCAAAAGCTTCGCCCACAAAACGATAATCCTGCTTATCGCCACGTGACCATGCCCCACCATGCACAAACACCATGAGTGGACGCTGCGGGCGTGGTGTTATGGTGCGGTACAAATCCAAACGATGCCGTGCGCGTAAACCATAAGCAATATTGCTTTGAACGGTATAACCCTGACGTGGCGTTAAACGGTTCAGCGCATAGCTGCCCAAATCATACAGGCGAAATTCTTCATAAATACGTTTCGCCTGTTCTAAAGTTTTATTCAGTTGTTTAAACCAGTGTTCCACATTATTGAACATGTGTCGGTTCAACCTGATCTGGGTCAATCGCGACTGGCGTTTGTGTTTCTGGAGCAACCATTGGGCTGACAAAGTTCGCATTGTTGCTCGGTTGTAGCTCAATATTATCAATCAGGGTAATAATTTTAGTGACATTGCCCACTTGTTGTAGCACTTGGTTTAAATCCTGCAATTCTGCATTGTTTAAACGTCCCATCACATACAACACACCATCTTCGGTATGAATACGCACTTTGCTGTCTGACACCACAGGTGCTTTCATAATCAAACCACGGGTATTTGCAGTAACCGTGGTGTCCTGCATAATGGTGCTATAGCTGATTTGATTACCCACTGTAATATAATTGTGGATGGTTTTTACATCACTCATGGCACGCACATTGTCTTCTGCCAACTGTTTTAAATGCGCGTCAGGCACTTGCCCTGTCAACAACACATTGCCATGAAAACTTTCTATATTGACACGTGATTGTTTAAAACGTGAATCCAGTTTATATAAATTAATTTTTGCAGTACGTTCAATAGAGTTATCTATAAACACTTGCCCAAGTGAGCGTGCACCACTTTCTGTACCCACTGGCGCAGTGCCTGTGCCACTTGAAATAAAACTTGCACAACCCGATAAACTTGCTACACACAGCAAGGTCACTGCAATACGCTTGAACACTCAGCAAGACTCCTATTATTTTCTTTCAATTCTGGCTTGTGCTGTGCATTTCATCCTTAGATTTGCACGATCAACAATACACCGACTGATGCTTTTGCTTTAAATTTCACTCAAAGATTAATCAAGTCTGCATCAAAAGTAAAAGCATTTTCAATCCATTGCAAATCATACGGGAATTTGGAAAAGTCTTGCTGTACTGTTTTTGCAAATTGCTGAGAAAAATCAAAGCAAATCACATCAAAACGACAATAATATTCTGAATAGTGTGGATATTCTGTTAAAAACTGCATGGCGGTTTTCATAATTTTACGCTGCTTAGATGCAGACACCACTTCGTAGGCTTTGCCATAGCCAGTTTGCGAACGCGCTTTAACTTCTACAAAAATCAGTTGTTCTGCTTGAATAAAAATACCATCTATTTCACCAAAAACACTGTGATAATTCTGCTCCAGCATACGCCAACCGTGTTGATGTAAATATTGCCAAGCCGTCTGCTCTGCCCATGTGCCAATGCTTTGCTGCAGTGTTTTTTGATTCATGCTATATCCGATTTTTTTTATTTTGTTATGGTGCGCAATCGTAGTATTCGCTGAAGTGCGATGACGCGAGTTTCACACGCCAGACTGCAATTCAGGTAGAATAAGCGCTTGGTCTGTAACTTGTATCAGACGCAAGCCAATACTGCTGTTGTTTCGTGTTCCATCATTTTTATTTTAGTTTGCTATTTCCCACGGAGAAAACTCAATGAGTGCCCAGTTATTTGTTGTTGCTACCCCAATTGGTCACTTAGATGATATGAGCTACCGTTCAATTGATGTGCTCAAATCGGTCAGCCTAATTGCCGCTGAAGATACCCGCACCTCTGCACAATTAATGAAACATTTTAATATTTCAACTCCGCTTACAGCCTGCCATGAACACAACGAAAGCAACAAGATTGATATTTTAGTCCAAAAATTACTCAATGGCGAAGATATTGCGCTCATTAGCGATGCAGGTACACCACTGATTAGCGACCCAGGTTTTAAACTGGTTCGTGCAGCACAAGCCAATGGTATTCGTGTGATTCCTGTGCCGGGTGCATGTGCAGCCATTGCAGCGCTCAGTGCGGTTGGCTTACCAAGTGATCGCTTTAGTTTTCAGGGATTTCTCGCTTCTAAACAGTCACAGCGATTACAACAACTTGAAAAGCTAAAAGATGAAACCCAAACCCTGATTTTTTATGAAGCACCACATCGAATTTTAGATTCAGTCAAAGATATGGCTGCCGTGTTTGGTGCAGATCGCCCTGTTGGCTTTGCCCGTGAAATCACCAAAACCTTTGAAACCATTAAAAAAATGACTTTAGGTGAATTGGCTGAATTTATCGCAGCAGATCATCATCAACAAAAAGGTGAAATTGTATTGGTGGTGGGGGGAGCGAGCGAAGAAAAAGACATGGAACAAGAAAAATTAGATCAATTATTGCAGCGTTTGTTGCAAGATTTATCGGTAAAAGCAGCATCACAATTGGCGGCTGATCTAACAGGGATTAAAAAGAAAATTGCCTATCAACGTGCGTTGGAATTAAGCCAAGCAGCTGAATAAGCCGATTGAGCAATAACAGTGATGACGATCATCGCGCATAAAAAAAAGCATCACCCTTTATACAAGGTGATGCTTTTTTATGTTGAAGGTATAAGCATTAGAGCAGCCTGCATAGTAAGCATCCCGCCCTAACTCACTCAACAGTTCAACGAATAAATTCAATCAACAAGTTCAGCAAGCACGTTCAACAGATTAGTCGCGCGCAGACTCATCTGGTGGCACTTCGGTAATTTTTCCGCCACGCGCCAAGAATGCAGCCACTTCATCTTCCAATGCCTGACGCTGTTTTAGTTTGGCAGTTACAGTGAGAGTTTCTGCTTCTGCAAGATCACCATCTACAGCACCTTCTTCTGATTCTGCTGCACCTTTTTCAGCCGCTTTCGCTTCATCTTCGTCTACAGTTGAATCTTCTACATCATCGTAATCGTTCATGTCCGTCATCTTAATCTCCCCACAAATGACTTCAATTTAGTCCAAGTGAAAACTGGTTATGAATTACGATGAAATTTAGCAATCTCTTGGCCTTTCGCATAGAGTCTAGATTAAAAAAAACGTATCTTTTTTAACCAAATTCGTAATCAGGTATGTATGACCGTACAAAAAACGACTGTTTTGCTTTAAACCGCGTAGCGTGTGTCTTTAAGCAGGCTTAATCCACTGGCTTGTGACATAAAGGCATCTTTTAACGCAGGCAGCTGCTCCACCTGTTTTAAACCAAAGTTACGTGCCCACACCACAGGGAATAAAGTGGTGGTTTCCATCCAGCCAATCGCAGACATACTATGCATCATGGCATCATTTTGTCCTTTACGACGATGCTCGTAACGCTTTAAAGTTTGCTCATGCGCCCAAACACCACGTTTGAAATCATGCAACAACACATCGCACAGTACGGCTGCATCCAGACAACCAATATTCACGCCCTGCCCTGCAAGCGGATGAATTACATGCGCGGCATCACCAATAAGTGCCAAACCATCTTGCACATAACGCTGCGCTGCACGTGCTTTCAGTGGGAAAATAGCACGTGGGGTTGCCTCTAAGACTTCCCCAAGCATGTGATGACTTTCACGAGTCAAAAGTTGGGTAAAGTCGTCATCATTCAGTTTGGCATATTCTTCGGCATAGTCATCAGGCAAAGTCCAAACAATCGACTGCCAATGCCCTTCCTGCTCGGCGTGTAAACTTGCCATCGGTAAATAGGCCAAAGGACCAGTTTCTAAGAAAATTTGACGTGCAACATGCTGATGCGGCTGCGCAGTACGAATTGCACAGGTTAGACCTGCCTGACGATAATCCAACACATCAAAATCAATAAAGGCTTGTTCGCGCACAAAGGAGTTAGCACCATCTGCACCAATCACCAGTTTGGTTTGTAATTGGGTACCATCGGCCAAATAAATGTGCCAAACGCCAACACCACGCTCTAAACGGGTCACTTTGACTTGCGTTCGATAATCTTGCACTTGTTGCAACATTTGCTGCTGAATCGCTAGATTTAAAATGCTTGGCTCGACCATTGAACCCAGAGCCTGCTCAATAGCGGGTGTACGTTCGTTACTTGCCCCAAAGTTAATTTCGCCATAGCCATTTTTATTCCAAACCTGCATGCCGCTATACGGCATATGTCGCGCCAGTTTAGACCAGACATTGACTGTTTTTAACAGGTGGATGGTGGCCTGACTTAAAGCCAATACACGCGGATTGGCAACTGCAAGGGTTTTCTCTGCATCTAAAATAGGTGCGGCATCTAAAACTGTAGCCTGCACACCCCCTTGTGCCAATAAAAGTGCAGTTAAGCCTCCCACCAAGCCGCCACCAATAATGACGACATCTAACACTTGCGTTTGTTGATTTGCTGTGATCATGCTTTTAACCCCATGGCATAATTGGCGACCAAAGGTTTAATGCCTGGAATGGTATCAAACGCGACTAAGCCTGTATTACGCATAAATTTCAGGATTGGGTTTTGATTGCTAAATCCACGTACCACGCTGTCACAGAATTTAATGACTCGCTGTTGATCTTTCAAACGCGATTGTTCATAGTCACGCAGCATTGCAGCATCGCCTAAATCTGCTGACTGTGCCGCCTGTTCGGTGAGATAACGCAATAATACGTAAGCATCTCGCATACACAAGTTAAAGCCCTGCCCTGCGACTGGGTGAATGGTATGCGCTGCATTACCCATCAGTACAACGCGACCAACCGCCTGTTTTTCTGCCAGAACTTGTGACAATGGAAAACTAAAACGACGTCCTGTTTTTTCAAACTTCCCTGCACGATCACCATAGGCTTGTTGCAAGGCATTTAAAAAGTGTTGATCATTTTCATCGCCAATCCATTCATGTTCTGTACCTTTTGGCACAGGCCACACCACAGAACGGCGATATTCACCTGGCAGGGGCAGCAACGCCAAAGGCCCTAAGTGACTAAAACGCTCAAAACCCACATGCGCATGCGGCTTGGAGGTTTGCACTGTGGTCACAATCGCTACTTGGTCATAATCATGTTCCGATGCACCAATGCCCAAGGCTTTACGGCAGAAAGAATCACGACCATCGGCAGCAATCAGTAGTTTGGCAGCAAGCTGTAATTGTTCCTGACCACGTACCGCTTCAATATAGGCAAAATCTGCATCTTGTTTAAGACTGGTGACCTGCACACCATCAATCAATTCAATCAAAGGTTGTTTACGTACTTCGGTCAACAACACTCGACCTAACCATGCATTTTCAATCACCTGACCAAAGCTTTCGACTTTTTCTTGTTCGGCCAATAAACGTGCCTTGCCAAAACTACCTTGTTCGGTAATTTGAACTTCTAAAATAGGCGTAGCATGTTCTTGCAAGGCATCCCATAAACCTAGCTCTTGGTAAATTTGTACGCTGCGACGCGACAAGGCACTGTTACGTGCATCAAAACTGGAATGATACGGCGCAAGGCTGGCATCGTCATAATTGGGGTATTGAATCGCTTCTAGCAACTTCACTGCAATGTTTGACTTAGCCAACATCAAGGCTAAGCTTAGCCCGACCATACCACCGCCTACAATGATCACTTCTTGTTGCATGCCTTGATCCTTTTTATGAGGTATTCGACTTCAAAAGATTCAATCGAAATACGTATAATCTGTAATGGATTTTATCTTACCGCAAAGTCATTTATTTTTATAATGAATTAGTGTTGAAGCTATGGAAGATGATTAGACTTCTTGCAAATGTCCAATTCAAACTATAATTATTAGTCCCTCATCTTCTTGCTCCGAGCCATGTATGACACAAGAGAAGATAAATTCAATACTTAGTATTATTGATGGCTGATGATCAATTTTGAAATAAGCTCAATGATAAAAATGATCTCACATAATGATTATTATACAAACTATCTTTGTAATGCATATTGCATTACAATATTTCCATACATTCAATAACTGAGAAAAGTGATGGCTACTGTTAATTTCAGGGTCGATGAAGCCCTTAAAGAAAAATCTTATTCTATTCTAAAAGAACAAGGTATTTCACCTACCGATTTCTTCACCAATATTCTTGAATATGTGGCAACGACTGGAAAACTTCCTGTACAAAAAGTATTGCTTTCAGAAGAAGATGCAGAACTATTGGCACTCGTCCGTAAACGCATGAATGATCCTAAAGAGATGTTCGAGGAAGTCACATTAGATGACTTATAATCTTTTACGTCATAAGGACTTCACTGCAGAATGGGAAAAGCTTCCGAGTGCTATCCGCGACCAATTCAAGAAAAAATTAGCCAAAGTCATTGAGCAGCCACATATTCCAAAGAACATGCTTAAAGGTGATCTTGCTGGCTGCTATAAAATCAAATTATTAAAAGCGGGTGTCCGACTTATTTATCAGGTCAAAGATGATCAGGTCGTTATTTTGCTCATTACCGTTGGAAAGCGTGCTGATAACATTGTTTATGATGAAGCAAAAAAGCGGATCAAAGACTAAAAATTATTTACATACTCAAAATTTACACGCGCTTTCTAATAAAAAAGCTGATCACTTGACCAGCTTTGATTAGACCCAATTAAGCAGATTTAGCTTTTGCCATCAATGCTTCAATCTCTTCTACGGTTTTCACCACTTTTGAAGTCAGATTCAATGGCCCGTTCGCAGTCGCAACAATATCATCTTCAATACGGATACCTATACCACGCCATTTAGCATCTACCGTTTCATCATCGGGTGCAATGTATAGACCCGGTTCAACGGTCACCACCATACCTTCTTCATAAACACGCCAGTCTTCACCGTGTTTATAGCTGCCGACATCATGCACATCCATGCCCAACCAATGCCCTGTACCGTGCATATAAAACTGGCGATAACTTTCCGAAGCAATAATTTCTTCTAAATTGCCCTGCATAATGCCTAGATCAAGCAAACCTTGCACCAAAATACGCACCGCAACATGGTGTGGTTCTTTATAGGAGTTACCAATTTGTACAGCTTCAATTGCTGCAATTTGCGCATCCAATACAATGTTATACAGTGCTTTTTGTTCTGGACTGAATTGACCATTCACGGGAAAAGTACGGGTAATATCTGAGGCATAGCACTGATATTCACAGGCTGCATCAATCAGGACTAAATCGCCATCTTTAAGCACTTTGTCATTTTCGACATAATGCAAAATGCAGGCATTTTCACCACCACCGACAATACTGTTATAGGCAGGTACGCAGCCATTTTTACCAAAAATATAATTCAGTTCAGCTTCTAGCTCATATTCCATCATGCCTGCTTTTACTGTTTGCATGGCACGAGTATGTGCTTCTGCACTAATATTTGAAGCAATTTGCATCAGTTCCAATTCAGACTCAGTTTTATGCAAACGCATTTCATCCAGCAAACGATCTAACTGAACAATTTTGGCAGGTGCAGTATTGCCTTGACGATGTTGTGCATCAGCTTGTTGGTTCCATGCCGCAACACGTACATCAAATTCAGTCTGATGCCCCAAGCGATAGTACAACGTGTCTTTATTGACAATTTTGGCGATGATTTCTGCATCTAATTGCGCAATTGCAAAAGACTCATCTGCCTCAAACAGCTCAATTGCACCTTCTAAACCTGCGCGATAACCATTCCAGATTTCCATTTCACGGTTACGTTCACGGCAGAACAACGTGTAGGTATAACCTTCATCAATTGATTCATAGGTTTCAATCACCGCAACTGCTTCAGGTTCGGCAAAACCTGTTAAATAGAAAAAACTGCTGTCGGCACGATATTTATAATCTGCATCACGATTACGCATTGCCACAGGACTGGTTGCAATAATTGCGACACTATTAGGCCCCATCAGTTCTGCAAGTTGATCACGACGTTCTTTAAATTCGACTTGAGTCAGTTTTTTCATAAATACGGTCTACACATATAAAATGATGAAAATATGATTGTTGTAATGACTTAAAGCACCTTACACCGACTTAACTTAGGCACACAACGCCCGATTAACTCGGACGGTGTGGCGTAAACATTTCAACAACAGCACTTGCGTTTTGTGTTGTTTGTACGGTTTGTTGACGCGACTTAGCATGTAAGTTTTGCAATAAAGAGCTTTCTTCTACAGGCACTTTTTTACGTCCTACAGATAAACTCACAGGAATCAAACGTACAAATTCATACAATTCCTGATAGCTTTCTTCGCCTTCTTCATCATTGTCTGAATCTTCAAATTCAACCGCAGCGACATCTTGTAAATGCTCAATCAGTTCGATTTCATCTGAACGAATATGCCCAGAAGCTAAACCAAACCCAAGCACGACGCCTGCACACCAATCCGCCAAAGCTTGCACACGTTCTTGTAAAAGATGTTCATCATCTGGCAACAACGGCAAATAATCCAACTCATCTTCAGACAAGGCATGTGCGACATCTTCTGATTCATCGGTTAAAAGTGAGAGTGCGGCTGGCTCTAATTCTGGCACATTTAAAGTTTCTAAAATCTGCTGCCATTCGGTTTCGGTTGGTGCATTTGTCACACAAACTATACCTGTCAGCAAGCCATGTAACTCACTTGGGCTTGAAATTTCTTCAATGTTAGAAAAATTGCGGAACCATTCCGACCAACCTGAAATATCGTCTTGCATTCGTTTATCCAATCTCTATACTTCGTATATATTACCTTTGTTTGCAATACTGTGCGACCACGATATGTTAGAAGAATTACAGCGTCTACAAGCGTATATTGGTGTTTTAAAAACACGAATTAATCATTATGAAAGTGAAAATGCCGCCCTCAGCACAGCCAAGCAAACTGCTGAGGAACAGCATCATGCTCAAATTGTTCAAAGAAACGGCATCATTACTGCCAAGCAAGATGAAATTGAGAATCTGACTGAGCAATTAAGCAGCACGCAAGCGCAATTACAGCAGTTAAATCAAGATGCGACAGCACTGGCAGACCGTTACAGTCGTTTGGAAAAAAGCTGTACTGATTTGAAAAACCGCTTTCAGGAAATTTTGGCTGAGCGCAATGAATTACGCATTTTAAAAGAAAAAATGCTGAATGATCAGCGTTTAAATCAGCACGAAATTCAGACACTCAAACAAGAACGTGAAAGATTGTTACAAAAAAATGAGCATGCAAAAGCCAAAGTGGAAGCCATTATTCAGCGTCTTGCAATTTTAGGTACAGCTCAAGATCATCATGCGCAAGAAATTCAACAACTTGCCCACCCTGCCGAAGTGAGTGAGGAAGGTTAATATGTCAGTTCAAATTCCAATTGATTTACGTGTTTTAGGACATAGTTTCCGTTTAGCCACAACTGAAGAAAAAAGAGAAGATTTAGAGCGTGCGGCACAATTATTGAATGAACGCTATGATGAGTTTCGTCGTAAAGCGCCCAATATGGAACCGAGCAAACTGATTATTGTGGTGGCTTTAGAGTTGATGCAAGAGGTTCTTTCTATGAATAAATCTTTGCAGCATTATGAGCATTGTGAGCGTTTACTCAGCACCATTTTGCAAGAAGTTGAAGCCCTTACTTAAGTGGTGTTTTTTTGACTTAAGTTTGCATAAAGGCTATGCAAACAAGCTCTATCTTTATAGTTAATTCGTGAACATGAGTTGCCAAGCAACTGAGATGGGTTATACTAATTCTAACTCTGAGGTGTTCGCCAGCGAGTCTATATCCCTGCCGATACTTAAATCTTAGGATTGTGTTCTGCATATTTAGAGCGTATGCCCATCTCGTATGGGAAACCCAGCAAGTATGCGTCGCGTCCGCCTTGAACTTTTTCGGGTTCAGGGTAACGACATGCAGCGGCATCTTCGGAGCTATTTATTTTTAAATATCTAAAAATAAAATGTCTAAAAAATATAAAATCGTTTAGAAAAATGTATCAGCAGAAACCTTAAACCGCTCAGACAGCGCTTTAATATGACGAATATTCAACTGGCGTTTGCCGCTTAAAATCTCCGAAATCACAGATTGAGTTGCAACCTCTGCCAAGTCAGATTGACCTAATCCATGTTGCGCCATCAAAAAAGCTAAAGCAGCACGACCATCTCCATGAGGAATAGGCAGGTGTTCATTTTCATAAACAGAAACCAAGTCACCGAGTTGATGAATCAGCCCCATTAAAGGATGCGTTTCATCATCACCAACAATATCTAAAAGCTCATCTAAAGCCTCGACAAGTGCATGAAAATCTTTTTCATTTTCTGGTTTACTCAGCAAAGGAGCAACGTAGTGCCAGTGATCTACAGCCTGTTTAATCATTGCGTTCATACTAATCCTCCTTCCAATGACCTTTGTCATATTCTTTATGGGATAACACATGACGAATATACACACGCTTTGCCTGATACATCACAACAGCAATAAGTCGAATCTTATTCCCACCAATATCGAATACATGAAACTTTCCAACTTTATCAACTGCTGGAAATAACTGCTTCATTTCGGCAAAGTCTTTCGGATCATTTGCCTTAATAATTCGATACCAACCATCGAGTGCTGTTTCAGCCTGTGGCCACTTGTGCATTGCCTCTATAATTCTAGCGTGGGTGATCACATGCATAATATTTTATCGCATTTTGCTATAAATCAAGTATAAACTGATTATCGCATATTGCAATATTTTATAGCGAATTAAACAAACTCAGTTTCACCAACTTGATGATAGTGACGATTAAAATAAACCAACGCCTGATCTTGTTGATTTTTTTGAATAGCAACAATTGGGCAAATAAAAATAGTATGCGTCCCCACTTCTTGAATTTGTGAAATTTCACAATCAAAACTGACCAATGCATTTTTTAATATAGGAGCACCTGTTTCCAAAGCTGCCCATTCAGCCTGCTTAAAACGCTCATCGGAACTCAATTTTGATGAGGCAAATGCATTAGAAAGATGTTCTTGTTCTGCATTTAGCACATTCACACACAGCACTTTATTCTCTAAAAAACTGAGATGAGAACGCGATGATTTGTTCATACACACCAATAATGTTGGCGGTGTATCTGTCACGCTACATACCGCAGATGCAGTAAAACCATGACGTCCTGCATCTCCCATTGTCGTCACTACATTGACTGCACTTGATAAGAAAGACATTGCATTTTTGAAGTCTGTTGCTTTAACCATCACCGTATTCTACACTCAACTTTTTTAGAAAGTTCAAAGGATGCTTTTTGCCTGAAAAAGCATCCCTGATTCACTTAACTTAAATTCACTTGGCTTGAATTCACTTCGCCTGATCGAACGCTTAACTAGATAATTCTTGGCGAATAATCTTCGTACCAGCAGCCAAAGCCTGTAACTTGCCTCGTGCAACCTGACGACTCAATGGTGCCATTCCACAGTTAGTCGATGGGTACAACTTGTTAGCATCGACAAATTGCAATGCTTTGCGCAATGTATCTGCAACTTCATCGGCTGTTTCAATCGTATTCGTTGCGACATCAATCGCACCCACCATCACCTTTTTACCACGGATAAGTTCAAGCAAATCCATCGGAACACGTGAGTTGTGACATTCCAGTGAGATAATATCCAAATTAGACTGCTGTAGTTTTGGGAAAACTGCTTCGTATTGACGCCATTCTGAGCCGAGTGTTTTTTTCTTCCAATCGGTATTGGCTTTAATGCCATAGCCATAGCAAATATGCACGGCTGTTTCACATTTCAAACCTTCTAACGCGCGCTCTAATGTTGCCACGCCCCAGTCATTCACCTCATCAAAAAACACATTAAACGCAGGTTCATCAAACTGGATGATATCCACGCCTGCTGCTTCAAGTTCACGCGCTTCCTGATTCAGGATTTTGGCAAATTCCCACGCCAGTTTTTCACGGCTCTTGTAGTGCGCATCGTATAAAGTATCAATCATGGTCATAGGACCAGGCAGCGCCCATTTGATGGGTTGATCTGTCAGTGAACGCAGGAATTTGGCATCTTCAACAAAGACTGGTTTTTGCCTAGAAACTGCACCCACCACAGAAGGGACACTGGCATCATAACGATCACGAATTTTGACTGTTTCACGTTTTTCAAAATCGACACCTTCAAGGTGTTCAATAAAGGTGGTGACAAAATGCTGACGGGTTTGCTCCCCATCACTCACAATATCAATCTCTGCTTGCTGTTGTTCATGCAGTGATAGACGTAGCGCATCTTGTTTTGCGTCCAGTAATTCTTGCCCTGTTAATTTCCAAGCTGACCAAAGTTTTTCAGGTTCTGCGAGCCACGAAGGTTTAGGTAAACTGCCAGCCGTTGAGGTCGGTAATAAAATAGCCATTTTGAATCTTCTATCTGTATTTTAAGTTAAGCAACACGTTCTTGATTGGCAGCATGTAGCGGCACGAACTTGGCAGCCCATTGTTCAAGAATATCTTGATAAGGCTTGATAAAGTTTTCTTCAGTCCATTTGCCCTGCTTGACTGCCAACTGACCTCGCTCAACACGGTCATATACAACTTGGGTTAATGAATAATCCTGATAATTCAAACTTGGCTGATAGACCTCGCCTGCAGGTGAGTTGGTGTTATAAATTTCAGGACGATAAATTTTCTGGAAACTTTCCATAGTACTGATGGCACTGATCAACTCAAAATCTGTGTAATCATGCAGTAAATCGCCAGAAAAATAGAACGCAAGCGGTGCATTGCTATTTTCAGGTTTGAAGTAACGCACGGTTAAACCCATTTTTTCAAAATAGTCATCGGTTCGTGAATATTCATCATTTTTATATTCTGTACCTAAGACAGGATGCACATTGGTCGTACGATAATAAGTTTTTGTGGTTGATACGCTCAGGCAAATCACAGGTTGTTTTTGAAACTCAGCTTGGAACACTGCTGAACTGACCAAATGCTGATAAAGCTTGCCATGTAAATCACCAAAACTTTCAGGCTTTTCATTTACTTTGCAGCCTAATGCTGGCAAGACCACACTAAAATCATAATCACGAACATACGATGAAAAACTGTTGCCAATCATGCCTTCAATACGTTCATTTGTTTGATGATCTGTGATCGTACTTTTTAGCATTTCAATGAATGGAAAAGTTTTGCCATTTCCTTCAATATCAATTTCTGCAGAAATAATGTCGATTTCAAGCGAATAACGATCACCTTTTGGGTTATCGCAAGATGCCAGCGAGTTAAAACGATTATTGATCATCGCTAAAGTTCTGCGTAAATTTTCCTGACGGCTTTCACCACGCGCCAAATTTGCAAAATTGGTGGTTAAACGCGTGTTGTTAGCAGGTTCATAGTTTTCGTCAAAACGAATACGTTTAATTGAACAGGTGAATGGCTTTGTCATGATGATCTACTACCCAAATTTAAAAAGTTAAAATTTCTGAATGAGGGTATTTATACTGGAACGACAAAGTGAATAAAAATGATTTAACCTCAATCCAAAGTGAATTTTATTCACCTTAATTTAAAATATGCAGCAAAACATCTAAAAATGATGGTTTTTCTGTTATCCCTTAAATTTAAAAATTAAAATAAATATTTCAATAACAACAAGTTAAAACCAAAAAATTTTTTTATTCCGATAAATATTGAAGAGTATATTTTAGAGGACAGCACATAGTTCATTCAGTAGATTTCAGCCCTGAATGAATGAAACTCAGCTTGAAGTTAGAAAATCTCAGCTTCTGATTGGCTTGGTTTAGCATCTTCGTGATCAAAATGTATTCAGTTGGTCACATCAAAAAACAACGAGAAAAAATCGGCAGGCAAAAAAATAGGTCAATTCGTCAGTTGACCAATTGACCTTACGATAAGCTCACACATTGGAGCTTCTTAGATGATGCAGTTTTATTGAACTTGTGCAGGAAAATCATCTTCTGCCAATGCAGCCGTAATTTGATCTACAGTTGCAGTGCTTTCCACGGTCACAATTTTAGTCGCTAAATCGACTTCAACTTTTGCAGCAGGATCAACATCTTGAATGGTTGCCGTGACACCACGTGCACAACCGCCACAAGTCATATTTTCAATCAATAGTTTCATTGCGAACTCCACACTTCTGCCTTTGTTGAACTGTAGTTTAAAGCTTACCATGCTGGCAAGGTCAAGCCTATTTTGGGCTAAAATTTACTTGACCTTACCATCGTGTCAATCTATATGCTAAACACATCCTCCAAATTATAGAGACGACCATGGACGCAAAACACCCAAATGCCTCTCCCTATCAGGAAACTTTGTCTATAGAAGGCATGACCTGTGCCTCATGTGTCGGGCGTGTCGAAAAAGCCTTAAAAAAAGTCGATGGTGTAGAAAAAGCTGAAGTGAATCTTGCAACAGAAAAAGCACTGATTCACGCATCGCAACCTTTAGACCGTGCACTGCTCATTAAGGCAGTGCAACGTGCAGGTTTTGATGTAGCTGCCATTCAACCAATAGAACTGTCTATTGATGGCATGACCTGTGCCTCGTGTGTAGCACGTGTCGAAAAAGCCTTAAAGAAAGTGTCTGGTGTAGAACAAGCCAATGTCAATTTGGCGACTGAACGCGCATGGATTCAACCGAATGCCACAGTTTCTAGCCAAGACCTGATTCGAGCGATTCAAAAAGCAGGTTATGACGCCAAACTGCTGCAACACGACTCTAACGAACAACACGATAAAAAGAATCTGGAACAGCAACAACTGAAACGTGATTTAGTAATTTCACTGATTTTAGCCTTGCCTGTATTTATTCTGGAAATGGGCTCACACATGATTCCCGCCTTTCACATGTGGGTGATGCACAATATTGGGCAACAACAAAGTTGGTTGATTCAATTTGCTTTAACCACATTGGTGCTGCTGTTACCAGGACGTCGTTTTTATCAAAAAGGGATTCCAGCGCTGTTACATTTTGCGCCTGATATGAACTCTTTGGTGGCGGTAGGAACTTTGGCTGCATACAGTTTTTCATTGGTGGCAACGTTTATGCCGCAGCTTTTACCCGAAGGCACAGTGCATGTTTATTATGAAGCTGCGGCAGTGATTGTCAGTTTGATTTTGCTGGGTCGTTATTTTGAAGCCAAAGCCAAAGGTCGCACCTCGCAAGCCATTCAGCATTTAATTGGCATGCAAGCTAAAACTGCACGTATTCATCGGGATGGTCAAATCATTGAAGTGCCAGTGGCGGAAGTCAGCTCCAATACCATTGTCGAAATCCGCCCAGGTGAGCGCATTCCTGTAGATGGTGAAGTGATCGAAGGTCATAGTTATATAGATGAGTCAATGATTACAGGTGAGCCTGTTCCTGTGGCAAAACAAGTGGGCAATCAAGTTGTAGGCGGTACCATCAACCAAAATGGCACACTAAATATTCGTGCCACTGCCATTGGTGAAGCTTCGGTGTTGGCGCAAATTATTCGCATGGTCGAGCAGGCGCAAGGGTCTAAATTACCCATTCAAGCCTTGGTGGATAAAGTAACCATGTGGTTTGTACCTGCCGTGATGTTATTGGCTGCACTTACTTTTATTGTGTGGTTTATTTTTGGCCCAGAACCTGCCCTGACCTTTGGTTTGGTCAATGCAGTCGCTGTTCTAATTATTGCCTGCCCATGTGCGATGGGTTTAGCCACACCGACTTCAATTATGGTGGGAACAGGTCGTGGCGCAGAAATGGGCGTGCTGTTTCGTAAAGGCGAAGCTTTGCAGCTTTTGCAAGATGTTAAAGTGGTCGCGGTGGATAAAACAGGAACGCTCACCGAAGGCAAACCAACATTAACCGATTTTCATGTGCAATCGGGTTTTGATGCAGATCAGGTCTTTGCACTTTTGGCATCGGTAGAAGCGAAATCTGAGCATCCCATTGCACTGGCGATTGTGCAAGCTGCAACAGAAAAGCAAGTCAGTTTACTGCCTGTGACCGAGTTTGACAGCATCACAGGTTCAGGTATTGAAGCACTGGTGAATGGTCAACGTATTCAGATTGGTGCAGACCGTTATATGCAACAAATTGGGCTAGATGTTAGCGCTTTTAATGCAGAAGCTGCACGTTTAGGACAAGAAGGCAAAACACCCATTTATATGGCGATTGATCAACAACTGGCAGCCATTGTTGCCGTTGCAGACCCAATTAAAGACACGACTTTTGCTGCTATTGCGGCGTTGCATCAACTGGGTTTAAAAGTGGCGATGATTACGGGAGATAACCGACATACGGCTCAGGCAATTGCTGCACGTTTACAGATTGATCATGTGGTGGCCGAGGTTTTACCTGAAGGCAAGGTCGATGTTGTACGTGAATTACAACAGCAATTTGGACGTGTGGCTTTTGTGGGTGATGGTATTAATGATGCCCCTGCTTTGGCACAAGCCGATGTTGGAATTGCGATTGGTACAGGTACAGATGTTGCGATTGAAGCAGCCGAAGTTGTATTGATGTCGGGCAATTTACAAGGTGTGCCCAATGCAATTGCTTTGAGTAAAGCCACTATCCGCAATATTCGTCAAAATCTGTTTTGGGCATTTATTTATAATATTGCCTTGATTCCAATTGCTGCAGGCGTGCTATACCCGTTTGCAGGTATTTTGCTCTCGCCTATTTTTGCTGCGGGCGCGATGGCATTATCTTCAGTGTTTGTATTGGGTAATGCGCTCCGTTTAAAATATTTCCAAGCAGCACAGATTTAAATGCAACATACAAAAGGGTTTAGAAGATTGCTCTACGCCCTTTTTATGAGAGAAGTCACATGAATATTGGTCAAGCCTCTAAGCTATCGGGTATTTCCAGCAAAATGATTCGTTATTATGAGCAAATTGGTTTACTGGATACCGCCAAACGCTCTGCTTCGGGTTATCGGATTTATTCTGAGCAAGATTTAAAAACTTTGTCTTTTATTAAGCATGCACGGGATTTGGGGTTTTCTTCTGAGCAAATGAAAGAATTGCTAGGTTTATGGAAAAATGCTGACCGACAAAGTGCAGAAGTGAAGCAACTCACGCTTAAACATATTGAAACCTTAAAACAGAAGATTACGCAATTACAGGAAATGGCGAACTGGTTGCAAAGCTCTGCAGATCATTGCTCTGGCGATGAACAGGCAGATTGTGTGATTTTGAAAGATATTGAATTGGGGAAGTGATTTGGAATTAAGCTTCCCCCATTCAAACAAGACCTGACAGTTATCCACTTGTTAGAAACCATTGTTGTATCTGTCAGCTTAAATTTAACTTAGGAAATCTACATCCCTATCTTTTTAATACATAGCATAAAAAAACTCACACTTTGGGGAAGTGTGGGGGGAAACTTGGAATATCTGTTACTTTATGGGAGCGTATTATATATAAACACAATTTGAATTAGTGAGCATTCTATATAATTTACGAGATAAATTTAACACTTTTTAAGAATCTCTCCGATAAACTGCACAACAATCAAGTTTTAGCACTATTCATTACGCATATTTTAGCGCGGTAATTCATATCCTTTTTCATTAATTAAACGAACCGCAGCATCACAGACTTCTGCATCATAAATTGTACCGTGTCCACGTATGACTTCTGCAAGTGCGACATCTACCCCTAATGCGAGGAGAAATAAATGACTTTAAGTCAAATA
Source organism: Acinetobacter sp. YH16051 (assembly GCF_013417135.1). Taxonomy (NCBI): domain Bacteria; kingdom Pseudomonadati; phylum Pseudomonadota; class Gammaproteobacteria; order Moraxellales; family Moraxellaceae; genus Acinetobacter; species Acinetobacter sp. YH16051. The sequence continues at coordinate 213,447 of NZ_VPEN01000002.1, read as the reverse complement.
CGTCTGGCGATACTAAGTCACGAGATAATTTAGGCATACTTTACCCTGCACCCAACCGATGAATGGTTTTTAGACTGACTTCGCTCATTACAGGTACGACAATATTCTGAAAAGACATCACGATATTTCCTATTTACTTGCAAGCCTGATTGAATCAATCTCTTTTATCATCTTACAAGCTATTGATCATTTTTTAAGGCATTTAAAGGTTGAAATTTAAGGAAATTTTATAAAAAACTCCAAGCTCAAACTCAAAAACCACATTACGACTTCATCTATTTTGTGAAATACCTCTCATTTTTAAACGATAAATTTTTTAGAATGATTTATGCTATATCACACATCAATAAACGAAAATTGAATAACAAGAGAGTTTGATCTATGCCACATTCTTACCACCTCGAAAAACACTATATTGAACGGTCTGGATGGTTACGTGCTGCAGTATTGGGTGCGAACGATGGGATCATTTCTGTGACCAGTTTGGTCGTGGGGATGGCAGCCAGTGGTGCATCTTCTCAAACATTGTTAATTACCTGTATTGCAGGCTTAATTTCGGGCGCTGCTTCTATGGCAGCAGGTGAATATATTTCGGTGAAATCTCAACAAGACATTGAACAAAATGACCTTGCGATGGAAGCACGCGAATTAAAACTCAATCCAGAGCATGAACTAAAAGAACTCACCAATATTTATATGATTCGTGGTTTAGATGCCGAATTGGCAGAACAAGTTGCCATACAACTGACTGCTCACAATGCTCTAGATGCCCATGCCCGTGACGAAATTGGTATTTTAGAACACACCTCAGCGCAGCCATTTATGGCAGCTTTTTCATCGGCATTGGCATTTACTATAGGTTCATTATTCCCGTTGGTGTCTATTTTACTCTTACCTGAACATCTGTTAGACAAAGGCGTGATGTTGGTCGGTGTAATCAGTCTAGGGGTTATGGGTGCGCTTGCCAGCTATGTCGGTGGCGCAAGTATGTGGAAAGGTGCATTGCGTGTCATGATCTGGGGTATTGTCGCCATGGTATTCAGTGCGTGGATTGGTTCAATGTTCCATGTCGCTGTGGCTTAAAATCTAGAAAACTCAGTATAAAAATCTGCCCTATCTTTGGATAAAAATATGTTCAGAGATAGGGCAAGCTTCAGAAATAACATGAATGAACAGCTTATCCATGCAAAGTTTATATCTCTAAAACTTCTATCTTCAAAGTTAATCAAATAAAACTACAACAGATTCAGCCCACAATTTTAAGTCAGTTTTAAGTTTCAAATTTTAAACTAAAGCATCTTAAAGTCTTTTAAATCATTGACAATGTCTAAGCAGCCCGAATCACCACTTGCTCCATCTATCTTTGCCCGACTACGCTTTTGGCAAAAACCGATTTCTTTATTCTATTTCAATCTACTGCTTGCCCTATGGTTAGGCTTGGTATTGAACTATGGATTTTATGAGAAAATTCAACAATTCACACCTTATCAGGGCATTAAAGCCATAGGCTTATTGATTGCAACTGTGATCGTCATCGTATCGGCGTATCATCTGTTGCTGCAATGGCTAAACTGGCGTTGGAATGCCAAAATATTAGCCAGTATTTTGATTGTAGTCGGTGGATTCAGCGCTTATTTTGTTAATAGCTTGGGCGTAGTGATTACCGCAGACCAAATTCAAAATATGCTGCAAACCGATGTACGTGAAGTACGTGATCTTTTGTCTGTACGCTTAGTGGTTTGGAGTGTGCTGTTTGTACTATTGCCATTGGTCTTGGTGTGGTCTGTTAAAATTCAGCCGACTCATTTTGCCCGTCAATTACTGCAAAAGACTTTAGGCAGTGTGGTTTCGATTGTGCTGATTTTAGGTTTATTGTTCTGTTTTTATGTGGATTATGCTGCAATCTTCCGTGAACATCGTGATTTAAAAGGCATGCTTTCTCCACAAAATGCGATTACCTCTAGTCTATCGTATTATAAAAAGAAAGCTCCTAAACAGAATTTGCCGCTGCTGCGCTATGGTGAAGATGCGCATTTAATTCAACGTGCGAAAGCAGGCACAGCACCCAAAATTATGCTGTTGGTGGTTGGTGAAACTGCACGTGCCGAAAGCTTCTCACTGAATGGCTACGCAAAAAACACCAATCCTGAACTGTCCAATCTGCCTGTGATTAATTTCACTCAAGTCAGCTCATGTGGTACAGCCACGGCTGTTTCTGTGCCGTGCATGTTCTCGGGGATGCCACGCCAAAACTATGATGAACAACTGGCAAGTCACCGCGAAGGTTTACTGGATATTGCCCAGCATGCTGGTTATCAAGTCACTTGGATTGATAACAATTCAGGCTGTAAAGGTGCTTGTGATCGGGTGCAGCAATATCAAATTCCTGCAGCGCTAAAACAAAAATGGTGTGATGCTAGCGGTGAATGTTTAGATGAAATTTTAGTGGACAGTTTACAGGCTTATCTTGCTCAGCTTGACCCGAAAGACACGCGCTCACATTTAATTGTATTGCACCAAATGGGCAGTCATGGACCTGCTTATTTCAAACGCTCAACCGCAGCTTATCACCCCTTCCAACCGACGTGTAACAGCAATGCGATTCAGGGGTGCAGTGCCGATGCCTTACGCAATACCTATGACAACTCGATTGTCTATACCGACCATGTTTTAAGTCAGTTGATTCAAACTTTAGAGCAACAAAAAAACTATCAAACAGGTTTTTGGTATTTGTCTGATCATGGAGAATCGACAGGCGAACATGGTTTATATTTACACGGCGCACCGTATTCTATGGCACCCACTCAACAAACTCATGTACCGATGCTGATGTGGTTTTCAGAAACTTGGCAACAACAAAATGCTGCGCAAGTGAATTGCTTAAAAGCACAACGCCAAACAGCATTGAGTCAGGACAATCTTTTCCCAAGTTTATTGAGCTTACTAGATGTAAAAAGCCAAGTGATTGATCCGAAAAATGATATGCTGAATCAATGTTCTGCCCCATCTACCACTCAACCGCAGCACGAGTCGTAACATGCCTAAAATATTAATCATTGAAGATGATTTTATGATTGCCGAATCGACCCAAACCTTGCTCAAGTTACAGCAATTTGATGTTACTTGGGTGAACAACGGGATTGATGGCTTAAAGCAATTAGAGCAGCAAGATATCCAGTTGGTGTTGCTGGACTTAGGCTTACCCATGATGGACGGCATGCAGGTATTAAAAAACATTCGCCAGTTACATCTACAATTGCCCGTGCTGATTATTTCTGCGCGTGATCAATTGCAACAACGGGTGGATGGTTTAAATCAGGGTGCAGATGATTATTTAATTAAACCCTATGAATTTGATGAATTACTGGCGCGAATTTATGCCCTGCTCAGACGTAGCGGCGCACAAAATCCTGTAAACGATACCGCACATATTTTAAGTTATGGCGATTTAGTCTTAGATACCGAACAACATTTGGCAAAATTCAAAGGTGAATATATCGAATTGTCGAATCGTGAATGGGCAATTTTAATGGCTTTGGTCAGCCACCCTAATAAAATTTTCTCTAAAAGTAATTTAGAAGATAAATTATATGATTTTGACAGTGAAGTCAGCAGCAACACCATTGAAGTCTATATTCACCATTTACGCGCCAAACTTGGCAAGGACTTTATTCGTACCATTCGTGGTTTGGGCTACCGTTTAGGGCAAATTTAATGCAATCCTACTCTTTGCAAAAACGTCTGATTGTTTATGTTTCTATCTTTAGTGTCATGTTGGGCTGCGTTTTGGTATTTGCAGCGTATCGAATTGCCCTAGAAGAAATGAATGAAATTTTAGATGCACAAATGCAAAGTTTGGCAGAACGCATTGCAGCGAACCATCCTGAACCTACACAGAGCCAAATCGATTTAAATCAGAGATATAGCGAAGAAGACTTATTTGTCGATATTTGGTCATATGACGATGCTACAACACAATTACACCCTCAAGATGTGTTGCTACAACCCGTAGAAAAACCAGGGTTTTATAATCATCAAACCGAAGTTGGACTGTGGCATACCTATATTTTGCCGCAAGAAACCCTACAGATTCAAATTAGCCAGCAAAACTCTGTGCGCCAATATTTAGCTTTAGAATTAGCGGCAAATATGTTTATTCCCTATGCAATATTTTTACCCTTTGCCCTTTTGGCTTTGGGTTGGCTGATTCGTCATAATTTTCAACCACTAAATAACTTTAAAAGCGAATTGGCACGTCGTAAAGCGCAGGATCTCAGCCCGATTCACATGTTGGATTATCCTGTCGAGCTTGCACCCACGATTCAGGAAATGAATCAGTTATTTACGCGAATTTCTGCCGCACAGCAGGAACAGCGCCAGTTCGTTGCCGATGCTGCACATGAATTACGTACCCCACTCACTGCACTCAATTTACAAGTACAAATTTTATTGCAGCAATTTCCACATAGTGATGCCCTCAATAATTTAAGCCAAGGGGTTTTGCGTTTACAGCATTTAGTCAATCAGTTATTAAGCTTAGCCAAGCAAGATGCCTCAGATAGTCTAATTGAAAACGATCAAACCCTATCTTTAAATCAAATGACCATTGCCTGTGTGGAACAACTTATTCAATTGGCATTGCAAAAAGATATTGATTTAGGTGTCGAACAACGCCAAGAGTTAAATATTCATGGACAAAGTTCTGCCTTACATTCCATTATTTATAATTTAATTGATAATGCGATTAAATATACGCCCAAACAAGGCGTGATTAATGTGACTATTTTTCAGCAAGCGCAGCATGCTATTTTGCAAATTGAAGACAGTGGTGCAGGCATTGACCCCGCACTATTCAATCAAATTCGACAGCGTTTTTACCGTATTCATAACCATGCGGAAATTGGTAGTGGTTTAGGTTTATCTATTGTAGATAAAGCCACCCAACGCTTAGGTGCAAGTTTAGAGTTTTCTAAAAGTGCCAGTTTAGGTGGTTTATGTGTGCAGGTTAAATTTCCGATGCGTTAAGATCGGGTTTTAAGTTAGATTTTGAGTGTGCAATTTATGCGCCAAGAATGCATAGGCAACCACATTCAAACACCAAGTAATCCAGCCTGTCCAAAGATTATGACTAAAAAAATGTGCCCCGCGCATCATTTGCGCCCAGCCCATCCCCATGCCTAAAATACATGCTGCAATTAAGAAAAAATAAGCACGTTTAGGTTGAGCAACCCGATAAACAAAATATCCTACCAATAAAGCAAAACCACTTGAGGCATGCCCACCAGGAAAACAATGCCCTGCCGTTGCACTTAAATCCCACCAAACGCCATGCGCTGTGGCAATGCTCATATCCCACGGGCAAGCATGTGCCGACTGCGATTTAAGTATTGCAATCACACTGGTTGAAATCACCGCCATCCAAAAGAAATAGCCAAACTCCCAACGACGAGCACGTAATTTTTGAAATCTGAAAGACAGCAACCAAGCCAGCAAATAGCTCAGATATACTGCAATCAGGATATATTTGACATACCGATGATTTAATACAGCCAATGCCCAGTCTTGTCGAAGTGGAAATTCTGCATGAGCATCCACAAAGGGTTGAATGAGGTATAAATCTAGCCTGCCTGCAACGCTAAAGAAATTGAGCAATATCAGCAAACTCAGAAGGAGTAAAATTGCTTGAAGAAGTAAAAATTTTGAATGCTGATGCCGCATGAGGAATACTCAACTCACTATCTATTTTAAAGTCTGTTTTATGCTTGTTTTTTAAGGAATTAAGCAGAAATCAGGCATGCACCCCAAGTCAATGCGATAATTGCCAAAGCAACAAATTGCGCTGCACTGCCCATATCTTTGGCATTTTTAGACAAGGGATGTTGCTCAATTGAAACACGATCGACCACAGCTTCAATGGCTGAATTAATCAGTTCGACAATGATGGCAAGTAAACACACCACTATCATGATCACTTGTTCGACACGACTAACAGGCATGAAAAAACTGAGTGGAATCAGCAGTGAATTAATCAGAATGATTTGCCGAAATGCCGCTTCATTTTGAAAGGCGGCTTTAAACCCTGCCAAAGAATAGCTTGTGGCATTCAAAATCCTTTGTAAACCAGAAGTGCCTTTGTAAGGAGAGCGTGGAAGCATAGTGAATCTGATTTGAAATAAATCCGATGTTAAGTCACTTAGCTTAAAATTGGCTTAAATATAACCTTTTGAGACTATTAAATTAAATCTGTGTAATATGTAACATTATGAATGCCTATTGAATAATAAGACTCCATCTAAAGTAAGCTGTAAATACCATCAATTTCTTATTGTTGAATCTAAGGTTGTATCAATTGCTCGGCTTCAACTTGCTTAATATCAAAATCAGGACTTTCTTTGGCTTGAATAATTTGCACAGGAATAAAGCGCACTTGAACCACACTTGGTTTTCCACGTGGGTCTTGTGCTAATTTTTGATTCAATGCAGAAATCTGTTGAGGTTTTGGCGCTATATCTCCACGCAAGACTACGCGAATTAAAGTCATCTCTTTACGCCGATCAAACTGCACCGTATCAATCAAATTATTATGTTGATTAAATTGACTTTCAATCAAGCTTTCTACCTGATGTTCATACATCTGTTTATTTAACATCATCATAAAGTTAAAGCTTAAATAGATACCCAGCGCAAAAAGTACTAAAAGACTCACGATATTTCTTTTAATAAATTCAATTACTGTGCTATTTACTTCTTCATCTGAACCGCGTCTAAAACCTGCTGCCCATAACACCAGTGAAGAACTAATTTGAATAGCAACAATATTGGTCAGTGCCAACAGCAGAGCATTTGCTGCATGTTTCCATTCCAGATGCGCAATTAATATGCCACTTGCAACCAGCGGCGGTACCAAAGCAGTCGCAACTGCAACGCCAACAACAGCCACAGACAGACGTGGTGAAACGGCTGCAAATGCCCCTGCTGCACCACCAGCAAGTGCAATCATTAAATCCATAATGGTAGGCTGAGTTCTAGACAGAATTTCATGGGTGATAGGTAAGTTAATATTGATAAGACCTAAAATGATGCCAATACTGACAATCATCGACACACCTAAAACTAAGGTTTTAAATGCTGTTTTAAAAAACAACCATCGATTATCAATAAATGCTAAAGCCATACCTGAAATAGGACCAAGCATCATCGCAACCAGCATTGCACCAATCACCACTGCAGCTGAATTAGACAATAAACCATAGCCTGCAATAATAGCTGCCAAAGCATTCATTATAAAAAAGGTTTTGCTTGGCAAGGCATCGGCCTGAATATTCAGCCGTACTTGTTTATGATCAATCTTTTTAGAGTTTTCGCGCTCCGCTTGTTTGTATTTCAGCTTTTCTTTCAGAAGTTCATATTTTTCTTGTTCAGGACTGTCTTCAACCACAATCGTTGGATCTTGATCTTTTTCCATCGCATGCCTCTGTGTTAGCTGAATAGGAATCTATCCAAATTCTCATGTAGCCGTAGACTTTGTGCAATTCCGCCCAGCATGTTTGGCTTCATACAATTTATTATCTGCAAGTTTAAGCACTTCAGAAATATCCTCTGCATCTTTAAACCAAAATGCGATACCAATTGAGATGGTAATTTCACCCATACCATTAATATTGGTTTGTTGCATGGTCGTTCTTAAACGCTCCGCAGCTTTATATGCCACACTTGGGTCGGCAGTCGTCATCAGCACTAAAAACTCTTCGCCCCCAGAACGGCAACAAATATCATGATCCCTAAAATTAGTTTGCATTATTTGGGCGAGCGTTTGCAGTACCATATCACCTTGATCATGCCCATAGTGATCATTAACTTTCTTAAAGAAATCAATATCAATAGACAATGCTGCAAACTCAGTTCGGGTTTTGACCAACTCATTTAAAAATAATTGCATCCCACGACGGTTATATAAACCTGTCAATGGATCAGTATTGACGTGATGCTTTAACTCCGCAATCCGATGACTAAAGGTTTCCGAACTGAGTAATAATGAGGTTCTAAACTTTAATACCTCGAAATACCACGGGTCGACTTCTTTAATTTTATCTTGAATTTCAGCCTGATTCAGCATACTTGCCATACGTGCCAAGCGGTTCAAAGGTGAAGAAATAAAGCTTGAGATATACCAAATCAATAAAAAAATAAAAAAGTAAAAAATGAAGATTCCAATCGATACTTTAAAAATCAGCGTATTAGCTTGTGCAAGTAAATCATCTGTGGGCTGCTGAGAAACTACAATCCAATTTACACTTGGAATATGTGCAAAACCCGCCAAATTATCTATACCTAAACTATTCTTTAAACGAATTGATCCCTTTGTATTCTTATTAATATAATCCAAACCTGTATTATTGATAATTTTTTCACCAATTCGCTTTTTATCTGGATGAAAAATAATACGATTATGTTGATCAATCACATACATATAACTTTTTTTATAATCATACTGAGTATTGAGCATGGTATTAATCAAGTTCTGCTCCTGTAAATAAATCGTACCACTGATTAAGCCTAAATATTGATGTGTTTTATTATAAATAGGTTGTGACATCATGACGATTAAATTATTACTTATAGACCAATAGGGAGATGAAATATAAGTTTTCTTTTTTTCAATAGATCCATCAATACCAATGGTACTATAAGCCTGATTAAAATTAAGTTTTAATGTATTAGGTGCATAAGCTAAAATATGTTTATTCTGCTCTACCAATAAAACACTATTAAAATTATTCGATTGATTTTTTAAGCGTTTTACTTCTTCTTTTCTAACTTGTGTATTATAAAATTTTTTTTCTAATAAACGTGCACTATAATCCAACTCTTGCAGCATATCTGAAAAATGTTGATTGGCACTGGTGGCAATTTTTTCTGCATATTTTTCATTGATCGAAAGTGAATTTTGAATTAATTGTTGTTTAATTACATAATTTAAAATAAAAATACTTACGACAAATAAGCCTGATACACTTAAAATTGTGGAAATTAAAATAAGTTTACGCAGATCCAATCCAAGTCGTAGTAAAAAATGTTTCAACAGTTCCTACCCCAAAAATTCAAAAACTGTGACAATTGCCAACTTTAACACATAATTTTACAACTAAATCACATAATTTTAAAGCAATATAGTTGAATTTTTGATGTTCAATTCAACAAATTGGATAATTCGCTTGTTGCTGACCACAAACTAAATCAGAAATATATCCTCTAAATACAATTTCTACCACACACTTCCTAAGAATGCACCGACTAATAACAAATAAAGACAACTTGAATTTTTTCGTTCTTATTTTTTGCTGAAAACCTTGTCTATTCGATAAATTTTTAGGGTCAATTACTCATAAAATTACAAAAAATAAATATTTATTCCATGCTTTAAATTTATCCTATCCACCTAATAAATAAATTGTTTTCTCTTATGTTTAAGACACTTTTCACTATAAGCAGTTGCTCACTTTTAACAGCATGTATTGTAGTTGACGGAACAGCATCGGGGCAGATTCCCAATATCGTCATTCAACCTCAAATTCCAGCAAGTACACCTGTAGAACGTCCTGCACAACAAACCATTTATATGCCAACACCTATGCCTTATCCTGCACAAACATGGCAACAAAAAGTCAAAATTAAAACCTATGATGGTCGCTGCGTAGATTTTAGTCGCAGTAATCAACGTTCCATTCAGACTTCACATTGTCATGATGGTACCAATCAGCATTTTATTTTCCATCCTGATCAAAGCATTACCGTGCAAGGTAAATGTCTAGATGTAGCAGGAAAACAGAAACATGATGGTGCTGAAGTAATTGCTTATACCTGTAATGGACAAAGTAACCAAAAATGGTATCTCGATGGTCAGCGTATTCGTAGTGCAGATACAGGCAAATGTTTAGATATTTATAATGGAAAAATGAAAATGTATAGCTGCAATCAAAATCGTGGGCAGAAATTTAGTTTTATTGCCTTATAAAAAAGAATCACTAATTCCCTCAGCCTAGCCTGCTCTTTTGAAGATGAGGGAATTAGCGAATGATAATTTAAAAAATTATAAAAATTTTACTTTAAATACGATTAATTAAGGATGCTGACTAAACAAATCAAAAATCACTTTTCTTAACCACTGATGACTGGTTTGGTGATGACAAGACGTATGCCAATATTGTCGTACAGGATAGGTTGGAAAATTCAAAGGCGCACTCACTACTTGTAAATTCCCGCGTGCCAATAACACCTCACTTAAATAATAAGGCACTGTCGCAATCATATCGGTTTCTTGCACAATTAAACCGACCCCTAAATAACTTGGGATACTCATTAGAATATTACGTCTTAAACCACGATTGCTTAATTCATTTTCAATATGGTAGTGACCTATACTGGTATCTACATCGACATGCGATTCACGAATATAAGCTTCAACATCTAAACTTTTTTCACAAATACGTGGATGATCTTTACGACTAATCACCACATAATATTGTAAAAATAATTGCTGCTGATAAAAATCCTGCTCTAACTCAGGTAAAAAACCAATCGCAAAATCAATTTCACCATTTGCCATTTGATAACTGGTTTCACGGGTAATAGGACGAATTTTAATCCGCACTGAAGGTGCATATTTTTTTAAAAACTTGGTCAGTTTTGGCAATAAAACCAAATGCGAAACATCGGTCATTGCCAAGGTAAATAATTGATCGGAATGTGTCGGATCAAAATCGACTTTAAAATTATTGACCGTTTCAATTTTATTAATAATTTCACTAATCGGTGAAAAAATCTGTTTCGCCAACTCTGTAGGCAACATTTCATTGCCAACCCTTAAAAATAATGGGTCATTAAAATGCTGACGAATTTTATTTAAACAGTTACTAACCGCAGGCTGACTCATGCCCAATGCATCTGCTGCTGCAGACACATTTTTTAATTTATATACATAGTAAAAAATCTGTAGCAGTTTGCTATCTAACTTAAACATATCCATCTTTCCTTAGAATCAGTTTCACTGCTCAGTTTTCATCCTTATTTAACGCCAAGCTTTTAATTTAGAGCTATGCCCAATGCCCACATTAAAACAATTGGTCGGATCCAATTTTTGATAATGCTGCTTTAAGGCAGGCTTCGCCACATATAAATGCCCAACATTATGCTCTGCAGGATACTCTGCCCCACGTGCATCAAGCAATGACCACATTTGATGTTCCATCGCCAACGGGTCTACGCCTTTTTTAATAATATAGTCCTGATGAAAGACATGACATAAAAAATGACCATAATACAACTTATGTATAATCGCCTGCTCCAACTCTTCGGGCAAGGTTTCAACCCATTGCTGATCATTACGTCTTAACGCAATATCTAAAGCAACAATGTCTTCCACTTCATTTCGATGTGTATCACGATAACGAATTGCAGCACCTGCCACTGCAAAGCGATGCAGAAAAGCCTTGCGTCCTTCATCTTCACTACACAGGAAAAAACTGCCTGAGCTGCGCGTGATAAAATAATCCATTAAAAACTGCTGTACTGCCGCAACATCTTGCTGCTCAATGCGCAAAATTAAATGATGTTCATACAAATCACGAAATTGGTTCATGCGTTCTGGTAAATGATTTGGCAGTAGTTTCGTGAACATTTGCAAAACTTTATCCGACAATCCACGCATGCCCCAACGGGTTAGAAAACCATCAACTTTGTCTTTCATGGCAAAAGCTGCAGGTACTTTACTGGTGCCAAACTTCTCGATAAACAAGAAGCTGTCTTTGCCATATTCTGCACCAATGTCATAGGCATCTCGATGAATATACTCGCCAGCAATCGGTACACGCGGCAAATCACGTAATAAAAAACGGCGAATCGCGGTTAAATCATCCTGCTGATTGCTGCCGATATAAAACACCTGACTCGGAATTTTCTCAAATGTATCCAAACGCACTGCAAACACACAGACTTTACCTGCCGAACCCGAAGCTTCAAACAAACGGCTCGGGTCGGCATTAAACCGTGCAGGCGTATCGGCATCGACTTGGGCAACATCATGCACGTAACGCTGATCTGAAGCACAACAATGTTCCGAATATTCAATATCTTCAGGGCGATATTGTTGTTGCTCAAGTTTGGTTAAAATTTCTTCTGGCGAGTTCCCTAAATTCACCCCCAAATGATTGATGAGTTGCAACTCGCCCTGTGCATCGACTTGTGCATATAAGGCCAACTCAGTATAGGCAGGACCACGTCTGACCAATGCACCACCTGAATTATTACATACCCCGCCCAACACTGAAGCGCCAATACAAGATGAACCAATGACTGAGTGTGGCTCACGCTGATGCGGCGCCAATTGCTGTTCCAAAGCATCCAATGTTGCACCAGGCAAGCAAATCACTTGCTTGGCATCGTTGATGAGCTGAATACCTTTTAAACGTTGGGTGTTGATCAAAATTACAGGACGATCATAGTCATCACCAAAAGGGGTAGAACCACCCGTGAGTCCAGTATTGGCGGCTTGCATGATAATAATACAATCTGCTGCCACAGCCACTTGTAACACTTGCCACTGCTGCAATAAAGAACCTGGCGTGACCACCGCAAAAACCTGTCCTTCGCCAAAACGTCGCCCTTGACGATATAAACGAGTATCTGATTCATGGGTCAATACATGCGCTTTTCCCACAATATCGACCAAGTTTTTGAGGGTTGATGCAGCATCAAATTGTATTGCAGAAGAAATTGTCTGTGGCATAGTGTACAAGTCCTGAAACAAGGTGATAAATACAATTAAGCGATTCAGCCAAATGCATCGGTTGATGGATTGGTCGCTTCTGTTGGCAATTTAGCCTTTCAGTTCACGCTCAAGTTGTACCAAGCAATCTGAGTTAATCGCCTGAATGTTTTTAGCACCCGTTAAGGTCATTGCGACTCGCATTTCCTTATCAATCAATTCGAGTAAATTACTCACACCCGCCCCGCCTGCTGCACCTAGTGCATAAATAAAGGCACGTCCGAGCATACAAGTATCCGCGCCCATCGCCAGCATGCGCACCACATCTAGGCCATTACGAATACCTGAATCCACTAGAATTTTAAGATCTCCTTTCACCGCATCAGCAATTGGCGGTAAAGCACGTGCAGTCGAGAGCACACCATCTAACTGACGACCACCGTGATTGGACACCACAATTCCATCAGCGCCAAAACGCACAGCATCTTTAGCATCTTCTGGGTCTAAAATGCCTTTAATGACCATTGGGCCATCCCAGAATTCACGAATCCACTCCAAGTCTTTCCATGAAATAGATGGGTCAAAGTTATTGCCTAACCAGCCAATATAATCTTCAAGTCCTGTTGGTTTGCCTAAGTATTTAGAGATATTGCCCAAGTCATGCGGACGACCTAGTAAGCCAACATCCCATGCCCAGTTTGGATGCATCACTGCCTGCATATAGCGGCGCATAGCAGCATTTGGACCACTCATGCCCGAATGTGCATCACGATAACGTGCGCCAGGCACAGGCATATCTACCGTAAAGACTAAGGTTGAACAGCCTGCTGCTTTGGCACGTTCCAAGGCATTGCGCATAAAACCACGGTCACGTAATACATATAATTGAAACCACATTGGGCGTGAAATGGCAGGCACCACTTCTTCAATTGGGCACACCGACACGGTAGATAAAGTAAACGGAATACCTTTTTTGTCAGCTGCAACTGCAGCCTGCACTTCACCACGGCGCGCATACATGCCCGTTAAACCCACAGGTGCCAAAGCCACAGGCATTGACAAGGTTTCATTAAATAAGGTGGTTTCTAAACTTAAAGCCGACATGTCATTCAAAACACGTTGGCGCAAGGCAATCTGTGAAAGGTCTTCCACATTTCTTTTCAGCGTTTGTTCCGCGTACGCACCTCCATCAATATAGTGAAATAAAAATGGCGGTAAACGGCGTTTGGCTGCTTCGCGGTAATCATTCGCAGAAGAAATAATCATGGCGCTATCCTGTTTAATCGACTCGCACGCTGACGACGCGCATCTTCCTCGTCTATCATGCGTACTTGTTGAACTACAAATTCAATATGTCCACACACTGCCGAACGGGCAGCTTCTGGATCCTGGCGTTCAATTGCATCCATCACTTGAAAGTGTTGATCGTGCAACTGATCGAAACGGTGGGCTTCGGTATAGACTTTGCGTCTGCCCAAAACTACGTTGTATTGCAACAAATCAAATAAGCCGCGCATCATTTGAATGAGCACCAAATTGTGCGATGCTTCGGCAATTGCCAAATGAAACTTGGCATCGGCAATTGCTGCCTGATCGTCATCACCTAAAATTTGAAAATGGGCGATTTGCTCATAACAGGCACGGATGTTTTTCAAATCCTCAGCAGTTGCCCGCTGTGCGGCATACCATGCCGTACCACCTTCAAGCACCATTCGTGCTTCCTGCACATCAAAACGATAAGCAGGATCTTCATCAATCAGGTTACTTAAAGGCTGCACAATTTGATATTGCGACCAATTGGTTGGCAGCTGTTGCAAAAAAGTACCCGCTCCAACTTTGCTGACCAGCATGCCCTGACTGGTCAATTGCTGAATAGCCTCACGCAAAGAGGAACGGGAAACCCCGAGTTGTTCACATAACTTTCTTTCGGCAGGCAATCGGTCTCCGACTTGCATCTGATTTTTTTCAACCAGTGTGCGCAGGTCTTGAACAACTTTGTCGGAAACTTTCATGCGGCTATCCTCTTGTGCATGTGGTTATGGAATCATCCATGGGAACACATAAGCTTGTAGAGTGATAATAATACCGATCATTACGGTGAACGTGATACTGTGTTTCACGGTAAAGCGGAATAAATCCGATTCTTTACCGACTAAACCAACAGCCGCACAGGCAATTGCAATAGATTGCGGTGAAATCATTTTGCCTGTTACTCCACCACTGGTATTGGCAGCAACCAACAAGACTTCTGGTACACCAATTTGCTGTGCAGTTGTGGCTTGCAAGGCAGCAAATAAGGCATTGGCTGATGTATCTGAACCTGTCAAGAACACTCCAATCCAACCTAAAAATGGCGAGAAGAATGTGAAAGCATTGCCTGTGTGTGACAAAGCCAATGCCAAAGTCGCAGACATGCCTGAATAATTGGCAATAAAAGCAAAAGCCAACACCATCCCAATCGAATAAATTGGTGTTTTTAACTCATTGATGGTTTCTGCAAAAGTTTTAACAGCTTCGCGCGGTTTCATTTTTAAGTAAATGATGGTGATGACAGCCGCAATCATAATTGCAGTCCCTGTTGCACTCAGCCAATCGAACTTAAAGATTGCATCGTAGTCTTTAACTTCAGCAACCACAGGCGGCATTTTTTGCACCAGTTGGTGTAAAAATGGCACTTTGATGGAAATTACCCAGTCGTGCATTGCGCCATCTTTGGCAAATAAATCTTTAAACGGCTTGATGCTCCAAATAGTGACCATCACCGTTAACACTGCAAAAGGTGACCATGCTTTAACAATCTGCCCGATGCTGTATTTTTGCTGTTGTTCTGCAACTAAGTTGGCATCCACTTTGGTGTCTGCATCGCTAAAACGGAAAATGTGTTTTGGCTGCCAGAATTTAAATAAGACCGTTAAACTAATCAAAGAGGCAATTGCGGCTGTAATGTCAGGTAACTCAGGTCCAACAAAGTTAGAGGTCAAGTATTGTGCAATCGCAAAAGCACCACCACCCACCAACACTGCAGGCCAAGTTTCTTTCACACCGCGCCAGCCATCCATAATTGCCATAATCCAGAACAGCACAATAGGCACCATAAATGGCAACTGACGCCCAACCATCTGGCTAATTTCCATGGTTTCTACACCCGAAACCTGACCCGCCACAATAATTGGAATCCCCATTGCGCCAAACGCAACAGGTGCGGTGTTCACAATCAAACATAAACCCGCAGCGTATAAAGGTTTAAAACCCAAACCCACCAACAAAGCAGCAGTAATTGCCACTGGCGCCCCAAAGCCCGCTGCACCTTCTAAAAATGTGCCAAACGCGAAGCCCACTAGTAGCATCTGGAGACGCTGATCTTCTGTAATTGACAGAATAGATGAGCGAATAATGTTAAACTGCCCTGTTTTTACAGAGATTTTATATAAAAATAATGCGCCAATAATAATCCATGCGATTGGCCATAAACCGTAGAAAAAGCCATAGATCAATGAAGCAAAAGCCATTGGTGCAGGCATGCCATAGGCAAATAACGACACCAATAACGCCAAAATCACCGTAATTGTTCCCGCAACACTTCCTTTTAAGCGAAATACAGCCAATGCCAGAAAGAAAAAGATAATCGGGATTAATGCAATAAGACTCGAAATCCAAATATTTGCCATTGGATCGTAGATCTGTTGCCAATGTTGAAGCATTGTCATCTCCTTGAAATGCTCACTCAAACGTAAACATAGGTCTAAGCATAGAGGTAAAATTCTAATTTTGGTCTGACCAATATTGAGGTTAAAATCAGAATTTCCTCAATATAAGGTACAAATGATAGTTTTAGACAAGAAAAAGTCAAGATTGGTCTGATTGTTTATCTTGAATGGTCATACCAATTTTACTGAAGGTATGTCTTTATATACAGCATAAAAAATATGCCAAAGAAATATTTAAACTTTGTTTTTTCTGCAGTTTTTAAAAGGAAGGAAAAACCAAATTTATTCGGCACAGCCTTATACAACTTTCGTCTAATACAGTAAAATACGTGTGCTTTCTTCTAAGATGAATTGAACGCTTGATCAAAGGAATCATGGATAAATTCAGCTCAAGTGGCCGCTATTCGGCTTAAAAACATGTGGATTAAAAGAATTTTTTAGACAAAAAAATAACGCCATTATTGACTGCAACAATGGCGTCATCGTGTATTTATAACAGCAACTCACACCTTACTGTGGCTTAACCTGTCACCACGTTCAGGCGCTTTAAACGCGAAATATGCAAATCAATTTGCCCTGCAATTTCAGGTAAAATTTGCTTTAAAAACTGGCTATAGTTCATTGCATCTTCTGCTCTTAATACGCCTGCTTGTACCAATTGTTCCTGCTGTAGCAACATACTTTGTACACGGTTTAAATCAGGCTTTTGCCCTTGGCTTAAACCTGTACTAATTTGCTTAAAGCCTAAATACAACTGATCACGTTGCTGGATTAATTGCTGCATTTCAACTGCAGATACCGCAGCACGCTCTAGCATAGCGTTTGTTTCCAGTACATTTTCAGATTCATCTGAATATAGACTTTGCGTTGTTTCTATCTCTGTGGAAGCCGTGTTCGGTTTCACCCACACTGTTTCCGAAACAGTCTTATTCGGTGGTTGAAATACATACACCACAGTAAACAACACCGCGACCGCCAAAACAAAAAAGCCAATACCGAGCCATCGAGTCCCATTCATGTGCATGCTCCATAAGCAAACCATCCTAAAATGCGCTCAATTCAAATATCGTCTTGAGCGCCTTAGCATGCTTTGCCTGTTATGATCGGCTTAAAAATTACGGCGTCGACCAATCGCTTGGTGCATAACCCAAACGCACTCGCTGTGGGTGATTCCCCACTGGCACACTGCGGACTTTTTCTCCCGTAGCAAAGTCAATCACCGTTACCACATCGGTTTCACTTTCTGAAATCACACAGCTTTTTCCATCTGGGCTACGGGTTGCCCAATATGGTTTACCTGCAGGAATCAGTTTGCCTGCTTTTAAACTCTGACGGTCTACAATGGTCGCGTAATCATCCATCGTGCCTGCCACACAGAGTTTTTCGCCATCTGCGCTGATGGATAAACCATGATGACGTGAATCATTTACCCATTTGCTGCGGTCTTTTGGAATTGTACTGCTGCCTGGTAATTGTCCAATACGCGTGACTTTATCGGTTTTTAAGTCGTATTCCACCAAACCATTAAAAAATGAAACCTGCGCATAAAGTTTGCTTTCATCTTTACTTAGCACCATAGGACGCACTGAGTTGGATAAATCCTTACGTCCAAAGGCATCTAACGCAGGTCGGAAATCAATTTTTTTCAGAACTTTATAATTGTTGGCATCGGCAATGGTAATAAAGCGCTTACCTTTGGTAAAATCTTGCCACTGTGCATCCATCGAAGTTTCTACGTTACCAATCGCAGAGTTTAAGATTTTCGTTCCACCTGCAAAGTAAATATTTTCGTGCGGCTTATCCCCTGTTGCAAAACGCCCCAATTCTTTACCTGTATGAATATCTAAAACATGCACCACATTACCTGACGATGCCGACACAGCAACACGTTGTCCATCTGGTGAAACCGCCATGTGGTCTGCGCGGAAACCTTCGACTGGCGTACGCCAATTAATTTTGCCCGTTTTAATGTTGATGGATACCACATCGGCAAAACTTGGACGTGAAGCCACAATCGACTGTCCATCTGGCGTGGAATACATATCATCCACCAACTGGTCATTGCCCTCACCTGCAGTTTGTTGAATGTAAGTGTAGGCAATCAATTTCACTGGATTTAAATGAATTTCTAATAAACGCTCTTTGCGGTCAGGAATCATATTGACCACACCCACTTTGCTAAAGTCTTGTGAAGGGTGAATCACCGTCACTGTGCCATCCCAGTTATTGCCGACAAAAAAGACTTGTTGGGTATTCGGTGGCTGCGGTAAATAGGTCGAATCTGCATAACTTTGTGCGCTGACACAACTTCCTAAAGCCAGCACGCCTTGAAGTAGATGTTTAAACACCTTGTTGGAATAATTCATGTTCTTGTTCTCCCTGAACAGCAAAATGAAAGTGTTGTTTTTGTTTTGGCTTGTGTTTTTACATATTTGTTGTTTTTAACTGAAGCCTGCCTAATCCATCTTGAAGCGATCTTGAAGATTGTTGGCGTGGCATTGATTGGGCAATAGCATAAGAGTTTTTGTAATTTTGCGTCTAGGGTTCGAGCTAGACTATCCGATAGCAGGTCAATTTTCAGATAAACAGAAATACAGCATCACATCCTGTTAAAATGCCAAGTATGATAAAAGCTTGTTTTTGTCGATGAAATGACAGTAATCCCATACCCATTCAAGCATTTAAACTCAAGAATATAAGGATGTGCCGAGATGCAGTTGTTGGAACTTAAAACCTTGCGTAAACAGCTTCGACAACAGCGCAGAGCGGTCACGCGCACCCAACAGCAACACGCACAGCAAGCTGTTTTGCAGCGGCTAATACGACTGCCAAAATTTCAGTACGCAAAAAAAGTGGGTATGTATTTACATGCTTTTGGTGAAATTCATACACACCGCATCATTGAATATTGCTTCGCGCATAGCAAACAAGTGTATTTGCCCATGATTTGCAATATGAATCAACACTTGGTGTGGGTACAAATCACCCCACAACAATATCGTCAGCGTCGCTTTGCCCATCATCGTTTGGGGATGCAAGAACCAAGAACAAGTCGCGGAAAACACATCTCCCATTTAGATTTAGTCTTGATGCCCTTATTGGCTTGCGATACGCATGGCACCCGCATTGGAATGGGCGGTGGTTATTATGACCGCACTTTAGCCTCTGCCCCGCAGCATCCTTATCGCTTAGGGATTGCACATGATTTTCAGCTAATTCATACACGCTTGCCACGTGAAAATTGGGATCAACCTGTAGATGCCTTACTAACTCCACAACATTTTTTACAGTTTAAACGCACCTTGAAACGCTAAATTGATCATTTTGACTGAATAGATCAATTTAAAATCACATATTTAGCTACTTTTTAAACAATTTGTGTTGACCTACCCTTGTATTTTAAAAAATACCCATCACTATTAAAAACATGGCAACACCGTTGTCACTCATTAGGAGTGCCCATGTCTGAAATTATTATGAATCAAGAAACCTTAGAGCCTCAGGTTCCAAGTGTATTACCGCTTTTAGCGCTACGTGATGTGGTGGTTTATCCACACATGCAAATCGCGCTATTTGTAGGTCGTGAAAAATCGATCAATGCAGTTGATGTGGCTCGTAACAGTGACAATCTAGTATTTGTAGTTGCGCAAAAAGATTCGCTTACAGAAGAAATTGATCACGACAATTTATATCAATACGGTACTGTCGCGAAGATTGTGCAAGTTGTGAATCACGAAAATGATGAAAACTGTATCAAAGTTCTGATTGAAGGCTTATACCGCGCCAAACTCGAAAAAATTATTGATGAAGACGCGTATTTGACTGCAGAACACAGCTTGAGCCCAATGACTGTTGCGATGGATGAAAATACCCAAGCAACACGTTTGCAAGAATTACGTGCCTTATTTGCGCAATATGCAGAAGCAAAATTACGCAATGCACGTGAACTGATTGCTGCTGCCAATAAAATTGAAGATTTATTGCAGTTGTTGTTCTTTGTTGCAACCCGTGTGCCATTGAATATTGATGTCAAACAAAAATTCCTTGAGCACGATGAGTTTGAAGCTCACTTGACCGAGTTAATGACTTATTTATTGCAACAGTCTGAAGAACAGCAGATTGAGCAAACCTTGCATGACTCTGTTAAACGCCAGATGGAAAAAAATCAGCGTGAATACTTCTTGAATGAGAAGATGAAAGTCATTCAACGCGAACTGTCCGATATGAACGGCGGTGCGGAAGATGATGTCGCTGAAATTGAAAAACGTCTGGCCGAAGCAGACTTGCCAGAACATGTCCGCAAAAAAGCAGAAGCTGAGTTCCGTAAGCTAAAAGCCATGCAACCTGCATCTAGCGAAGCGGCTGTGGTACGTAACTATCTGGAAGTAATTTTAGATACGCCATGGAACAAAGCCAGCAAAGTCAGCATTAACTTGGCGAAAGCACAAGAAATTTTAGATGCCGACCATTACGGTTTAGATGAAGTCAAAGACCGTATTGTGGAATACCTTGCTGTGCAGTCGCGCGTGAAAAAACTCAAAGGTCCAATTCTGTGCTTAGTCGGTCCTCCGGGTGTAGGTAAAACCTCACTGGGTGAATCGGTTGCAAAAGCCACTGGACGTGAGTTCGTGCGCATGGCGCTAGGCGGCGTACGTGATGAAGCGGAAATTCGCGGTCACCGCCGTACCTATATTGGTGCGATGCCGGGTAAAATTGTGCAGTCATTGACTAAAGTTGGTGTGAAGAACCCACTGTTCTTGCTCGATGAAATTGACAAAATGGCACAGGATTACCGTGGCGACCCTGCATCTGCTTTGTTAGAAGTACTTGATCCATCACAAAACAACAAGTTTAATGATCACTATTTAGATCTAGACTTAGACTTGTCTGAAGTGATGTTCATTTGTACTGCCAACAGCATGAATATTCCAGAAGCTCTGTTAGATCGTATGGAAGTAATTCGTCTACCGGGTTATACCGAAGATGAAAAAGTGAATATTGCAGAACGCTATCTTGTCCCTAAAGCCATCAAAAATAATGGCTTGCGTGCTAAAGAATTGACGGTTCATGAAGAAGCGATTCGTGACATTGTGCAGCGCTATACACGTGAAGCAGGTGTGCGTAGTCTGGAACGTGAAGTGTCAAAAATTGCCCGTAAGGTGGTGAAAGAAGCAGTCAGCAAAAAAGCCAAAAACCTACAGGTAGATGTGACTTCACAAAACTTGCCTGACTACCTTGGTCCACACAAATTTGACTATGGTATGGCAGAAGAAGAAGCCGAAGTGGGTCGTGTAAATGGCTTGGCTTGGACTTCAGTGGGTGGTGAATTACTCACCATTGAAGTGGCAACCATGAAAGGCAAAGGTAATTTCATCACCACAGGTTCATTGGGTGATGTGATGCAAGAGTCAATCAAAGCCGCGATGACCGTTGTGCGTACCCGTGCCGACAGTTTAGGCATTGAAGCCAATGTATTTGCCGAAACCGATGTACACGTACACTTGCCAGAAGGTGCAACACCTAAAGATGGTCCATCTGCAGGTTTGGCATTGACTACGGCATTGGTATCTGCATTTACAGATATTCCAATTCGTCCTGATATTGCCATGACAGGCGAAACCAGCTTACGTGGTCGTGCAATGCGCATTGGTGGCTTGAAAGAGAAACTTCTTGCGGCACATCGTGGTGGTATCAAACTGGTATTTATCCCACAGGAAAACGTGCGTGACTTGTCTGAAATTCCAGACAATGTCAAAGAAGGTTTGGAAATCAAGGCTGTGAAAAGCATTGATGAAATCTTGCCTTTGGCACTGACCAGTATGCCTAAGCCTTTAACCAAGGCACCGATTGTGAAGCCAGTAGCAGCAGGCAAAGCCGCACGTCATTAAGCAAGTTACTCTGCTTTAAGCATAGAACATCTCAAAAGAGCACTTCGGTGCTCTTTTGTCGTATTTAGATTCTGGATTTAAAATAATTGAATAATTTTTTAATTATTTTTAAAATGGATAGTCTGTTTTTAATTCAATTTCCTTGAAAAATAGGCAAACCATCCACATATATAAATTTAAGATACATCGCGCTGTATGTTTCTTGTTTGGTCTATTTAGACCGATAAATTGATCAGACGCTTTTGATTGAAGCGTGCTTCATGGTCTGGTCATCCATATCTCCAGGTGGATGACCTTTTAACCGCAGTCCTATTTCAATTCAGGGCTGCGTTTTTTATGCGCTGCGATCAATCATCAAGGTGATAAAATCTGTGCAACCAAGCCATTCACGACATGTGCCATTTTTTCAAAATTTACTGTTTTTAAAGTATCACCTGTGGTATGGCGAAGTGTGCTGCGATAACTGCCTGTATCGGTAATTAAAATGGCAGGAATATCATATTTCCAATAATTTAAATGATCTGAAAAATCCATGCCCTTGACGAAAGTCGGTGCGACCACACGCTCACATTGCAATTGATTCAAACGCTGCATCGCATTGCAATAGGTTGCACTCATTTCACGTGACTGCATATTGCTCAATGCCGCAATAAAATTGCCATGACTTGGGTAAATCCACTTTAAACCGATTGGGTAATTTTGCACCAAATTTTTATCGTAATAACCAATCATATCCAGCACATACACCGCACGGATTTTTTCCTTTTCAGCCTGCACAGATTTGGCATGTATAAAACTGCCCATCGACTCGGTTTTAAAAAATGGTGGCTCTGCCAAGGTATAAAAAACAAATTCAACATTTTGACTAAGTTTATTCTTTTCCTGCGCCAAAATTCGTGCTGTTTCGATTACACCTGCAACGCCAGAAGCGTTGTCATTTGCCCCCTGCTGCTGCCCATAAACATCGTAATGCGCACCAAAAATCGTTTTTTGCGCAGCACCGATATTCAATTTGCACACCACATTGCGGTAGCTTTGCTGATTGACCACATAATTTTGAAATTGACACGGAATTCCAAATACTCGCATTTGTTCCCGAATCCATGCCGAAACCCGATTCAGTTCAATCACATTTTTATAATGACGATACTGTTCTGAATTACCCAAACCCTGCTGCCCAATCACTTGCTGCATATAGACTTGCAAATTGTTTGGTTCTGCCCATTGAGCCTCAGGCACAGCAAATGTAGCAGTGGTCATCAATCCCATACCCGCGCCCAATATCCATGAATATAACTGCTGACTTTGAAACGCGCGCATGCTGATAATTCCAAGACAAAAAAGACCAATAAGATTGCTGAGTATTAAAGCAACAGCCTGTTGGCAAATTCAATTGCAAATTGTGTCGTTACACAGCGCTTGTGTTGAATCATGGTTATAATGCGAGATTCTGATTGATCGCTACATGAACTCGCCTATGAAAATTCGCATTCTGACCATTGGACAAAAAATGCCTGCTTGGGTGCTGACTGGTTTTGAAGATTATTTCAAACGGATTCAGCCTTTTGTGCAGACTCAAATTGTCGAACTGCCAATGGCGAAACGTGGCAAAAATGATTCTGAGGCCGATATTCTAAAATATCGCCAAATTGAAGGTGATAGCATTTTAAATGCCATGAAAAACAATGAGCTGTTAATTGCCTTGGAAGTGGGCGGCAAAGAGTTCAGCACCGAAAAACTTGCAGAAACCATGAAAGGCTGGATGCTAGAAGGCAATGATGTCGTGCTTGCGATTGGTGGACCAGATGGTCACTCTGAAGCAGTACGTAAAGCAGCAGCATGGCATTGGTCATTATCCAAACTAACTTTGCCACACCCTTTAGTTCGCGTGATGCTGATTGAGCAGCTATACCGTGCTATGAGCATCAACCACAACCATCCTTATCATCGTGCAGGTTAAATCAACTTATTCAATTTGTACGTTGAGTTATCAAAATATCTTCAACTCAAACGACGTTGCAAAGCTGCAACATAGCGTTGAACAAAAGTACATTTCGCTATACACACTTTTTTGCGATGCTGTAGAACAGCAGGCTTTAGGGATCTAGGCATGAACTTACAGACATTACCCGGTTTATTTATCTCACATGGTTCGCCCATGTTGGCACTCAATCCTGAACAGGTCGGGCCTGCACTCAGCCGTTTAAGTGAAAATTTGCCAACACCGCAAGCCATTGTGGTGATGTCGGCGCATTGGGAAAGTAATGCACTGGAGGTCAACACAGGTATTCGCCCTGAAACATGGCATGACTTCCGTGGTTTTCCTGAAGCCTTGTACGCCCTGCGCTACCCTGCACCTGGCTTACCTGAACTGGCAGAAGATATTTTGCAGCGTTTGGCTGATGCGGGCTTTGCTGCCCATGCCAACAGCACACGCCCGCATGATCATGGCGTATGGATGCCATTACTACACATGTATCCCGATGCCAATATTCCAGTGATTACCATTTCTTTGCCCATGAATATGAGCGCCGAACAGATTTATCACATTGGGCAAAGTTTAGCGCCATTACGTGAACAGCAAATTTTACTGATTGGCTCAGGCAGTATCACCCATAACTTACGTGAATTATCATGGAATACACCCAATGCGGCTGTGCCTGAATGGGCATCTAGTTTCCGTAATCGTGTGGTGCAGCATTTAAGTCATCGCAATTATGATGCAGTACTAGATTGGCAACAATTGCCACATGTAGCACGTAATCACCCAACCCTAGAACACTTTGCACCGCTGTTTTTTGCAATGGGTACGGGAGATCGATTTAACATTGTACATAGCAGCTTTAGCATGGGTTCACTCGGTATGGATATTTATCGTTTTGACTAACCGATAGCTCCGCTTATTTAAAATCTGACTTTTTAATTTGGATACATTTTGTTAGCAAAAGCTACGATTTGTATCCATATTTTTTGTTAATCTCTTGATTATAATCACGTTGAAACTTTAGCACATAGAATATAAACCAATGAAATTCAGTATTTTTGCGCTTGCCCTGCTCCCTTTGGCTTTAACTGCATGTCAATCTTCACATCTTCCTGCCACTTCAGGAGATCCAGCTATTTCTACTCTATCCACCACATTAAAAACGCCTACACAAATTTTGCCCGCTTATACCTGGGAACTTGATCGTGGGCTGCAACGCCCGATTGTTCTGAGCTTTGATCAACGAGGCAGACTAAGTGTAGCTTCTGGCTGTAATGGCCTTGGCACGAGCTGGACTGTTAAAGATAATACCCTGAGTACGGGTGACATGATGGGCACCATGATGGCATGTGATGCACCATTAATGGAACAGGAACGTTTTATCAGCCAGCTTCTGCAAAAGCGTAATATTCCGTTTAGTCTGGATCTAAATGATGCCAATCAGCCAAAACTGAGTATTACTGCAGCTGATGGTCAAAAATATGTCTTTACCGGAAAAATGACACCGGAAACCAAATACCAAGGTCAGGCAGAAACCATTTTCCTGGAAGTTTCGTCACAGACTAAAGCCTGTACGGGTGTAGCTCAGCAAACCTGCTTACTGGTGAAAGAAATCAAATATGATGAAAAAGGCTTAAAGACTCAGGTCGATAAAGACTGGACTTTATTTTACGATCAGATCGAAGGTTTTCAGCATTCATCGAATGAGCGTCAGATTATTCGGGTAAAACGTTATGAAATTAAAAATCCGGCAGCTGACCAGTCTAAATATGCCTATGTATTCGACATGACCGTAGAGCGTGAAGCAGTCAAAGGCACTCTATAACGATAAAATCGCAATATAAAAAAACCGAGGCATTCACCTCGGTTTTTTTTCAAGCTTAAACTCAGTCAGACTTAGAATACGCCTTGAGAAAGCATTGCATCAGCAACTTTTACGAAGCCAGCGATGTTTGCGCCGTCTACATAGTTCACGGTACCGTCTTCTTTCGTACCGAATTTTACGCAGTTGCGGTGAATTTCTTTCATGATTGCGTGTAAGCGCTCATCAACTTCTTCGAAAGTCCAGCCTAAACGCAATGCGTTTTGAGACATTTCCAGACCAGAAGTTGCTACACCACCGGCGTTAGATGCTTTACCTGGCGCATAAAGAATTTTCGCTTCAACGAATTTCTCAACCGCTTCAAGTGTAGAAGGCATGTTCGCACCTTCAGCAACACAGATTACGCCGTTTGCAAGAAGCGCTGCTGCATCATTCGCATCAAGTTCGTTTTGAGTCGCACATGGAAGCGCGATATCACATTTAATACCCCAAGGACGTTGACCTTCAAGGTATTCAAAACCGTGCTTAGACGCAAATTCAGAAATACGACCACGTTTTACGTTTTTAAGCTCCATCACTTCAGCAAGTAATTCTGGCGTGAAACCTTCTTTCACGTACACAGTACCATTCGAGTCAGAAAGTGAAACTACTTTCGCACCCAAGTACATTGCTTTGTCTGCAGCAAATTGTGCAACGTTGCCTGAACCAGAAATCGCAACGACTTTATCTTTAAAGCAATCGCCACGAGTCTTGAGCATTTCCTCAGCGAAATACACAGTACCGTAACCTGTAGCTTCTGGACGCGCCAAAGAACCACCGAAAGACAAGCCTTTACCTGTGAATACACATGAAGTGTCATTGCTGAGCTTCTTCATCATACCCGCCATGTAACCCACTTCACGACCGCCTACACCAATATCACCCGCAGGAATATCCGTGTTAGAACCTAAATGACGATATAACTCGATCATTAAGGCTTGGCAGAAACGCATAATTTCGCCTTCAGACTTACCTTTAGGGTCAAAGTCTGAACCACCTTTACCACCGCCCATTGGCAATGTAGTCAAAGCATTTTTAAAGGTTTGTTCAAAACCTAAGAATTTTAAAATTGAAAGGTTCACTGATGGGTGGAAACGCATACCACCTTTAAATGGACCAATTGCTGAGTTGTACTGTACACGGAATGCACGGTTTACGTGGGTTTGACCTTGGTCATCTACCCAAGAAACGCGGAACTGAATTGCACGCTCAGGCTCAACCAAACGCTCAAGCAAACCATGTGCTGCATATTGAGGGTTCTTTTCAATGAACGGCCAAAGGCTGGTCATTACTTCTTCTACAGCTTGTAGAAACTCTGGTTGATGTGCATCACGTGTTTTAACGTAATCTAGGAATTCGTTAAGGCTGTTGTATTTCAACGCTTAATCCTCAGCAGAAAATGGATCAAAATTGGTCAAAATTTCAATCAATGATATATTTTGGCGCAAAATATTAAATATCTTTTGTTAACAATCTACAATAGTTTTTTTCAAAAAACTTTAAAACATTTGTATTTTCATAAATTTAACTTATTTTTTAGCGTGTTAAGCCCATAAGTTAATGTAACAAATTAATTCATAGTTTTGAGCATTTTTGCCCAAAAAGCTAGCAATTGTTGTTCTTAATTTGCGCACAAGCCTAAAAGCAAAAATCGTGCTAAAATCATCGACCTAGAATTTCCCCCTAGCCTTATCTTCCGTTTTTCTGCTGCTGTTAAAGTGGCATTGGTTTGTCCATGAATTCGCAAATTGCTCTGATTCAAAATATTGATGCGCTGCTCCCTCAAACTCAATGTGGCTTATGTGGTCACCGTGATGGCTGTTTACCCTACGCCAAAGCGATTGCAGAAGGCGAAGCGGCCAATAAATGCGTACCCGGTGGACAACCTGTTGCAGATGCACTAGCAAACTTACTGCAACGCCCTGTATTGACCGCAGAAGCCAGTGTTTGGCCTGTGCAGGCAGATGGACGCCCACAGCGTATGAAAGCCCTAATTCGTGAAGATGAGTGCATTGGTTGTACCAAATGTATTAATGCCTGCCCTGTCGATGCCATTTTAGGCTCAGGCAAACTCATGCACAGCATTTTGACTGATTTATGTACGGGCTGTGAATTGTGTATTCCGCCTTGCCCTGTCGATTGCATTGACTTGGTAGAAGATACACAACCCCTGCTTTCTGATAGCGCACGAGTGGCAGAACAGAATGATTTACGCCAACGCTACTACGCCCACATACAACGTGAAGAACAACGTCGTCTGCACCGTAAAGGCCCTGTGGTACGTGCAGAAATTGATACCGAACTGTTTGCTCAATTTTCTGCACAAGCCGATGCTGCTGTGCCTGTGATTGAATTGCCTGTGCAAAAAAATGAACAGATTTCCACTGCCGATGCACA
Source organism: Acinetobacter sp. YH16051 (assembly GCF_013417135.1). Classification (NCBI taxonomy): domain Bacteria; kingdom Pseudomonadati; phylum Pseudomonadota; class Gammaproteobacteria; order Moraxellales; family Moraxellaceae; genus Acinetobacter; species Acinetobacter sp. YH16051. Next base: position 184,847 of record NZ_VPEN01000002.1, on the reverse strand, counting down.
AACCACCATCGAACTGGCAAAATTACGCACACAAATTAAAAAACTCGAAAAACAACTCAGTGTGCGTGACGATGAGAAAAAACGGCTATTACTAACCAATTTACAACAACAGTTACGTGAATTAGGAGCATAAACATGCCCGAAAGAAATACACGTCTGACCAATAAAGCGGTCAAAACAACGGCTGCCAAAAGCACCACGCTCAAAGAAAAGCCGTCTAAAAATATGACCAAAAAGCAAATTCAGACTTTTTTTGAGCGCTTACGTGACCAACGTCCAAATCCGACCACTGAACTGAATTTTTCCAATCCATTTGAATTGCTGATAGCGGTGACCTTATCTGCACAAGCGACCGATGTCAGCGTCAATAAAGCCACCGACAAACTGTTTCCTGTTGCCAATACTCCCGAAGCGATTTATGCCTTAGGTGTGGAAGGTTTAAAAGAATATATTAAAACCATCGGGCTGTATAATTCCAAAGCAGAAAATGTCATTAAAACCTGCAAAATTCTCATCGAAAAACACGGCAGCATCGTGCCTGATAATCGTGCCGATTTAGAAGCCTTGCCCGGCGTGGGACGCAAAACGGCCAATGTAGTGTTAAATACCGCATTTGGACAGCCTACTATGGCGGTCGATACGCATATTTTCCGCTTAGGTAACCGTACAGGTTTAGCTGTAGGTAAAAATGTTTTAGAAGTCGAACACCGTTTGATTAAAGTCATTCCTAAAGAATTTTTAATTGACTCGCATCACTGGCTAATTTTACATGGCCGTTATTGTTGTATTGCGCGTAAGCCTAAATGCGCTGAATGTGTGGTGTCAGATGTGTGTAACTGGCCTGATCGCTTTGAATTTGGTGCACATCGTCATACTACGCTGCATGAAATTCATCACGCGCCCATATCTAAGTAAGTGCTTCGGTAGAGTTTTGCAAAGTGATCTAAGCTTATTGATGACAAGCTAGATCATCAAAGCAATGTGGATTATCCAAAATCGTGTGGATAACTGTGCAATCTATGCACAAGATTGTGCAGAGATGATTTATTTATCCTGAGAATCTTCAGACTGACGTTGTTGTTCTTGCTGTTGTTTAAGTTTCGGATGCAATTGATAGTGCTTGCCTGATTTTTTTTCAGCCGAATTCTGAGCTTGTGTGTTGCGCAATAACTTATAGCTCACAAAAACAAGAAAGCCTAAAACGGCAATACTTGCCAATAACATGATGATCACAGCAGCATGTTGCAAAGCACTCTCCCAAACTGACACAAATAAAAAGAGCCCTAATATGAATCAGGACTCTTTTAAAGTCAAAACAAGCTGCCTGTTTAAGCGATTTTATTTTCTTTTAAACAGGCTTGGTCTAAAACCTAGACTTATTTTGCTTGGTCTAAAATAGCAAACAAATCTGCTTGAACTTCTTCAATTGGACGAAGACCATTCAATTTGTTATAGCTTGGTGCATTTTCACCAGAAGCAGCACGACCTTGATAGAAGCCAACCAATTGCTCAGTTTCTGAGTGATACGCTTTTAAACGTTTACGAATAGTTTCTTCTTGGTCATCTGGACGTTGAACCAAATCTTCGCCAGTTTCGTCATCTTTACCTTCCACTTTTGGTGGATTGTAAACAAGGTGATAAATACGACCAGATGCAGGGTGCTGACGACGACCAGACAAACGTTGTACGATTTCTTCGTCTGCAACATCAATTTCAATCACGTGGTCGATATTGATGCCTTCGCTTTCCAAGGCTTCAGCTTGTGGAATAGTGCGAGGGAAACCATCAAAAATACAACCATTCACGCAATCTGGCTGCGCAATACGCTCTTTCACTAAGCCAATGATCAGTTCATCAGATACCAAACCGCCACCGTCCATGACGCTTTTGGCTTGTAGACCTAATTCAGTACCTTCACGAATTGCAGCACGGAGCATATCACCGGTTGAAATTTGTGGGATATTGTAGCGCTTACAGATCAACTGAGCTTGTGTACCTTTACCTGCTCCAGGTGGTCCGAGTAAGATAATGCGCATAAAAAAACATCCTCATTTTAACAATGTATTTGACACTCGTTGCATATCAGAGCCATCGCCCTTTACGCAGCCAGCATCCTCTTATAAGAAAGCGACAAACAAATGTATTAAACCAGCAATAAAACCAGTTACACCACCCAAGACAATTAAAATCCACTCATCTTCCTGAAAGGCAGGACGCAAGAGATTCTGGAATTCTTTTGGCGTCAGTTCACGAATACGATCTCTGAACATTTGATAAATTTTCTGTGCACGGCTCGCATTAAAGGCAGGGTCGCATACAGGCACCATCGTAATTTCAATCGAACGATCAATCAAGTCAGTCTTGAGTTTGGCATACTCTTTTGGCCCCAAAGACAACTGTAAAAAGGTACGAACCAATGGTGTTTCCATAATTTCGTTGATGTGGCGTTTGACAATACGGCGGGTTTTGTCTTTTTTACTGCCATACATCATTTCAGTCATAATCGATTTTAACGTAATCAGATCTTCTGTGACTACCGTTGCAAACACATCCGAGACTTCTTCTTGGCGTTTCATGAACGCACCCTGAATATTATAAGTCCCAATGCGTGGAATCACTGGCTTAATCCATGGAAATTGACGATTTTCAGTCAATTTAAAGAACTGCGGATATTTCACGTAATGTGGTTCGACTGGGTTAAATACCATCCAAATCGCAATCCAGTTGGTCAAGAAGCCCCAAATTGCCGCCCAAAATGGAACCGTCCAGTGCCATGGTACAAGAAACCAAACAATCATTTGGAAAATACCAAAGAACATCCCAATCAATGCACTGATATGCCAAATAAAGTTAATTTCTTTTTGACCGACTTTTAGGAACATACGCACCATTAAGCGGCGATCACCTTCCATTTGGCTGACCACCATTTCACGCATATCCACCAAGGATTCAACATTCAAGGTCAGTTCAGTCACCAATTCACGCAGCACACCTGGCAATTGTTTATGCGCCTGTGCGTAAATACGGCGTTTAATCGAATACGGTAGGTTTTCCCAAAGCACAGCATTGCGGTCTAACATGACCTCATCAATTAAGTGCTCAAGTTCAAAACCCACTTGCTCACCAATAATACGCGCCATATCTTCAGGGTCCATAGCATTGAGAAACTCACGCAATGAACCTAATTTTGACAATGTGTTATCGGTAATGATGCCTGAAATACGCCCTGCTTTACGCGGTACAATCCCCTGCCATCCCACAGGAATAGGCCCAAGGTGAAAGCCCCAAAAGCTAATTGGATAGAACACCATTTTTAGTGCCATCCACACGTGCGCCCAAGTCACAAAAGCAGTCACAGGAATAATACTGAGCACGGCCCAAAAATCTGGACGATTCAAAAAGGTTTGCCACAACTGATTGACGTACTCAAGCATGCATTTTTTCCATATTTAGTTCTAATTACAAGATTCTAAAGTAGTTAAAAGTCACTATTCTGACTACAAACCCATACTGAGCGTATAGGAAAATTGTAGTCTAGGCTCAGTTTCCGCAATCACTCGCCCTTGTCGATCTTCCAATTTTTCACCTGCGCCAATGCCAACACTAAAGCTACTGATGCGTTCAGGGCTCAGTAATACATAAGCCAGATCAATGCCTGCACCTAAACGCGCTTTTTCTTCACCATCCACCCATTTAGATTCTAGGTGTCCTGCGTAAGCGCCAATATAATAACCATTTTTGTCTTTACCTGTGAGGTGGTATGGGTAACGAAAACCTGTTTGCCCACCGACTTCATGGTCACCATTTAAAAAAGCCCCCGCTTTTAGATAGGCAATGCCATAAGGATTGACCCATTCACCATTCAAATGCAGTAATTTTTGGGTAATACCCGCCCCTACATTCCAGGTTTTTGCGCTATCTGCGCTAATTTTTGCTTCAGGTAAAAAAGTAGTGTTCCCAGCAAAGCTAAAACTTGAAAAGGCAAGTAATGCCACGAAAGAATAGACTTTTGTCATTATTGTCACCAGTGTCCATTTGTTTTAATTTTAAAAACAGTCCTGTTTTCGTGTTTTGACTCTAGCAGAATTGTCAGGATTCTTATATACAGCAAATTACAATTTTGATGTCGCTAAAGTCAAAAATTAAGATTGCGCCCATCTTCTAGGTTAAATCGGGCAATTCAGTCAAACATGGTTACTCAAAATTGCCAATAGATGCGTTAGAATAGTCCAAATTCGTTCTCCCTCATTTTTGTTAAGCCAATTTTTGTATGAAACAACACTATCCGTTAAAAAATGCTCAGCAAGAGAAGCGTATTTTTCGCAATCGCATCTTTTTTTCGGTGGGTGTTGTGGTTTTTTTCTTGCTGCTGTTGGTGGCTCGTTATGCCTTTTTACAAATTAGCGGCTACGATGAATTTGCGACTGCATCAGATAAAAACCGAATTCGGCTACAACCACTCGCACCTGCACGTGGTTATATTTATGACCGCAATGGTGTGTTATTGGCAGATAACTACCCTGTGTTCTCAGCCACTTTAAGCCGTGCAGATGTTGAAGATATTGACGATACCATTGCGCGACTGACACTTGTTTTACAACTGACAGAAGAAGATATCGATCGCTTTAAAAGTCGGATTAAAACTTCACGTAAAACTGAACGTGTATCGATCAAGCTGAATTTAAATGAATCGGATATTGCCCGTTTTAGTGAAGTTAAATTTCAATTCCCTGGGGTCAATATTGAAACCCAGATGACACGTTACTATCCGCATGGTGACTTATTTGCGCACGTGATTGGTTATGTCGGGCGCATTAACGACAAAGAACTGAAAGAAATTGACAAAGATGCTTATGCAGGCACCAACTTGATTGGCAAAATTGGGGTGGAGAAATCGTATGAGCACTTGCTACATGGCGTACCCGGCAACGAATCTGTAGAAGCCGATGCACATGGTAATGTGCTGCGCAATTTAGGACGTAAAGACCCTGTACGTGGCAATGATTTGTTTTTGTCATTGGATTATGGCTTGCAAGTGGTCGCCTCTGAACAACTGGCAGAACGCCGTGGTGCAATTGTGGCACTTGACCCACGTACAGGTGAAATTTTAGCTTTAGTCTCCAGTCCGAGTTTTAACCCTAACTTATTTGTCACAGGTATTAGCCATACCGACTACTCTGCCTTACGCGATAATTTAGATCAACCACTCTATAACCGTGCAGTACAAGGTGTTTATCCACCGGGTTCTACCATTAAGCCGATGTTTGGTTTAGGCGGTATTCATTATGGCTATGTCGACTGGAAAACCGCCATTCAGGATTATGGTTATTTCACTTTACCAGGCGACAGCCACCGTTTCCGTGACCATAAAAAAACTGGGCATGGCATTGTCGATATGCACAAAGCTCAAGTCGTGTCGTGTGATACCTACTTCTATGTATTGTCGTATCGCATGGGCATTGAAAAAATGAACGACTGGATGCGTCAATTTGGCTTTAGTGAAAAAACTGGGGTCGATTTACCAAGTGAAAGCACAGGACTCTACCCAAACCCGGACTGGAAAATGCGTACGCGCAAAGCCAAATGGATGAAAGGTGAAACAATTTCCGTCAGTATTGGTCAGGGTGCATTTACCTCGACACCATTGCAATTAGCAATGGCCACCGCCATCACCGCCAACAAAGGATTTAAAGTCACACCGCACGTGTTACGTGAAAGTCGTGGCGCGAAACCATTTAAAGTTCACAATGGTACCAACGGAAAAATTGACTTTAACGGCACAGAAGAAGACTGGATTAAAATGCGTGATGCCATGGTTGATGTGATTCAATCAGGTACAGGTAAAGGGATTAAAGGCGGCTTGCAATATTCAGTTGCAGGTAAAACAGGTACAGCACAGGTTAAAAGTATTGCGCAAGGTAAACGCTATAACGAAGCCTTATTGACCGACCGTCAGCTTGACCACGGTTTATTTGTTGGCTTCGCTCCTGCCGAAAACCCTGAAATCGCAATTGCCATCATTCTAGAAAATGGTCGCGGTGGTTCTGCAGCAACGGCTTTGGCGCGTCCAATTTTAGACTATTGGTTACTGAATAAAAATAAAAAGCCAATTCGTCCATCTGCCGCACAAGTGAGTGGTGGCTTAATGACTGCAGGTTTAAAACCAAGTGAATTGCCAAGTGGTGAAGTCCCTTCATCTACTGCACCAAATACGAATAACGTGAATAATCCGAATACAGCAACCAATCACCCTGCGCTCAACCCAAATCCTTCGCAAACTACTCCGAGTTCAGCTCCAACCAATCCACCTGCAACTGCGCCAACAGCAGTTGTACCCACTAACCCAATTGAGAGCGACTAAGCCATGAAAAATCAACTACGCATTATTGGTGGAGAATGGAAACGTCGTCAGTTGGCTTTTGCTTCAATTGAGGGATTACGCCCTACGCCCGACCGAGTGCGCGAAACCTTATTCAACTGGTTAATGTGGGATGTGCAAAACGCCAAAGTGTTAGACCTCTGTTCAGGTTCGGGCGCTTTAGCTTTTGAAGCCCTGTCTCGCGGTGCGGCACACGTGGTCATGATTGAGCCAAACCGTACACAAGCACAGTTTTTACAGCAAAATTTAGAATTATTACGCGTCAATAAAAGCAAAGCACAATTAAAAGTTTCTACCGCACAACATGCTTTGGCGACACTAAAAGATCAGTTTGATTTGGTATTTTTAGACCCGCCTTATAGTTTAGATTTATGGGAAGAATTGGCAGGGTTGGCTGATCCACTCATTGCGGCACAAGGTCTGATTTATGTTGAAGCAGATCGTGATTTAAACCTGTTAAAATTACCGCAGACTTGGCAAAAAGTTAAAGAGAGCAAAGCGGGAACTGTACGTGCGGGCTTATACCAAAAGATTGTTGTTTAAATTTTCTCCTTAAAAGATACGCGGTAATTTTATGACTATCGACACTTTTCAAGAGCCATCTATTAATGTAATATTATAACATTACATATTGTAGTGTTTATCTTCATGAAAGTTCGTTCATCTTTAAAAAGTGCAAAATCGCGTGCCGATTGTCAAATTGTGAAACGTCGTGGCAAATTATTTGTGATTTGCAAATCCAATCCACGTTTTAAAGCAAGACAGGGATAATCCCCTGTCTTTTAGTTTTGATAGATTATTACACTGAAATAGTGTGCTTATTCTGAATAGTAACGTGTATCGACACTAAAACTTTCAGGAAATTTTGCTTGAACCTGCGCATAAAATGCCATGATTTCAGCCATATCTTTTTCAAAATCACCGGTTGGATGCACAATTTTTCCCACACCCGTTTTCTTTTTTGCGTAATCCATATACGCCAAAGCAATTGGCACACCTGCATTTAACGCAACATGATAAAAACCTGTTTTCCATTGTTCTTGACGCGCACGTGTGGCTTCAGGCGTCACCAACATCACCAATTTAGGATGGTTTTTAAATAAGTCCGTCATGAGCTGAACCATACTAGGTCGTGCTTCGCCTGGTGCTTTCGGACGACGGTCTATACCAATGCCTCCCATCGCACGAACAAATGGCCCAAACGGCAATTTCATATAGCTGTCTTTAATGGTCAGGCGAACATTAACGCCCAAAGCTTTAAGCCCTAAACGTGCATATAACGCATCCCAATTACTGGTATGCGGTGCTGCAATCATCACATATTGGTCTAACTCCAACGGACAATGATTGTCGATTTCCCAACCCATTAAATTTAAGCTTCGCTCAGCTAACTTTTCAAACACAACCGCATACCCCAAATAAAGTGTGCGAATTTTAGCAAGCATCGACAAATACAAAAGTCTAAAACGACGAATAAATAAACAAATACTTTATAAATGTATAAAAATTTCCTGCACTCATCTTATTTTTGTCATTCCATGCAAAATCATACTGTTTTTGCGCTTATTCATTGCTAGATTCAAGCAAGTTTAAAATGGTAAATATATAAATTTACGCACAGTTTGCTGAGTTTTTTACGGTCTAATCCGATGTAATCCTTGAAGTGAAACTTAAAACTTTAAAACATCTGGCTTGTTATGATTTGCTACAAATCTTCATTAAAAATAAGGCAAATTGGCTTTTCAGATACAAGGTGAAAGTTTAAGGTGGCAGCAAGACAAGTTTGAAGTTCAGAACATTTATGCTGAATCGTTATCCGATTGCACTCAGTACACTTAGCTTATTTTTAGTAGCTTGCGGATCAACTGATCCAAGCAGGGAATATCAATCCGCTTTGCCTTCTGAGCCACAAATTACGCCCAAAACTGAAGTTCAAAATTCAGCAACTTCATGGACAGGACAAGCTACAGGTAACTTTAGAGCCTTATTGCCTTGTGACAACTGTGAACAGCATGTGATTCATTTACGCCTGAATGATGATCAAACCTTTCAACTCATCGACATTAAACGCTCGAAACAGCGGCAGCGCGAAAACCAAGTGGCGGGAACGATTCAAGCTGCTCAGGGCAACAATCAGCAAGACAAACAGAACCAACACCCATCGCAAAACACGGCAAATGAATGGTTGCTCAATACAGAAAATGGGCAAGCCTATGCACGTATTCAACTCACAGCGCACGGTCTTAAATTCAGTTTATACAATCAGAAAAAGACACAAAATCAGCAGAAAAATGAAACTCAGGTTTTCTTACATCCTGTAGAAAATATGCAAGTCAGTAATGCCCTGAAGCATGTCGATATTCAGGCTGAACACGTACAAAATGTTGAGGTCAAAGAATTAAACGACCCTGTGATGGCACACGATTATTTTCTGGCAATTCACAATCAATCTGATCAAGCATTACAATTACATGCCAATGACTTGGTTTTGGTCGATCAGCAATATCAAGAATATGCAGCCGTAGTCGATCCGCATTTTTTAGAACCAATTCCTGCACAACAAAAACAATGGATTAAGGTGTCTTTCCATTACCCTGCTTCTGTAGAGGCAGATGTGATCAAAATTAAATAGGTTACAGCTGCTGCATTTCATAAATGAAGGAACATCAATTTAAGGATGTTTCAAAGTTCTTTGACTATTTTAAATAGCCATAAAAAAAACCCTGCATCAGCAGGGTTTTCTTTTAAACCATCAAGCGATTACGCGTTGAATTGGTTCATTGTGTTTTTAGCTTCGTCCGCTGCTTTAAGCGCGTTGTCACCAGAGAAAATTTCTTTGTGATCGTCACCGATGTCAGAACCAGCCATTGCTTGGTGTTTAACACAAGCGATACCACCGCGGATTTCTTTACGTTGTACGCCAGCAACATAAGCCAACATACCTTCAGAACCGAAGTAACCTTGAGCAAGCTCGTGAGTAGAAAGAGCAGCTGTGTGGTAAGTAGGCAGAGTGATCAAGTGGTGGAACACGCCTGCTTCACGAGAAGCGTCTGCTTGGAATGTACGTACTTTTTCGTCAGCTTCAGCAGCCAATTCAGAATCGTCGTACTCAGCGCTCATTAATTTAGCGCGGTCGTATGCAGATACGTCTTTACCTTCAGCAACCCAACGGTCGTACGCTTGTTGACGGAAGTTCAGTGTCCAGTTGAATGATGGAGAGTTGTTGTAAACAAGTTTCGCATTTGGCACAACTTCACGTACACGGTTAACCATGTGAGCGATTTCTTCTACGTTTGGAGTCGCAGTTTCGATCCAAAGAAGGTCAGCACCGTTTTGTAAGCTAGTTACACAGTCAAGTACAACGCGGTCAATTTGAGTGCCTTCACGGAACTGGTACAAACCAGAAGCTAAACGCTTAGGACGGTGTAATTTACCATCACGCTTGATTAGGATTTCGTCTTCTTTCGCTTCAGAGATGTCAATTTCTTGAGTGTCTAAGTAGCTGATGTATTGAGAAGCGATGTCGCCTGGCTCTTTAACTACTGGGATTTTTTGAGTTAAGTCAGCGCCTTCAGAGTCAGTACGTGCAACGATGATACCGTCGTCAAGACCCATTTCTAAGAACGCATAACGTAACGCGTGGATTTTAGCGATGAAGTCTTCGTGTGGAACAGTTACTTTACCAGCTTGGTGACCACATTGTTTCGCGTCAGAAACTTGGTTTTCGATTTGAAGTGCACATGCACCCGCTTCGATCATTTTCTTAGCTAATAAGTAAGTTGCTTCTTCGTTACCGAAACCAGCGTCGATGTCCGCAATGATTGGCACAACGTGAGTTTCAAAGTTGTCGATTTGAGCAGTGATTTCAGCAGCTTTAGCAGTATCACCAGCGTCTTGTGCTTTTTTAAGTGCGCGGAACAAATCGTTTAATTCTTTCGCGTCAGCTTGACGTAAGAATGTGTAGATTTCTTCGATCAATGCAGGAACAGAAGTTTTTTCGTGCATAGATTGGTCAGGAAGTGGACCGAATTCTGAACGAAGTGCAGCAACCATCCAACCAGAAAGGTAGATATAACGGCGTTCGGTAGTACCGAAGTATTTTTTGTTCGCAATCATTTTTTGTTGCGCAACAAAACCGTGCCAGCAACCTAAAGATTGAGTGTATTTGCTTGAATCAGCATCATAAGCAGCCATATCACGACGCATAATCGCAGCTGTATATTTAGCAATATCTAAACCAGTTTTGAAACGGTTTTGCATTTGCATACGCGCAGCATCTTCAGGACTGATGTCTGCCCAAGTGTTGCCGAATTTTGCTTTTAATTCGCGGATTGCATCAATCGCTGTTTGGTATGTAGTCATGATATTGTACCCTGTAATATTATTTAGGATTTATCAATCGAAGGCTAAATCGCGCTTATGCTTGATTGCTCAGATTTAGAGCACTTCGTTACGATGAATACAGAGTAGAGTGACTGAATGAATTAATCCAATATTCTCGTGTAATTCTCGGTATTTTTTAAAAAAATGTATAGATCAAAGTCTTAATTCACAAAAACAATAAAAACACAACATATTGATTTTAAAAACCTTATTTAGAAAATCAATCAAATATCTTTGCTTACAAATTCATCTCTGTGCCGATATTTTCTGCATTAGACTTAAGTCTTGCATTTCATAAAAAATGCTTGCATTGGCGATTTCTGCCATTTTTTAGCAAAATTTTGCTGCTTTTCAGCGCAATGTAAGTGCATAAGTTTCATACAAAATAGAAGCTGCTATCAGTTCTGCCAATGCTTTTAAGTGTTTTTGCATTTAAGATTAAAAAGTATAGATGCAGTACTAGGCAACCTACATTTCTTTAGGAAATAATGATGGGGCTGGCTGTTTTTATTCAGATTTTTTGCTGTTTATCTCGTCGATTTTTTCATCATAATTTATACACAAGCCTTACGGCTTATGGCATAATTCCAATAATTTAGTGATTTTATTTTCGGTATTTATTTTATGAATCTGGAGCGGGTTGATCTTAATCTATTAATTTATCTTGACGTCTTACTTCGTGAAAAAAATGTAACCCGTGCTGCAGAACAATTGGGCGTTACCCAACCTGCGATGAGTAACATTTTACGTCGTTTGCGCAATTTATTTAATGATCCCCTGCTGATTCGTTCTTCTGAAGGCATGACGCCAACTGAACGTGCCTTAGAATTACAACCGCGTATCCGCGATGCCTTATCTGACCTTTCTATGATTTTGGAGCCGCGTACTGAGTTCCGCCCTTATACTTCAAATCGTGTATTTCGGATTATGACCTCCGATTACGCAGAAGCCACATTAGTCCCACGCTTGGTTAAAGCTTTACGCTCTGAAGCACCTAATGTGGTATTAGACTTTTTAACCCCGAGTGATGTGTCTTATCGCGACATGGAACAAGGTAAAGTCGATTTGGCGATTAACCGTTTTAATGAAATTCCACAAAGTTTCCATCAGGTTTTAGTTTGGCGTGATAGTTTTTCTTGCCTGCTCAATCACAAACACCCTGCTGCCAATAACCTGAATTTAAAAAGCTACTTAGATGCACAACATATTTGGGTTTCTAAAACAGGTATGGGCGTTGGTTTTGGTGTGAATCCAGAGAAACAAGCGGGACTGGGTTGGATTGATCAAGCTTTAGAGCGTATTGGACAAAAACGTAAAATTTCGGTGTTTACCCGTCATTATCAAATGCCTGCACTACTCGCGTCTAATGTAGATTTAGTCGCAACCTTACCTACACGTATTGCGCGCTTACAAGCCAAAAGCCAAAGTTTACTGATTAAAGACCCACCATTTTATATTCCAGAATTTGAATTAAAGATGGCATGGTGTCCGTTGTTACATCATCACCCTGCACACCGTTGGTTACGCCAATTGATTTTATATGTAGCGCGCCAAATGATTGAAGAAGAAAACCGTGAGTTTTTACTGAATAACTCTCAATTTTCAGCCTATTAATTAAAAATTCACTGAACTTATTGGTACAAACGCTTATACTCAGATGAGGAATATTTCGATATTCCTCATTGTTTAATCATGATTTAATAAAGATTCAAATTGTTATATTTAAAATAATATAATCCACAGGTGGATTCGTGAGCCTCTTCCAGAATATTGTTATTATCCTCATCCTCATTGTCGGAGCTGGTTTTTTATCGCTGACTGAAATTGCGTTGGCTGGTGCACGTAAAGTTAAACTGAAAATTCTAGCCGAATCAGGCGATGAACGTGCCCAAAAAGTTTTAGACCTACAAGAAAACTCAGCTGATTTTTTTGCTGCCTCACAAATTGGCTTAAACGCAGTTGCCATTTTAGGTGGTATTTTAGGTGAAGGCGCATTCCGTCCTTATTTTTACAACTTAGTTGTGCGCTTCTATCAAGGACCATGGGCTGAAACGCTTAGTTTTGCCTTGTCATTTACCTTAGTGACTTCGCTGTTTATTTTATTTGCCGACCTAATGCCTAAGCGTTTGGCAATGATCGCCCCTGAAAAAATTGCGGTATCGGTGATTAATCCGATTCAAATTTTTATTCGGATATGCAAGCCTTTGGCATGGATGATTAATGCGATTGCCAACGTGCTGTTCCGTTTATTCAAAGTAAACACCACGCGCGAAGACAATATTACATTTGATGATATTTCTGCAGTCATGGATGCAGGCGCTCAAGCAGGTGTTTTACAAAAGCAGGAACATCACTTTATCGAAAATGTGTTTGAACTTGAAGAACGTAACGTACCTTCGAGTATGACCACACGTGAAAATGTGGTGTTTTTTACTCTAAAGGAATCAGAAGCCAGTATTCGTCAAAAACTTGCAGAATATCCTTATTCGAAATTTTTAGTCTGCAGTGAAAATATTGATGATGTGATCGGCTATGTTGATGCTAAAGATATTTTGGTCAGAATCCTCAATAATCAATCTTTACTACAACTAAATGAAAGCACCATCCGTAATGTATTAACCATTCCAGATACACTCACGCTCTCTGAAGTGTTAGATCGTTTCCGCTCGACCAAAGAAAAATTTGCCGTAGTGATTAATGAATATGCATTGGTTGTAGGCGTAATTACCCTGTCTGACATTATGATTACTGTGATGGGCGATTGGGTAACACCTATTGAAGAAGATCAGCAAATCATTAAACGTGATAACAACTCTTGGTTAATTGATGGCAGTACGCCAATTGAAGACATTAAACACGCGCTGCAAATTGATGAAATGCCAGATGATGAAAATTATGAAACCATTGCAGGTTTTATGATGTATAAGCTACGTAAAATCCCGCGTCCTGCCGACTCTGTACTTTTTGATGGTTATAAATTTGAAGTGGTCGACGTCGATCATTTTAAAATTGACCAACTTTTAGTGACACGAATTGTAGAAACGCAGGAAATACAAAACAACACTGAAGCAGATGGATAGTGAGATTCCTTGTATTCGTTCAGCCTGATTGCATCTACATTTTCGGTAGTGTTCAAAAAACTGTGTCATTTCCTTAAACTGTTAAAAACAGGAATGATGCATTATGGCAACTACATTTGATTTTGAAACAGCCTTAAAACAACTCCAGTCAGGACAAGCACTGACTGGAGAAAATGGCATACTCACCCCTTTAATTAAACAACTGACCGAAGCTGCTCTTGAAGCAGAAATCGAGAATTACATTGAAGCGAATCCGAAACAAGGTAATCGCCGCAATGGCTATACTCGCAAGACAGTAAAATCTACATCAGGTTCATTTGAGCTTGAACCCCCTAGAGATCGAAATGGTGAATTTGAGCCACAGTTAGTTAAAAAGAACCAGACCAAATTATCAGAAGAAATTGACAATAAAATCATATCACTCTATGCACTTGGTATGAGCTATCGTGATATTCAAAAGCATGTTGCTGATATGTATGGATTGGAGATTTCAGATGGTGCTATCACCAATATTACAGATAAGCTCCTCCCTCAGTTACAAGCATGGAAACAACGCCCACTCGATACAATTTATCCCTTTGTTTGGTTAGATGCCATACATTACAAAGTGAAGGATAAAGGTGTTTATGTGAGCAAAGCGATCTATACCATTTTAGCTTTAAATGTTGAAGGTAAGAAGGAACTACTCGGCTTGCATTTATCGGAAAGCGAAGGGGCGAACCATTGGCTTAGTGTACTGACAGACCTACAAAATCGTGGTGTTCAGGATATTCTGATTGCCTGTGTAGATGGACTAAAAGGTTTCCCCGAAGCCATAGCAGCGATTTACCCTCAAACAGAAATACAACTGTGTATCGTTCATCAAATTCGTAATTCTTTACGCTATGTTGCCAGTAAAGATCAGAAGGCATTTATGGCTGATTTAAAGCCAATTTACCGTGCTGATACCAAAGGGGCGGCAGAAGTAGCACTGGATGAGCTAGAAGAAAAATGGGGCGAAAAATATGGTGTGGTCATTCAGTCATGGCGTACCAAATGGCATCTACTATCCGCCTATTTCAAATACCCTAAAGCGATTAGGAAGCCGATTTACACCACCAATGCCGTTGAAGCCGTACATCGTCAATTCCGCAAACTAACCAAAACCAAAGGAGCTTTCCCCAATGAGGATAGTCTGATGAAATTACTGTATATTGGTATTCAACAGGCATCAGAAAAATGGACAATGCCTATTCAGGAATGGGGACAAACGATTACTCAATTATCCATTTACTTTGAAGGTCGATTAGATGATATAATTAAAATCTAGTCAAATTTACTGACACAGAATTTTGAACGCCCTCACATTTTCTCGCATTCACAAAAAAGCACCACATCAAAATGAAGTGGTGCTTTTTTAAATCTGAACTGATACTTCTGAAATTTAGCTGAGTATTTACTTAATACTTACTGATCAACTCATCCAATACTGCTTGATAATGAATCGCAATATCTTCAGCTAAAATTTTATAGACATTGTCGAATTGCACCATTGGCCAACCTTCTTTCCAGAAAGGGAAAATATTGTGCAAATCATGCGTTACCACAGCATCTTCACGCACAATCGCTTGTGCAACCTGAGCCAATACTTGTGCAGTTTCTGTGCCATCAATGGCTAAATAATCAATCCCACGTGCTTTTAAAATACGCACACGGTCTTTTTTATAACGAATTTTTTTCATTTGCGCTTCATTTAACTGCAAAGCCAAACTCACCGCTTCTACAAATTTGCTTTCAAATGATTGATTCAGTGCCACCAACGCTGCTTTATGCGCTTCCTGACGACCTGCTTTCCCACCATTACGGATAATTTCTTTTGCCTCTGTGTCTAGCTCATCACTTTTCATAGACTGCAAAATGTCGAGTATTTCGATATCACTTAATGATTCAGGAGATTGGTCAATCATGTACTGCCCTTGGACAAAAATAGCAAAACGCTATTTTCGCACAATTTAGCTAAAAGCTCGACACATTCCGAAGCAATTGTTCACACAAGGCAGTGCTGCACCTATTACAGTGCAGCAGTTTAAAATTGATCTTTCAGCTTTGATCATCCTTGTTTATTTTAAATTTCTTATTGTTCCCTTAGTTTTTCTCCTGAATTTTACCGTCTATTTAAAACCCGTTATTTCAAATGAATAATCCAATAAATAACAGGTTTAACTTTTCAACTCACTTGTACTTTTTAGTAAAAAATAATTAACAGGTTGCTCTTTACACTTAATACAAGTTTTCGCGTTTATCATGATCGAGGCGGTCAATATAGCGCTCTAAATGTAGCATCGCATGATACATTTTATTTAAGTTCCCAACATTGATTTGCTGACGAACAATATTTTTGTGTAACCGTTTTAATGCACGTAGACTGTGCTTTGTCGTATATGCAGATAAAATTTTCATAAGCCTGCTCTCTCTATCAAATTATTTTACATGAACCGTTTTGTAATCTTGAGAATGAATTCAATGAATATAAAGATAAGGTTTATTATTGACAGGGTGTGTCCTACACCTCCTTAATATTTGACTATTTGGAAAAATTTCATTGTGTTGAATTGTAGTTTAAAGGAATATTTATGTAATTATGATTAAAATAATTGCTAAAACTGATTCAAAAAATCTTTGTTAAAATCCTCTATAAAGTACACATAAAAAAACTGACACTCGGTCAGTTTTTTTATGTACGCTGATTTTAAATTTTGAGTCTTTAAATCACTTCCACCACTACTTTGCCCACATGCTCACCTGTATCCATTTCGGCATGTGCTTGTTGAATTTGATCAAACTGGAAAGTTTTATAAATCATTGGCAGACATTCGCCTTTTGCTAACAATGGCCAAACAATCTCTTGCAAGCCTTTGGTAATTTCAGCTTTTTCTGCAGTATTGCGGGCGCGCATGGTCGAACCCGTAATGGTAAGACGCTTCATCATAATTTGACCAAGTTTTACTTCTTTGGCTTTTGCACCACCTAAGAATGCGATATACACCAAGCGACCATCACGACGTAATAAGTTTAAATTACGTTCCAAATACGGCGCACCAACAATATCTAAAATGACATCGACCCCAGCATTGTCTGTCGCTGCATTAATCACTTGTTCAAAATCTTGTGTCTTGTAATTAATTGCTGTGGTGAGATGTGAAATTGCTTGTACTTTTTCATCTGAACCTACGGTTGCAAAGGTTTTTAAACCTAAGGCATTGCACAGCATTAAAGCAGTTGTACCAATACCACTGGTTCCACCATGAATCAGCGCCGTTTCACCTGCTTTGGCTTTACCCATTTGGAATACATTGGCCCACACAGTAAAAAATGTTTCAGGTATCGCAGCGGCTTGTACAAAACTGACACCTGTTGGAATTGTCAAAGTCTGGCTTTCTGGTACAACACAATATTCTGCATAACCACCACCATTGGTTAAGCCACACACTGCATCACCAACTTTAAATTGGCTAACATCTGCACCCACAGCAACTACTTCACCTGCTACTTCTAAACCTGGCACTGGCGTCACGCCTTTAGGCATAGGATACAGACCCTGACGCTGTAAAATATCAGGACGATTCAAACCCAAAGCATGTACTTTGACCAAAACCTCATTGGCTTGTGGCTCAGGTATTGCAACCGTTTCATAGGCTAATTTTTCTGGGCCACCTGGTTCTGTAATAATAATCTGCTGCATTGTGTTTTGTGTCATGGCAAATCCCTGATTGTTTGATGCTGATATGAATTCTGACTATTTGAACATAAAACAGCAAAGCATTAAAACCCAGATTAACTTAGGTATAATTCTCATGCCGTGGTGTTTCATGCGTGATTAAATTTTTATTTATGATTAAAGAGTATGTGATGTCAGAAATTGTGGAATACAACGAAAATAATTACCGTGAGTTTGAATATGAAACAGGCGTTGCGGTGATTCGTTTTTATGCGACGTGGTGTACGCCTTGTGTTCAAAATGCACCATTTTTTGAGCAGCTTGCCCAACTTTTTGATGCTTCGGTAAAGTTTGGCAAAGTGAATGTCGATCAATCTCCAATTTTAACTTTGCGTTATCAAGTCTTTGGTTTACCGACCACTCTGATTTTTAAAGATGGGCAAATTGTTGAACGACTGTCGGGCAATGTTTCTGTCGTACAACTTCAACAAAAAATTCAGAGCTATCTTTAAGCCATGTAGAGTAGCGTCAACATATTAAGTTTGAATTACTACCTGATCGCGTCCTGCATGTTTGGCTTGATACAAATGCGCATCTGCAGCTTTCATAAAATCATCCACGTGCGTATACGCTTGTGCGCGAGTCATCCACGCTACACCGATACTTAAAGTCACATATTGTTTATGGTCTTCTCGTGCTACATGCTCAAAAGCTGCATCACGCACAGCCTGCAAGACCTTTTGCATGAGTGGTGCAATCGCAGGTTGCGGAATATCGTGCAGTAAAATGGCAAATTCTTCACCCCCATAACGTGCCACAAACGCATTTTTAGGCAAAATATCTTGTAAAACTTTAACTAGGTTTTGCAGAATTTGATCGCCTTTTAAGTGCCCATAATGATCATTGTATTTTTTAAAATAATCGACATCGAGCATCGCAAAGACCAAAATATGTCGCTTATTTTGCAAGGTTTCAAAATACAAACGCTGAATTTCTTCATTTAATGCACGGCGATTATATGCCCCTGTTAATGCATCGGTTTTAATCTGTATTTCCAGTTTTTCATTCAAAAGACTGAGTTGTTCAGTGCGTTCCTGCACTTTTAAATCTAACGAGCTGTTTAAATGAATCAGTTTTTGGTTCAAGCGTTCAATGCGCAAGTTATGGTAGGCATAATTTCGTGCCTGCTGAAACATGATAAGCAATGCATAAACACTGGTCGAAATAAAAGATAAATGAATGGAATTGACCAGATTCAGCATTAATAAAAAATCATGAATAAATGTGCCACATAGAATAATTACTGCCCAAAAATTAATTTTGGAATAATCCTCTCCTGAACGCAGGGTTTGATAAAATCCATAAGCAAAATTTGCCAAAATCAAAACAAAGAAAAATGAACTATAAAATGCCAATTGCTGAAAAATAGTGGGTTCTGCCCACAGCGTCACCCCAATATTAAAGCTCAATAACAGCATTGCCGCGCTATATACCCAACGATGCAAATAGCGCGAACTGAGCAAAAACATATAACTCAGGAAAAATAAAATCGCTAAAAAACTAAATAAATATTCGAGTCTTATTCCCCAAGACCAACTTAAATTCAGGAAAGTGGTATAGGCATAGGGTGCAGAAAATAAATTGTGTAATGCCAGAAAAACAATAAAAATGCCGAAAATAAAAATACGCTTGGTCTTTCCACCATTTGCAAGACTAAATGCCGAAAACATCAAGGTAAACAAACCAATACCAAGTACTGCCCCACAAATCATGGCAATACTCATCATCAAACGCTGATACTGTTGATTGATGGTGCGACTTAAACCAATTTTCATTGGATTTTTTAAACCACCTTGCAAGCTCTGAAAGCTAGACGCTTGAATGGTCAGGGTAAAATATTCACTTTCAGGAACAAAATATGCAATTCGTGGGGCATTTTCGGTTTGGTGACTACTCGCATCTGCACCGACTGTGCCAACACGCACCAGTGGATCGCCATTTAAAAATACCCGATAGGCGCCATATTGGTTGGGAATCCAAATCGCAATACGTCTGCCTAGAAATTCTTTTGGAATTTGAAAGTGCCCAATAAAAGTGCCGTAAGTATTGGCATTGCCCATTAAATCTTCAAATGAAGCAGGCAATTCAACGGTATTCGATGCCAGTACCGCACTGGGTTCTTGAATCAATTGTTGCGGATAAAACAACCATCGCCCAGTCAAAATACTCGATTGATCTTCAGTAAATTGAACAGAATTGAGCAGTTGTTGATGTAGATAGTAAGATTCAGGTGCAGACTCATACTGCGCCAACACACACGGTGGTGTGAGTACACTGCACAGTAAAATTAAGAAGAGTAATGCACACTTGTGCCACATCCGAGTGAAATTCAAAAATGCAAAAGTCCTATTGTGCTTGTTTTTTAATCTAATCGTTCTTGCACTAAATTTGAAGTAAAAAATTAAGTCATTTATGCTAGACCTTACTGGCATCGGATGAATGACTTAAATTCTAGCGGTTTGGCTAAGTTGAAAGGTGTTTATTGATCGCGTGTTTTCACATCATACAATTCAATTTCAAAAATCAAATTAGAATTAGCAGGAATGATATTGCCCATTTTGCGCTCACCATAAGCCAAATGCGCAGGGACGATCAGTTTGCGTTTACCACCCACTTTCATCCCCATGATGCCTTGATCCCAGCCTTTAATGACACGACCTGTACCAATCACGGTTTCAAAATAGTTACCACGGTCTAAGGATGAATCAAACTTGGTGCCATCTTCCAACCAGCCTGTGTAATGCGTAGTAATTAAAGCGCCTTTAACCGCTTCTTTCCCCTCACCCACCACCAAATCAATAATTTCTAATTCTGCACTCATGTTCATCTCCAAATATTTACACTTCGATGTTTAAGATAATTTCCAGCTCGTGCAAGTGTTATTGCAACTGTGTCCACTCAATCTGAGCCTGTGCCTGATCACCAATCAATGTCCATTCACCATCCATCACATTCAACTGCAATTGCATGGTACGCTCGCATAACGCTTGAATGGCTTCGGTACTTGCTGGCGATAGTTGCCACACTTCAACATTATTCAAAGTTTTGATTTTACTGTTACGTTTGTACCACTCATCTACCGATGAACCATAAGCAATAATCGCAACTTGCTTACAACGCGAACTGGCTTTTTTGACTTTGTCTTCATCTGGGCAACCAACTTCAATCCACTTAATTAACTGCCCTGTTAAGTCTTTTTCCCACAAAGCAGGCTCATCGGTTTCAAACAAATCTTTGGTAAATTCCAAAGCTTCATCTGCATAACGTGCGAATGCCAAAATACGCACCATCAAACGCTCAATAGTTTCAGAAGGATGCAATGCCATGGTGAGCTGATAGTCACCGTATTGATGCACATCCATATTGGCAATGTTCAAATCTGCCTTATAAATTGTCGCTTTCAGCGCCATTGTCTATTCCTAAAACCATGTTCAAATTTGCCGCTAAGCATAATGGATTTTCTGGGATTTTGCTTTATCGTTTGCCCGATAACGTATAGATTTCAGTCTAGAACCGCAGCAGCATCGACCCGATACGCCAATATTTCAGCCTCAAATTTTGCCCAATCCCGCGCGGTTTGATAAATAATTTCCACCCGATTGTCTGTGCCTTCATCGGTAGATTGATAATTAAATTGCTGCGGATTGAAGTTGAAACTTTTCCAACCCTGATTGGTATAAAAAATTCCTTTAATACGCAGCCAATCTTGCTGTTCACAGAGTAAATCTAATAAGGGATAAAAGTCGAATTGCCAACGTTTAGGCAATTTCCAACCTGCGACTGCATATCCTTGTGCAGTTTCGACATAGTGATATGGCAATTGTTTGATTTCTGCAGACTCTTGCAGATTTGTAGAGCTGACCTTCTGTTGCAATTTTAGCAACGGCTGAATTTTACGCTGTGTACCGACATACGGTATATCCATTTCGGTCAAAGCCAGATGACCCTGTTCTGCTTTCAACCATTTTTGCGCGTAGGCTTGATATTCCTGTTGTAGTTGCTCGAAGGCTTGCTCATCTGCCGCCTGCATTTGATCTGCATGTGATACCACAATAATTTGTGCAGCTTTAAGCTGATCGGCATACAGGTTTTGCTGCGTCCACGCCTGATCATGCAAACGCGAACCGTCTACCACCGTCACCAAGGCACGCATAGATAAATGCGTATGCCAATGTGGTTCAGTCAGTTGTTCCAAGAGTTGTGCAGGATGCCCCAAACCTGTCGGCTCGATGAATAAACGGTCAGGCTTCGCTTCGGACAATAAACGCGACAAAGCAATTTGCATAGGCAATTGGCTGCTACAACATAAGCAACCGCCCAATAACTCTTTGACCTGATAGCCTTGTTGCTGAGGTAAGAGTTGTTGATCGACCCCGATTTGTCCAAATTCATTCATCAACACCGCCCAAACTTCATGTTCTGGTTTTTGGCTGAGTAACTGTTTCAATAAGGTGGTTTTTCCTGCACCGAGAAAACCAGAAATAATATGCGTCGGGACTGCTTTTTGTGGTGCAATTAATTTCAAAATAAGCTCACTTTATTGAATTTCAAACAACTCAAGCATGCTAAGCAAGTTTAGCGATTAGTTCAATCTGAATCTAAACACACTGAAATTTATTCATTTCAGCACATCTATCACCATCATGATTTGAAAAATTCGCTTACATTTATTACGTGATGATCTGCAACTTATTTGGGGAAATACACGAGTTTTAGCCGCTTGATGTTATGTTTTATTGCCAACCACGCAATTTTATTGCGGAAAACACAGCCATTTTGATTGGATTTGACCGCATATTTAAAACAAAAATTACCAAACTACGACCTATTCATCATCATTGTGCGGTTCAAGTAACCGTCATTGTTTTGCTTTGTTG
Organism: Acinetobacter sp. YH16051; assembly: GCF_013417135.1. Lineage (NCBI taxonomy): Bacteria > Pseudomonadati > Pseudomonadota > Gammaproteobacteria > Moraxellales > Moraxellaceae > Acinetobacter > Acinetobacter sp. YH16051. Next base: position 162,371 of record NZ_VPEN01000002.1, on the reverse strand, counting down.
CAAGCATTGATCCCATAGCTTTGGCTCTTTAGCATGAGTTCCTGTTCAGCCCGTTCAAATCAGGTGATGACTGACTTGAACACTTTAGCCGCAATAAGTTTTTTTACTTAATGCTTGTGCTGAGCACTCCCTACTACTCATGAAAAACTTTAAATAAGGATGCCAAACCATGAAATTGACACAAATTTTACTCGCTTCAACTTTTGCTTTTGCCACTGCAACTACTTTTGCTGCAAAGGCTGAATCGACAGCAACAGAACAGGAAAAAGTGGTTGTTTCAACGCAGGAAACTGTGGCTGAACCAGCTTCAGAACAAGCTGCTGCACAACCTGCATCTGAAGCAAGCACTGAAACCCCTGCTGCATCGACGCAACAGCCTTAAAACTTAGATACATTTAAAAATGTAAATCGAATACAAAAACTGAGTTTTCCACCACTCTCTCGGTTTACTCAGTTTTTGTTTATCTACAAAGCCAATCAATATTGCCTTGGACAAAATTAAAAAATAGGCACAAAAAACCTGTCTACAATTGCAAACAGGTTTTCAGCTAAATTTGATGAAAATTTAGTTTTGTTCAGTTTTCTTATAAATGCTGCAAGATGGATGATGATTTTCTTGCAAACGTGCTACTTTACGCTGCTCTGCTGCTTCAAAACGGCAACGCTTCCAGTCATTGTCTAATTTCAACGCAGGGATTTGTTTTGGTTTACCATTTTCATCGACAGCAACCATAGTGAAGTAACAGCTGTTGGTATGGCGCACTGTACGCTTTTGAATATTTTGTGCTTCTACACGAATCCCAATTTCCATTGAAGTACGACCGACATGGTTCACACTAGCAAGGAAAGTCACCAATTCACCCACATGAATCGGCTCTTTAAAGTTCACTTTATCAACCGAAAGAGTCACCACATAACTACCCGAATAGCGGCTTGCACATGCATACGCCACTTGGTCTAATAGTTTTAAAATTGTTCCACCATGTACATTCCCTGAGAAATTTGCCATGTCGGGTGTCATTAACACGGTCATGGTTAATTCTGACTGGTCATCTAACACTGGGGCAATTTGATCTAATGGTGACATCGCGTTCTCTAGACTCTTTTAAAGACAGTAAGATATGAGCCTATTATTATATCGCGTTTATAAAAGTTTGAATGTTCATTTCGGCAACAACTGCATCATTATTATTTATATTGTTTATGATAACATTTATTTAAAATTATAAGACTAAAGACTAAGACTCCCAAGCTGTTATTTTTTAATCCATTTCTGATTTTTTAGAATATTTGTTCAAATTGAATATTACGTGAATCCCCCTGATTCAAGTGTTCAAAAAACAATCTAAAATCTTTTATTCAATGGATTATTCAAGCGAATTTACACGAAAAAAAGTTCAATTTCCCCGTAAATTTTCAAACTTCGCTGCGACATTTAAACCAAGCGCAGCATTTCCTGCGACACATTGCTATAAGTAAAAGTTTGTTCAGTACTCAGTGCAGCTTCAATCACATAAGAACCATCTGGATTAATCATCGTCACTGTAAAAATAACTTGCTCCATAGTAGCAAGTTTCACCTGCTGTCCAATTTCAAAGCCGTGCATGAAGTATCCCCTCGATTTTTTATAAAGTTTTAAAGTCCTGAAGCACAAAAGTTAGGCCGTCTTGGAAGCATGTTCAATTGGTAAACTGCTTAAAAAACGAATTCAGTAAATGCTGCATAGAATAAATGGAAACAGTGCGAAAGAACACGCTAAAAAATTGATTTTAAGTCTAAATACCTATTCTCAGTATTTAGATATTTTTAGGGTATCTTTATTTTTAAACTATAATATCAAATACTTACAAAGAATAAATCTAAGCAATCTAACATTAAAGTTATTTTTATCAAGCACCTAATTAGACTTAAGTTAAATCTGTTGATTTCATTGAATTGACCTAAATGAAGGATCTGGACAGCTATTTAAACTGTCCATAAAGCCCAAAAGTATTACTCACTTTATAGTCTACAATTCTATGCCCATGCGCATAATGATGCTGTTGATAGACCTGATCAATTTTATTTAATTGCGCTGCAGTTGCTTCTGCGCCTGCCAACATGGTCGCTTCGCGCCCTTTCACATCAAAAATATGGGCTTTTTCACGTAAATCGGGTTGAATGACCACATCTGCCAGTTTCAATTCTTCATTGGCCAAATGCTTTTGCATAATATTAATATTTTGGTTAAACAATCCCCACACATTACTGGTTTCAGTATGAATAGGCTGCGCCAAAATATTCACGGCAATCACAATATCTGCCCCTAAATCGCGTGCAACCTTGACAGGTACAGGGCTCACTAAACCACCATCGACATATTCATGTTCTGCAATTTTAGTAGGTACAAACATACTTGGGATAGACACTGACGCACGCACCGCTTGACCCGTATTGCCATAATTAAATACAACTTTTTTGCCTTCTTTTAATTCAGTCGCCACCACGTACATCGGGATTTTAAATTGCTCCAAACGGAGTTGATCGACTTGTACATTGACATAATTTTCAACTTTTTTACCATCAAAAAAGCCTTTTAAATCTAAAGTCACATCCCGCACATCATTGGCTTTCATATTCATGGCAATTTCACGTAATTGCTGTGCATTTTTACCACTGGCATAAATTGAACCGACAATGCTGCCTGCGCTGCTGCCCACAATAAAATCAGGATGAATACCGTACTGCTCAAGTACTTCAATTACTCCAATATGTGCATAACCACGAGCACCACCACTGCCCAAAACCAATGCAACAATTGGACGTTTTTTTTGTTGTTTTAACTGACGAAAATCAATTTGATTCAGGCGTGACTCTGCTTCAACCACGGGCTGCGACTCAAGTAAAGTTTGAGTCGAAAATTGCTGCTGTGATGGCACTGCCTGACATCCCACCATCAGTAATGCTGTAAGAGATACATACCCAATTTTCATAATGACCTTCTTGAATCCATAGGTTTCAGTCGATATTTCACCATCAATCGTGTCAAGGTTGATCAGCCTACTTGATACAGCAACCCTCTTAACGTCAACAGTTATGCTCTCTGTTTTTACCTTGCATGAGCGCCCATAGTCTATCTATTATTTTAACCGATCCTTGTAGTAATTCGTTAAACTGTCACGTCTAGCCACTACAGTGGCGCACAATTTGAATCTATCTAAAATAATATGCAACCACCTTCTTATTCCTTATTATTCTGGATTTTTCTGCAATTAGGTTGTCTGTCTTTTGGTGGGCCTGCAGCGCATTTGGTGTTTTTCCATCAGCGTTTTGTGCAACAACTCAAATGGCTAGATGAATCCCAGTATTCACAAATTGTCGCACTTGCACAACTCTTACCTGGCCCAACTAGTAGTCAGGTGGGGTTAGCGATTGGTTATTTGCAAAAAGGCTATTGGGGTGCAGTCCTAGCTTGGTTGGGTTTCACCCTACCTTCAGCGTTGTTTATGGCTTTGGTTGCAGTTTTGGGACATCAATATTTAGATGTACTGTCGTCAAATAGCTTTCACAGTATTCAACTGATCGTATTGGCCGTGGTGGCTTGGGCATTTTGGCAAATGTTGCGTAGTTTTTGTAAAACGGTTTGGCAATATGCCTTAATGTTTGCTTCTGCCCTATTTATTTATCTGGTGCCATTGAGCTTCAATCAAGTTTTAGTGATTCTGATTGCAGCTTGTTTTGGCATTTGGATGGCGAAACGCGCAGCACCAACTGCTGCACAATCATCCACCAATACAACGGCGACAGATACGCATTTTACTGCGGCACATTTACTCAAACATCGTCGTTATGCTGTATTTTGGGCAGTACTTTTTGTTGCACCCTTTATTGTGCTGTCAGGTCTAAACTGGCTGCAACCTCAATTACTCTATGCAGCCAATTTAAGTTTCTATCAAGCCGCATCTTTGGTCTTTGGCGGTGGGCATGTCATTTTGCCTTTATTGCATCAAGATTTTGTTAGCACAGGCTTAGTCAGTACAGAACAGTTCGATTTGGGTTATGCCATGGCGCAATTGGTGCCTGGCCCACTGTTCAGCTTTGCAACATATTTGGGCAGTTTGATTCCAATGACAGAATCAACGCTGCTGAATGCGACTTTAGCTACATTGGCTATTTTTCTGCCATCTTTCTTTTTGGTATTTGCGACCTTGCCTTATTGGTCTTGGTTGATGCAGCAAGCCTATATTCGTCATGCGGTTACAGGGATTAATGCAGCGGTAGTCGGTTTGCTGCTGTATATGGTGCTCGAAATGGCACAGCGTCATATTTTGAGTATTGCTGATCTGCTGTTTATTGTTTTGGTGATTGGATTATTAAAATCCAAACTACCTATTTGGCTCAGTTTAATTGGTAGTTTTCTGGTCTATACAGCATTTTTGCATTTCATGGCTTAAATGAAAAATGCTACAGATCAAATAAAAATGCCAGTTCAATTGAACTGGCATTTTTTGTGGATGATTAAATCAATCCTTCATGCTTTGGAGCTTAGCCACCAAAGAATTTTAGAATAGATTGAATCACCGCAACGTTAATTAAATCGACAAAGAATGCACCACACAGCGGCACAATCAAGAACGCTTTATAAGATGGACCATACATATTGGTAATGGCCTGCATATTGGCGACTGCTGTTGGCGTTGCCCCCATCCCAAAACCACAGTGTCCTGCTGCCAGCACGGCTGCATCGTAGTTTTTCCCCATAATACGGAAGGTCACAAAAGCTGCATATAACGCCATTGTGAGCGTTTGCGCCCCTAAAATCACCATCAACGGCCCTGCCAAATCGGCCAATTGCCATAATTTGAGTGACAATAACGCCATCGCCAAATATAACGATAAAGATGCATTCCCAAACACATCAATCGCACGGTCAAAAATATTAACTTTAAAAATACTTTCTAAGACATTACGCAGAACCACACCGCCCGCCAATGCCCAAACGAAAGTTGGTAATTCAAACATCGTGCCTTTGGCAGCGCCTGTCATAAATTCGGCAAATGCCAAACATCCAGCAAATAAACCCAAAGTAGTAATTGCATTATCTGCTGTAATTAAACGAACCTGATGCGGATATTCAAATGGAATAAACTCATTGGAATCTTGATCCGCAGGCGTATTATCGCGTTTTTCAATTTGTTCGTCGGTACGTGGTACAGCCAATTGATGACGGTTGATTAAAGTTTTAGCCAGTGGACCACCAATTAAACCACCAATAATTAAACCAAAGGTCGCACTTGCCATGCCCAGTGCCAAAGCACCTTGAATACCATATTGGGTTTCTAAAATTTCACCCCACGCACCTGCTGTACCATGACCGCCAGTTAAAGTAATCGATCCTGCAATTAAACCAATTAGTGGATCAATACCTAACAATGTTGCAAGACTAATGCCGACAATGTTTTGCAACACAATAAATGTGGAAATTGCAATCAAGAAAATAATTAAACCGATTCCGCCCTGACGCAATTTTGTGAAGTTCGCGCTTAAACCAATCGAAGCAAAGAAAATAAGCATAAAGCTAGTTTGCAATGCGCTACTGGTGGTAATGCTATAACCCCAAAATTGATTCACCAACAATGAAACAATAGCGGCAACCAAACCACCTGCAACAGGTTCAGGAATATTATAGCGTTTTAAAAAATCAATTTTATTGACTAAAAGTCGCCCTAAGAGCAGGACGATGACCGCAGCAATCAGCGTATAAAACGCATTAAAAGTAAATTCCATGGCAATATCCATATAGTGATTGCAGATTATTTTTAATATGATCAAGAACTGTCTATGCAAACCAAAGCATTTGCATCACTATGACTCTAAATCAACTAAAAAATGCCGCAATACAAAGTATGTAAACAGTATCGTATTTGACCGAAGTTTAAGAGGTATGCATTTCGCTCAACCAACCCATCCTTTGGTTTCACTCAAGCGTTATGATCTGCGTTTGCCTAGAACAAAAGAAAAGAAAGACAAAAGACAGCAATTTCACTTTCGGGGTGACTTCGAGTGCAAACAACTGAATCGGCTTAACACTGAGAGGTAATCTCATATAAGCTCCAAAATATCTGAGGTGGATAAATACCTTCCGTTAAAGATAATCAACCACTTGATAAAAAACAGCAAGATTAAAGGTCGATCATTATGCATTTTTTTTGACAAAAAGCTGCTATTTTCTGCGTTTTTTCTATAATTTTTAATGATTGTTTTCAGCTATAAGAGAAAGTTACAACATTCCTTTAAACTGGATAAAATTTAAGTTATTGAATTAATGCTATAAATTTTATACATAAAAAAACAGAGCTTAAAATTAAGCTCTGTTTTGGATTTTGCTCAAAAGTAGCGACTTAGAAGCTATAACGTGCCATAAAGCCTACGCGGTCGTCACTGAATTTATCGCCAGCAAATGTTTCACGCTCACCGTTGATATACTCAATACCTAAATCGACTGGTTTTACAGGTGAATAGATAAAGTTAATCCACGCTTGTTGTACTTTCTCATTAGCACCAGAATTATTTGCTGCACGCGCATAGTCTGTACCATCATCGGCAAATAAAGCACCGTAGGCTAAAGTTGAACGTAGTTGTGGAGAGAACTTATAGGTTGCACCCACTTGTACACCAATCGTTTCATTTTGCTCAATTTCACCATTAACTGTATTTACGTAAAATGCAGAGTTACTACCATATAAGTAGTTGCTGTTACCTTTTACATAAGATACGTCTGCAGATACTTTTAAAGGTTCCGCAACTTGATAATTCGTACCTAGAGCTGCACCCCAACCAGTTTTATCATCATTTACTGCTTCTGATTTGTAATGTTCAACCAATGCACGTGCAGAAGCTGTTCCTTTACCTTCTGCAAAGCCTTGAACTACTTTAGCAGTCAATACAGGAGCTCGGTAAGTTACGTCAGAGCTAACATTTTTCTTCTCTTTAGTATCATATATTTGTGAAGAACTATTCCCTTCTTCAGCAGAAACAAATAATTCAGTTGCAGGTGCTAATTTGTAGTTGTAACGAACTTGCGGTATACGTGTTGTACCACCACCAATATTTGTCGCAAAGTCAATCATTTCTGGTGCATGATTTGACAAGAAGTTCGATGTGGTTTGACCGAATAACCAGTTGTTTAAAGTCAAATAAGCGTGGCGAATACGTAAGTTTTCTGACTTAGAATTGTCCGAACTTGCAAAATCAACTTCAACTTTACCGCCCACTTTGTTATCACCAACAGGTGTATTAAAGTCTAAACCTAAGCGGGTGACTTTTGCGGTAGCACGTAATTTGTCACTTGCTTCTTCTTTACTTGTATGTGCTGAGTTAAAGTCATTATCCGCACCTTTAATAATATAGTTTGCATCACCACGGATCGAACCATAAATAGAAATATCTGCACCAGATTTAGACTTTAAACTGCTTAATGCACTTACAGGTGCAGCAGGCTTCGCCTGTTGTACTTGGGCAATTTGATTTTGCTGCTGTTGTTGTACTTGCTGTTGTTGCTGAATTAACGATTTTAACGCTTCAACTTCTTGACGAAGTTCTTGAATTTGTTGTTGCTCAGTTTTTGCTGCGTGTGCAGTACCTACCATTAATGTTGTAACGGCAATAGCTAAACCTTTGATCATAAATTGACCGTTGAGTAATTGACTCATTTATCTCTCCAAAATAAAACAACGCTGCATCCGTGCATGATGATTTTGTTCGTCATCTATCGATTTCACATCGAATTATAAAAATGGCTTAAAAATCAAAACACTTTTGCCAAATAGTCCAAGACACCCAAATATTTAAAATATTACAATTTGTGTCATTTATTACAGGCTTCAATCTATCAAGTTATGACGTTTATTAAAATCAGTTTTCCCGAATAAGAAATCACAATTAATCATAATTACAGATTTAAACAATTAAACCATATAAAATTCAACACCTTAAATAGGTTGATTATTCAAGTATTTACACCACCATTAGACTATTGTATATATTTCAGTTCTGTTAAAAAGCCCGATTTTTTCGAAAAAAATCACCATTTGAAAAAGTATTGACCCCAACTCAATCTGATTGAGGTTGCAAAATATGAAAAACGGCAAACATCCCAAACCCAATAAATAGCAGCATTAATACAGCCATATTCAGCAAAGCACTGCCTGTTAAAAAGTTGAGTAACACTCCACCAATCAAGCCACAAAAGAATTGCACACTGCCCATGACCGCACTGGCTGTTCCTGCACGTGCGCCTTGTTTTGCCATAGCTAGTGCCATGGCATTCGGGCCTGTAAAACCAATCCCAGACACGGCAAGAAATAAACCGATCATCACCAATGCCAAAGGTGCATACCCCAAACTACCTGCAAGCAGTAGAATGACCGCACCACTCAGTTGAATCATGCTGCCCAATTTTAAGCGTTGTAACACACCCAATTTGCCACTGATTTTTTTATTCAAAGCCGAAAACAGCATAATACCAATCGCATTGGCACCAAACACATAAGCAAAAGCTGTTTCACTCAAGCCATATTGATCCATCATGACTGCACTTGAACCGCTGATATAGCAAAACAATGCCCCACCAGTCAGACAGCCTGCCAACATTGGAAAACGAAAATCACGATCTTTTAAAATGGCAAAATATAAGGTCAGTACTTGCTGAAAGTTCAAATTTAAACGACGTTCTTTCGCCAAAGTTTCTTTAAAAAAGAAGTGCACACATAAACAGCAAATAATTCCAACGCAGGTCAGCACTACAAAAATAGCTTGCCAATTCATCCATCTAAGTACCCATGCGCCCAGCGTAGGTGCAATAATGGGCGCAATGGTCATCACAATCATCATGCTCGAAAAAGCTTGAGCGGATGTTTGCAAATCCAAGCGATCACGAATAGCTGCTCGTGCAATTACCACACCCACACAGCCACCCAAAGCCTGCAAAATACGTGCAGCAATCAGTCCCCATTCATTTTGTGCAAACACACACAACATACTGGCGAGTGAAAATAGTGCCAAGCCAAAATATAAAGGCGGCTTACGTCCAATCCGATCACTCAGCGGCCCGTAAATCAGTTGACCCAATGCCAAACCTAAAAAGTAGGCAGGCAAACTGTTTGCGACCATTTGGGTCGATACGCCAAACTCGCTTGCCATAACGGGCAAGGCAGGCAAATACATATCAATCGATAAAGGCCCAAGCGAAGTCAATAACGCCAACAATAAAATCCACGCAGTCGAATATTGCCGCATGTTGGGTTGTTGCGTAGATGGTGGCGTACTGCTTGAACTTGGCAGCGTTTTCGATATGCTCATATTTTATGATGAAATGACAGATGTACAGACAAGCTTACACGCTCCATAGTATGATTTGTTGTGATCAAAGATGAATTTTCACATATTAGGCACTCTAAACATCTCATCTACAGTTACAATGTACGCAAACCTTCATCTTGCAGCATAAATCTCTGTTTAGACAGAAAAGTTTACTTAAAGGAATGATGTTGAAACCTTGGCTGATAAAGCTCAAACAAGCGACCTATAACACCACATTTATGTATAACATCCGCATGCTCATTGCATTTGCGGGAACTGCTTTTGTTCCCTATTTTATGGGGATGCAGCTTGCCACTATTCCTTTAACTTTAGGTGTGCTTGCCGCAGGTTTGAGTGATATTGATGACCGTTTTTCGGTGCGTATTGTCAATCAGCTCTATACCTATATTGGTTTCTTTGTTACCGCCACATCAATTCAGTTTTTATTTCCGCATCCTATTTTATTTGCTACAGGCTTAATCCTGTCGTGTATTGTCTTAATTTTGCTCGGTTCGCTCGGACGACGTTATGCCACCATTTCTTATGGCTGTTTGGTGGTGTCGGTCTATTCCATGCTTGGCGTCAACCTATTTGATGACTGGTACATGCAGCCGCTGCTTTTGGTTTCGGGCGCAATTTGGTACGGCTTAATTTCGACCATCAGCTTTTTACTGTTCCCTGTTCGTGCCTTACAAGACAAACTTTCACTCAGTTATTCTTCTTTGGGTGATTTTTTATTTGCCAAATCAAATCTATTTGATGTGGATATGACTGCACCGAGTTATCAACAAAGTATCATTGATTTATCACTTGAAAATGGCAAATTAATTGCGATTTTTAACGACTTAAAAACCGCTTTACTGACCCGTTTAAAAGGCGACCGTGGGCAAAAAGATACCCGACGTAGCTTACAGTATTACTTTGTCGCACAAGACATTCACGAACGTGCCGACTCTGCACATATTGATTATCAAAAACTGGCGAAAATATTTCAGCACAGCGATATTTTATTTCGCTTCCAGCGTATTTTGTCGATTCAAGGCAAAGCCTGTAAAGATTTAAGCGAAAGCATTTTGCATCGTAAACCTTATGTGCATAACAAGCGTTTTAAACATGCTTTTGAAAATCTTAAACAGTCTTTAGAAAAACTGCGCAGTGAACAGCAATATGACCAAGTCTGGATTAATGCACTGTTTGCCTTATACCAAAACCTGAAATCAATTGATGCTCAACTGCGTAACCTTGAAACCGAACGTAATATTAAACTGGATAAATCCAAACATATTGAACAGCAACTGAAAGATGATGACTTAAAAAGTTGGGATGATATTGTCATTCGGATTAAGCAGCATTTAACCCCCGAATCGGTTTTGTTCCGCCACGCCATTCGTTTGTCGATTGTGCTGTTGATTGGCTATATTTTTGTGCAAGTCACCAATATTCAATATGGCTACTGGATTTTACTGACCGCCCTGTTTGTGATGCAGCCCAACTTTAACACCACCAAACGACGTTTACGTTTGCGTATTATTGGGACGTTGGCAGGGATTGTAGTCGGCTACACCATTTTATATTTTGTACCATCTGTAGAAGGACAATTACTGGTTTTAGTGATTAGTGGCATGTTGTTCTTTGAATTGCGCAGTAAACAATATGCACAAGCCACTGCCTTTATGACCATTTTGGCGCTGATGAACTTTAACCTAGAGGGTTTAGGCTATGCTGCAGCCGTACCACGTATGGTCGATACCTTAATTGGTTGTGCGCTAGCATGGTTTGGCGTGAGTTTTATCTTCCCCGATTGGAAATTCCGCCGTCTATCACGCACGATTCGCCGCTCACTCACCGCGCAATGTGGCTATTTGGCAGAAGTGATTGAACAATATAAAAATGGACGCAACAACGGTTTGAATTATCGTGTCGTGCGCCGTGCTGCTCATAATACCGATGCAGAAGTTGCTTCACTGATTTCAACACTCGCCACCGAACCTGATTTTGACCCCAATCAAAAAGCTCAAGCCTTTGAGTTCTTGTGTCTAAATCACACCTTTATTAGCTATATTGCTGCACTTGGTGCGCATCGTGACAAAATTGACGATCAGGAAGTCTTGCAACTGCTCGATCAAGCAATGGACGATATTCAAGGTGCTTTACTGAAAGATGAAACGCCAGATTTAAGTGCACACAACATGTTGCAAACCATTCGTCAGCGTTTAAGCCAAAACAAAGAAGAAGATCAAAAATCATTAATTATTTTGCAGCAATTATCTTTGATGATGAGTATCTTGCAACAATTAAGTCGCTTAAAACAAAGTTTAAGCCACGAACATGATCAGGACGCAACTGAACTGGCGTCTTTATAAACAATCCTGCAAACGGTCAGTGCCTACTTATTCGCCCTAAGCTGCACAAGTATTCACCGACCTTAGCATGATTTTGCGACAATATACTCACTGCATGACAGCAATTAATGCTAAACTTTTTATAGTTTTAAATTTGTTAGTTTCACTATGACCGCGAAAAGTTTATACGCCTATACCCTACAGCCTGTGATCTACGAAGTTTCTGAAGAAGAACAACGTCACGCACAACTGGTAATTTGGCGCAGTACCAATAAAATTGGCATGAAAGCATGGATTATTATGGGTGTGATTGTTGCCCTTTCCATTTTAGGCATTCTGCTATTAAAAAATTATTCGACAATTTTCTGCTGGGTTGCCATTGTCTGTGTGGTGCTCTACCTGCTCGTGCGTAAATACGGCTTGGAATGGTACGTTAAGCGAAAAATGAATGAATTTCCTGTTCAAGAAATTAAAGGGATTCGTTTAGGCGTACAGCCGCACGGTATCGTGATGCGTCAGCAAATGGGCGCTCAAGAAGGCGTGGGTGCAATTGGCTGGAAAGATGTGTATGAATGGTACAATACCCCTGAGTTTATCTTGATGAACTTCAAAGTAAAAGGTCAGCAAGGTGCTTATATTCTGCCTAAGCGTATGGACAGCAAGAACTTTTCGTTCAACACCATTCGCAAGCATTTGACTGAAGCTGCAGGCGAAGCCAAGCAAATCTAAATATCCCTATTTAAAAATAAACCTCTATCCCCTGTGATGGAGGTTTTTTTTGCTTAAAATTAAAACAATGAACGATAATGAGAATAAATAGCATTTGCATTAACTTCATCTCTGCATTATTCTGCATCACAATTCATACTCAACAACCAACGCTTATGCTGAAGAAAGCCTTTTTCCAAATTCACTGGTTCCTTGGTATTACTGCAGGACTGATCTTGTCACTCATGGGCGTGACAGGTGCGATTTATTCCTACGAACAAGAAATTCTAAAATGGATGAATCCGAACAGTTATCAGGTACAAGTTGAGCAGAAAGCCAAACTAAGCCCTGCAGAAATTTATCAACATTTTCAGCGTACCCAACCTGACTATAAAATTAATAGCATCACCGTTGCAAAAGACCCGGCTGCATCTTCAACCATCAATATTGCGAAAGAAGGTGCAAAACGTGGACAAAATATCCTGATTAACCCTTACTCGGCAGCAGTGTTGCCTGAAATTCGGGGACGTGAATTTTTCCAGTTTATTCAGCAATTACACCGCAACTTAACCGTAGGGCCTATTGGTAAACAAATTACAGCCGCATGTACCCTCATGTTGTTGTTCTTTGTGTTAAGTGGCATTTACCTACGCTGGCCGAAACGCCATTCATTTAAACAATGGTTTGCGATTAAACCACAACTCAAAGGTCGTAATTTTATTTGGGACTTACATGCCGTAGTGGGCACGTGGGTCGTGATTTTCTATCTAGTTTTGGCATGCACAGGACTGTATTGGTCGTATGAGTGGTGGCGCAATGGCATGTTTAAAGTCATGGGTGTGGAAAGACCACAAGCGCAATTGCAAGCAGATGGACGCAACAAACCTGTAAATTCAAATGCTCAAGCACTTCATCAGGCTGCGCAAACACAAACTGCAGGACGCCGCGCAAACACTACAAAACCAGCCAAGCAGAATACGCTGGATCAGGCACAAATCAATCTGGCATTGACGAAGGCATGGCAACATTTCCCGCAGCAATTGGGGCAGGATTATTCCAGTATCACTTTTAATGTGCCTAAACACGCCAATAGTGAAATTGAAATTAACTTTGTCGATGTCATTCCACAACATGAACGTGCCCGCAATAACGCAACTTTTGATTATCAACAAGCACGTATTACTCAACTTGAATTATATGTAGACAAACGGCTTAATGAAAAAATCATGAGCAGTATGCTGCCTGTGCATCGCGGTAGTTTCTTTGGGCCTGTTTATCAATTTTTAGCCATGCTTTCTGCATTGATGATGCCGCTGTTTTTCGTCACAGGTTGGATGCTGTATTTAAAACGTCGTAAACAAAAGCGTTTGACTCTTGCTGCACGTCAAAACCAGACTCAATTTCAGATCGACCCAAATGCTGCACACTGGCTCATTGTCTATGCCAGCCAAACAGGTACTGCCGAACAATTGGCATGGCGCACCGCTACTAGTCTGCAAGAAGCACATCAATCTGTCATAGTCAAAGCTCTGCAACATCTCAGCCTTGAAGACCTTAAAAACACCACCCAACTGTTATGTATTGCCAGCACCTATGGCACAGGTGATGCACCCGATTTGACCTCAAGTTTTGTGAAAAAAATCCTACCGCAAACCTGTGACCTGAGTCATTTGCGTTATGCAGTACTGGCTTTAGGTTCACGTGAATATGCAGATCATTACTGCCGTTTTGGACATACGATTGCTGCATGGCTGCAACGTAATCAAGCACATGCCTTGTTCAATACCATTGAAGTAAATAATGCCAATCCTGCAGACATACAGCGTTGGAATCAGGCTTTGGTACAGGTCACACAACTTGACTTACCAAGTATGCATATCGAAAAAACTTTTGATACATGGACCTTACAGCAACGTGACTTGCTAAATCCCAACAGTTTAGGCGCACCCGCCTTCAATATTGAACTGTTAGCACAACATGATGTGCATTGGTCTGCAGGTGATATTGCAGAAATTCAGCCTGAAAACAGCACTGCACGGATTCACGCCTTTTTAAAACAGCATCAACTCGATGCCAATACAATTCTTGCTGATGGTCAGCAAACCTTAGTACAGGCTTTGGCAGATAAAGACCTCACCGCGCCAATTCAGACATTTAAAACTGCGGATGAATTATTGGCACAACTTTCACCCTTGCCTAGTCGTGAATATTCAATTGCCAGTATTCCTTCACAACAGGTTTTAAGACTTGTGGTGCGTCAAAAATTCGATGCTCAAGGCGAGCTTGGCTTAGGTTCAGGTTGGTTAACTGCACATGCTGCACTTGGGCAAAATATCGCATTACGCATTCGCAATAATCCATCTTTCCATTTAATTGATGATGACCGCCCAATTATTTGTATTGGCAACGGTACAGGGCTTGCAGGATTAATGAGCTTATTGCATGCACGTACCCGCCTGAATTACACCCAAAACTGGTTGTTTTTTGGTGAACGTCAGCAAGCGCACGATTACTTTTATCAGCACACCATCGAGGCTTGGCAAAGCACAGGTATGCTACAACGCCTTGATTTGGCCTTTTCCCGTGATCAAGCCGAAAAAGTCTATGTACACCATAAGTTACGCGAACAGGCTGAAGAATTAAAACGCTGGATTGAACAAAATGCCGTGATTTATGTCTGCGGTAGCATTCAAGGCATGGCCAGTGATGTCGACCAAGCCTTAAAAGATATTTTGGGTGAGACTCAACTGGAACAATTACGTCAGCAAGGACGTTATCGCCGAGATGTGTATTAGGATTTGTTGACACTTTTTAAATGGCTTGCGCTGTAGCTCTATAGCTAAAACTTGGCAATTCACCCAAGTTTTATCCATAGCCTCAGCCGAAACATAATTCAGTTGAGGCAAAATTTTTCAGCAGCTTCGGCTATACTGTTTGTACAGCATCACAGTACAATAAAATTATGCAAGGCATGCAAGCAAGTCACGTACAAACACAATTTAGTCTATTTAAAAGAATATTGAGTAGCCTAATTGGATTAATTTTAGTATTGGATGGTGCCTATCTCATCAGCTTAAAGAAAATTCATTTCGGCACCGTTTTACCTGTTTTAATAGGCATGATGCTGCTGTGTTATGCCATTTTCTATACTTGGATTCAAAGCTACTTAAAACAACATACACGCTTAGATTGGCTGTGGAAATTCGGTTGGGGCGTATTTTGGCTGTGGTGCATCAGCCTGCTGATCTTTTTTACTTATATTCATTTCAGTACACAGCAGCAAAATACTGTAACCAACAATGCTAAAGTGGTGATTGTACTCGGCAGTGGCATTGAAAATGGACAACCATCGCCCACGCTCGCCAAACGACTGGATACAGCAGCCGCGTATGCCTTAGCGCATCCTCAAAGTTATTTCATTGTTAGTGGTGGCCCTGCATTTGCGGAACAACTCAATGAAGCACAGGTGATGTCTAATTATTTGCAACAACGTTATGCAATTGCAGCATCACACATTATCTTGGAAACCCAAAGCACCAGTACGGCATTTAATTTGAAAAACAGTCAGCCCTTGCTGCATACATTAGGCACAGATAAAACCCAACTGATTATAATTGTCACCAGCGACTTTCACACACCACGTGCAGCAGCCATTGCCAAACGACAAGGATACACACAGTTCAGCATGCTCAGTGCAACGACACCACTCTATACCCGCTATAACGCATGGTTACGCGAGTATTTTGCTTATATCAGTGGTTGGCTGCTGAATGAGTATTAAAAATAAAATCTAGCAAGCAGATCGCTTAATTCAAACGTATCGAGCGTGGTAAAGGAATTTGCATATCTTTAAAAAATTCAGGTTTTTGCATATACACCTGATACAAATAATTTTTTAGATCAAGTAATAACTTTTCAGGGGCAACCAATACATTCTGCCCTTCTGGGCTTAGATTCATCGAAATATTGGTGGCTTCCTGACGTAAAAATGGAATCACTTTTTCAATAAAATCTTTCAGTGAAATTTCTTCGACTTGATAATTGGCCCAATTGTCTTTAATTAACAGTTTTGCCAGACTTTTATTTTGCCACATTGCAAAAGCACGTTGCCCTGTAGGCGTGGCACAGAGCGCCCAGCCATCTTCATACAATGCAAAAACATGCCCCTGAGACACAATGGTCTCAATAAATTGCTTGTAAATATCTTGTGCATTATAAGTTTGCGTTGCTTGCTTAGATGCAGCTTTACGTTGATAAGGATTTCGCATAAGTCACGGATATTAGTATTATTATTAAATAAAAATTTTAGGCGAATTTATTGCAATACGCAAGTAATATAAGATAAATGAGGATGAAAGGATATGGTGGGCGCTGACGGGATCGAACCGCCGACATTCTGCTTGTAAGGCAGACGCTCTACCAACTGAGCTAAGCGCCCTGAATATTAAAAAATAACATCGTTATTTTTTATGATGCAAGACAAGCGAAGTACGTCGTCTTGAACTTTGAAATACATTTTTCACATCAGGGAATGAAAAATGGCGCAGCGGACGGGGCTCGAACCCGCGACCCCCGGCGTGACAGGCCGGTATTCTAACCAACTGAACTACCGCTGCAACGGTAATTGCGTTAAGCAATTAAGGTCTTTTTTGTATATATGACAAGCATAGATACTAAAATATGGTGGGCGCTGACGGGATCGAACCGCCGACATTCTGCTTGTAAGGCAGACGCTCTACCAACTGAGCTAAGCGCCCTGATAAGATCAAAACAATATTTTGTTCTGATTTTGCAAAACTGTCAAACTTTGCATTATTTCAGTTTAAGTCTATCAGGCAACCTAAACTTTTCTTTTGAATGGCGCAGCGGACGGGGCTCGAACCCGCGACCCCCGGCGTGACAGGCCGGTATTCTAACCAACTGAACTACCGCTGCATCGCAAAAGAATCTGGTGGGCGCTGACGGGATCGAACCGCCGACATTCTGCTTGTAAGGCAGACGCTCTACCAACTGAGCTAAGCGCCCTCAAAAGCAATTTATGTAAATGGCGCAGCGGACGGGGCTCGAACCCGCGACCCCCGGCGTGACAGGCCGGTATTCTAACCAACTGAACTACCGCTGCACTTACACAAAGTCACTATTGTGGTACAAACAATGGTTAAAGAATCTTAAGTGGCGCAGCGGACGGGGCTCGAACCCGCGACCCCCGGCGTGACAGGCCGGTATTCTAACCAACTGAACTACCGCTGCACGTAAGAATCTATAACGTAAAGGCTTGGTGGGCGCTGACGGGATCGAACCGCCGACATTCTGCTTGTAAGGCAGACGCTCTACCAACTGAGCTAAGCGCCCTTAACGTCTTTATCGTTTGTGAGGTGCATTATAGAGAATCTTTACCGCCTGTCAAACGCTTTTCGGCTTGTTTTCAGTTTTTTGTGACTGAGTGATTAAAAAATAGGTGATCCGCTATAAAAACAAACAAATTCTGCAAGTTATTTTAGTTTTCAAGCAAAATTAATGTGCTTTTCAACTTGTTAGCGTTGCACTCTACCTGCTCAATGTATTGGTTTTTTATGTTGCGATGAATACAACTTTATTCAATTGACTCGCACCATCAACCAAGCAACCCTAAGCTATTTAAATCTAGCTTGTGTTCAGAAATATAAACCAAGGCTTTTTCTGGAATCAGTTCAAACAATTCTAAAATATCGTGGTTACGCATCCGAATACAGCCATGCGATGCAGGAATTCCCATCGGCTCTGTGTCTGGTGTGCCATGTATATAGATATAGCGCTGAAAAGTATCGCAGCCAATGCCTTGATTAAAACCTTCTTGCAAACCACTGAGCCATAAAATGCGGCTTAAAATCCAGTCCCGTTCAGGAAATTGTTCAGCTAAATCTAAATTGTAAATTTCACCTGTCGGTTGACGCGCAATAAATACTGCATTTTCAGGTTCATTTTCACCAAATTTTAAAGCGACTTCATGCCAGCCACGTGGTGTTTTACCACTATTTTCAGTTTCACCAATGCCATTCACACCACTCGAGATGACGTAGAGTTTCTGATGCTTCGGCAAATATAAAGTTTGCTCGGCTAAATCAATCAAAATATCTGCTTGTGTGTATAAAAAAGACATTGCGCTACCCTATTCTTCTTCTTTCGTGGGCGGCTGTGGTTCAGGACGTAACCACAACCAAATACACACCACCAACATGGTGGTATTGGTAAAAATTTTGACCGCAACGGGCGCAGTTGTGAACAGCATGATCACGGCACTAATACTCATCATGATCGTTGCAAACCATTTGGCTTTACGCGGTACAGTACCATTGGCGCGCCAATCTCTGAGTGTACTGCCATATTTAGGATGATTCAGTAACCAGTTGTCCATTTGCGGCCAACCGCGTGACGATGCCCAAGCTGCTAAAATCAAGAAAACAGTAGTAGGCATACCCGGCAACAATGCACCAATAAAGCCAAGGATGACAAAGATCACCACTAAACTTCGCCATAACAAGCTTTGCATACCACTGTCCTAAACTACGAATTGCGGTAGTATAAAGCGTTTTTTAATTTTCCGTTGTAATTCTGCATTTTTCAGCATGGATTCATAATGATTGAGTTGCATCAACCCGAGCTTCTGCCCGAAGTATGGCTGACCTACAAAACCCCGCTTATCCGTCAGTTGGCTTTTAGTGTGGCAAGTCCGAATACTTTATGTGCTGTGCCTGAGCAATTGCCCATTCAACATGCTTTTGAATTCCATTCAGATACTTTTTGGCAGCAGCATTATCACGCTTATCAATCACGTTTAGCCTATTTAGATTCACATCCCGAAGCGGTTTACGATTTTTTAAATCAACTGAAAAGCACCCGTTTAGGCTTACGCTTTGAAATGCTGATGTGGTTTTGGCTGCGTGATCGTGATTATCATCCCTTCGAATTATTGGGACACAGTATTCAAATTATTGATGGCGCTAAAACTGTGGGTGAACTGGATTTTTTACTGCACAACCATGACACACAGCAGGTTGAACATTGGGAAGTCGCATTAAAATACTATTTAGCCGAAGCGGATTGCTCTTTGGCACACTGGTATGGTTTAAACCGCTCCGATACTTTGGCGCGTAAACTGAATCATTTTAGTCAAAAGCAATTTCAATTTAAGCAAGCCTTGGATGTGCCGATTCAACGCCGTTTTGCTGTACTCAAAGGACAATTGTATTTCGCCATACATCACTTTGCACAATCATCTACAACACTTACGCCACACTGGGTTAATCGCGCTCGTCGTTTAGGTCTTTGGGGGAGTGATATTCCTGCCCAAGCAGAACGGTTTTATCGCCTACAACGTCATGAATGGATTTGTCAAAATGCTCAAGCCAGTAGCCTACCGAATCAATGGTGGGGCGATGGTTTGTATTATCAAGAGGCACATTCACAATTTTATATGTATCGCGCTGCACCGCTGATTAGCTATCCCCCTTTAACACGCTGAATAACTGTTTCAACATTTTATTACGTAAGCACCATAAAAGTTGCCTATTTATTATTCTGTTTATTTCCTAAGCTAAAAAACACATCAAAATAATCTATCTAGAGCATATTGGAGATGATCATGAAAAAAATTCTAGTGACTTCACTGCTATTAACCTTTGTTTTAACGGGTTGTAATACAATTAAAGGCGTGGGCGAAGACGTATCTTCTGCAGGTCATGCGGTGAGTAACACTGCTGAAAAAACCCAACAAGAAATTCGCAAATAATTCTGAGTATTTCACGAATATCTTCACAAAAACCACAAAAAACCTTGTTCTCGGACAAGGTTTTTTCACGCTAAAATTTCACTTTTGTTGCATTATTCCCCTATTATTAGCACTTACTCTTGATAAAC
This sequence comes from Acinetobacter sp. YH16051, assembly GCF_013417135.1. NCBI lineage: Bacteria > Pseudomonadati > Pseudomonadota > Gammaproteobacteria > Moraxellales > Moraxellaceae > Acinetobacter > Acinetobacter sp. YH16051. Next base: position 142,086 of record NZ_VPEN01000002.1, on the reverse strand, counting down.
GTCTGAAACTCTCATGACCTCTTCTGCTACTCTGGATTTAAGCCTTCAGCTTTTACGCCAACCGTCTGTCACTCCTGTCGATCACAACTGTCAAAACCTCATGGCAGAACGCTTAGAAAAAATTGGATTTAAGATTGAATCTATGCGTTTTGACGATGTAGATAACGTCTGGGCGCGTAAAGGTACAGAAGCACCTGTCTTTTGCTTTGCAGGTCATACAGATGTTGTACCGACAGGCAATTTAGACGCATGGAATACCGATCCATTCGTACCTGAAATTCGTGATGGCAAACTTTATGGTCGTGGCAGTGCCGACATGAAAACCGCATTGGCAGCCATGGTCGTTGCCTCTGAACGCTTTGTCGCCAAACATCCTGACCACAAAGGCTCAATTGCCTTTTTAATCACTTCTGATGAAGAAGGCCCCTCTATTAACGGCACCGTCAAAGTCGTTGAAACTTTAGAAGCACGTCAGGAAAAAATGACTTGGTGTTTGGTAGGTGAACCTTCAAGTACCCATAAATTAGGCGATATTATTAAAAATGGGCGTCGCGGTTCGCTCAATGGTGTCTTGACTGTAAAAGGCAAACAAGGTCATGTGGCTTATCCACACTTGGCAATTAACCCGATTCATACCGCGTCTAAAGCGATTTCGGAACTGTGTGAAACGGTGTGGGATCATGGCAATGAATACTTCCCTGCCACCTCATTTCAAATTTCAAATATTCAAGCAGGAACAGGTGCGACCAATGTTGTCCCAGGTAACATGACGGTGACCTTTAACTTCCGTTATTCGACTGAAGTGACTGCAGATGAGCTAAAAGCACGTGTCTTGGAAATTTTAGATCGCCATCAAGTGGATTATGAAATCGAGTGGACGCTTTCAGGTTTGCCATTTTTAACCCCTGTGGGCGAATTGGTTAATGCTGCACGTCAAGCCATTCACAATGTCACAGGTGTTGAAACAGAATTATCGACCAGTGGCGGTACATCTGATGGTCGCTTTATTGCGCCGACAGGTGCACAAGTGTTGGAGTTAGGCGTACTCAATGCCACCATTCACCAAATTAACGAGCATGTTGATGTGGCTGATTTAGAGCCATTGGCAGAAATTTATGAACAGATTTTGGAAGGATTACTAACTTAAATCCAATAAGATTAGTTGCATGAAGCAGAAAAGGAACTCTATTTGAGTTCCTTTTCTATTTTACAACGGAGAAAATTGCGTTTAGATCGTCAAATTTTCTTGAATGTATTGCAAATTAGGCACATGAAAGACCTGCTCACCCATACGGACATATTGGAATACCGCAGGATCAGTCGTGGTTTGCTGGTCATCATCTACCACTTCAGAAATACGCAAGCGCAGGGTTTTAGGCATTTCATTGCACATCAAAGCAAAACGCTGCTCCATTTCATCGCCTTCAATAACCAGTGCCACGCCCATTTTTTTCTCTGGGTCATTGACCGCATAAACAGGCAATTGCGATTCGTGCCATTCCACAGTTTTAACTTGAGTGGCGTTATCCAGCGCTGACAACACAATATTTTGAGGTATCAGCATTGGTTGTTTACCATGACATTCAACAATATAAGCATCAATAAAACCGGTAGATACGGTAATTAAATGTTGCAGCTCTTGCTGACTGATTTGCCCGAGTAAATTTGGACTATTCGTCTGACTCATCGTTTACCCCTGACTAACTGCTAATAATTGTTCAATATTGGCAAGCAATTCTGCCTCTTGGAACGGTTTACCCATGTAGTGCGTCACACCCAAGCTAAACGCTCGTTCGCGGTGTTTTTCACCTGTACGTGACGTAATCATGATGATCGGCAGATTGCTATGCATGTCGTGGTGGCGTACAAGGTTAGTCACCTCAAAACCATCCATACGTGGCATTTCAATATCCAGTAACATCAAGTCAGGTTTGACGTTTTCAAGCTGCTCCATGGCATCGACACCATCTTTGGCAGTCACGATGTCATAACCTTGACGCTCAAGCAGACGTGAAGTTACTTTACGTACGGTGACTGAGTCATCCACAATCATAATTAAGCGGCGTGTATCACGACGTTGGCTATCACGTTGATCGCTGGCTTGTTTAGTACGTTGCGTTGCAAGAATTTGACGGGCAATGTTCTGACCATCCAAAATCAAACAAACTTGACCATCACCCAAAATAGTTGCGCCTGCAATTGCACCAATGCTTGAGAACTGTTGTCCAATTGGTTTCACAACAATTTGACCACGCGAACCAATCAACTGATCGACTAGTAAAGCAATGGTTTGACCTGTGCTGCCTTTAATTAACAGAACAGGTAGTGAATGACCCACATGGCTTAAACGCGGTAATGGCTGATTGCCAACGAACTCAGATAAGTAACGTAACTTGTAGTTCTGGTTGTCAATTTGGAAGAAATCTTCATTGCTGTTGAAGTAAGATTCCAAAGTGGTTGGTGCAATACGTACAATACGGTCAATTTGCGCCAACGGTACAGCAAATTGTTGATCACCAACTTTAACCATTAAGGCATCGGATACCGCAACCGTCGTTGGTACACGAATACTAAAGGTTGTGCCTTGACCTAATGTTGAATCTACAGAAACGTGACCGCCGAGCGCCTTAATCTCACTTTGCACCACGTCTAAACCAACGCCACGACCTGAAATTTGTGTAACCGATTGTGCTGTTGTAAAGCCTGGGTGGAAAATGTATTGCAGAATTTCGTTTTTATCTAAATTCTGATCGGCTTTGATTAAACCTAAGCTCAATGCTTTTTCTTTAATCTTGGCATCATCAATACCCTTACCATCATCCACAAAAGTCACCACAACATCTGTGCCTTGACGGGTAATGTTCAGTTCAATTTTACCAACTTCAGGTTTATTGGCTGCAGCACGTTGTGCAGGGTCTTCAATCCCATGGTCGACCGCGTTGCGCAGCATGTGTTCAAACGGTGTCACCAAACGCTCTAGAATGGTACGGTCTAATTCACCTTCAGTGTTATAAACCACCAGTTCTGTCGGACGGTTTAAGGTCGATGAAGTCTGACGCACAATACGTTGTAAACGTGGCAATAAACGTGAGAATGGTACAAGGCGTGTACGCATCAAGCTTTCTTGAATTTCAGCCTGAATACGTGATTGTTGTAATAACAAACCTTCGGCATCACGAATTTTTTCAGCCAAGGTGCTCTTAAAGTCCACCAAGTCCGATGCAGATTCCGCCAGAGATTTAGACAACTGATTCAACGATGAATATTGGTCCATCTCTAATGGGTCAAAGTCTGCATAACGTGAGTTTTCAGAACCATGCTTGGCAATAATTTGCGATTCCAGCTCGCCTTCCATTCGACGTAACTGATCGGCAAGACGTTTAATCGCCAATTCCATCTCATTCAACGTACCGCCTAGTTGCCCAAGCTCCATTTCAATACGTGAACGGTTAATCGAGTTCTCGCCTGACAAGTCAATCATCTTCTCGACTAAATCGGCAGAGATACGAATCATCTCATTGCTATTATCCAGCTGTGTGGTTTCGCCCCACTCACCCGACATTGCAGGTGGCTCTGTACCATCACCCTGAACAAACTCATAACTACGGCTTGGCGATAACAAGTCGGTATGCGTTAAACGCTCGGGCAATTGCGCAGATACATCTACAAACTGCATCGCCGACAAGCTAGATTTTAAGCTGTCATAATTGCTGTAATCTGCTTTGAAGATTGCATCACGCAACCACGCCAACGTGGTTTGCAATAAAGCATCATAAACATTTGAGTTAAATTGATGCACAGCAAACTGTTCAAAGGCACTTTCAAGTTGATAGGCGATTTGCGCAACAGACTCAATTTCAGCCATACGTGCACCGCCTTTTAAGCTGTGAGCCGCACGTTGTAATTGAAGCAAGATACTTCGGTCACTACGCTGTTCAAACCATTGTTTCAAGCGCTGATCTGCAGCATCCAAAATTTCTTCCGCTTCTTCTCTGAAAGTCTCAACCACAATTGAATGTAATTGCTCATCTTCAGATTCAGCACTTGCTTCAAGACTTACAGTTTCTGTGATCGGCTCAAATGCCGCAGCAGCAGCGTCTTCAAAATGTGCATCATCAGCAACAACTGCGTCATCTTCAGCTAAATCTGCAGTTGTATCTTGCAACGCTTCTACCGCCAACTCAGGCTGTGCATCAACTTCTTCTACTGCCTCAATAGTCTGTTCAGGCTGCGCTGCGGTTGTCGCACTTGCAACTGACACATCTGCATCGCCTTGTGCCAAGCTAACAATGTTGCCTAAAATTGCAATCGACTCTGGCGCAGCATAGTCCACACGCTCATCACGAATGGTCTGAATACGGTCTGCAATATCATCTTGCACCAAACGAATAATTTGAATTAACGCAGGTGAAACAACAATTTGGTTGTTAATGATACGCTCGTAAATCGACTCAAGGTTGTGTGCAATTAAACCAATATGCGTCGCAGAAATCATATTTGCACCACCTTTTAAAGTGTGCAAATAACGCATTAAGTTGTTTAAAGCCGAAGTATCGCTGGCGTCTTTTGACCAAGTATTGACATCTTCATCCATACCCACCAAAAGCTCTTCTGCTTCTTCCAAGAAGATATCCAGCAAGTCAGGATCGAAGTCTTTGTTGGCATCATCGGCATGCATGTTTTGTTGATCTGATGCAATACGTTGTGACAATTGCGCCAAATTCACTGTGCCCGAATTTTCGCTAGCAACTGCAGCAGGCACCGCTTCAGGTTCTGCAACAACTGTTGTTTCTACAGCATTGTCGCTCACTGATGTTTCAGCATCTTCAAGTGCAATTGCATCAATGTCTTGCTGCACAAATGCAGTTAAGTCATTTAAGGTTTTCTGAATGTCTTCTGTAACCGTAACACGCTGTCCCGCAGCCAAGGTATCGAATAAATGAATAAACTCTTGGTGTGCCTGTGCAAATAACTCATAACCATATTCAGAGTTAAGCAGAATTGGTTTGGCTAAAACACTGTCGTAAGCAGCTTTAAGTTCTTCAGTAAATTGATGAATACCCACAGACGCACGGTTATCGGTATGCTCTACCAACAATTGCGCTTGTGCGCTGAGTTCTTCTAAATAGCTTGGGAATTGCGCTTGCGCCAATTTATCAAATTCAAATTCGGCATCAAGTAAACGATCAATATTCAGTTCGATTAGCTTCGATACTAAACCTTGAGGATTAGAGTCTTCTGTATCGCTGGTGCTAAAGCCGTAGCTATCCCATGCTTTATTAAAAGTTGCATAGATTACATCTAAACCATCACAGTGACCTTGACGAAGTACATGCAGATAATCCCGGACAAATTCTGCATATTGCACCAACAGCGCAGTTTCTTTTGATGTAGATTCAATTTCATCTTGTACAAACGCTTTAAACAAGTTTTCAACTTTAGAACTGGCTTGAAAAACTTGATCAATTTGCGCCATAGACGAACTGCCGCGCAGTGTATGTAATGCACGGATTAAGCCATTATAGTCTTGTGAGTAAATCTGATCTTGTGCCAAGAACTGATCAATGGTCGCTAAATGCTCTTCAGCTTCTTCTACAAAAATAGCCAGAGTTTCAGCCAATAGACTCGCATCAGCAGCCTCTTCTTGTGCAACTTCTGTCTGCGGCATTTCTTCAGCAGTCATTACATCTTCAGATGATTCAACTGCTGCGACAGCTGCTGTTTCAACTGCAGCATCCGTCAATTCTAGTCCTGTCGGCATATCAGTGGCAGTCAGTTGATCTGCTAAAACCAGCAACTCTTCCAATGCAGGTTCAGGACTTTGGTTTTGCTGTAATTGTTGTCCTAAAAGCACCAATGGGCGTAAATCAAGATCAATTAAACCGACTTGCTTAAAAATTGGATAAAGCTTGTATTGATAAATATTTAAAACAGTTTTTGCGTATTTTTGAATATCAGTATTGAGTGTTACCGCACCCGAAAGCACACGGTTTAAAGTATCTTCAACCGTCCATGCCAACTCGCCCGCAGACTTCGCACCCACCATGCGACCCGAGCCTTTTAAAGTGTGAAAGTGACGACGAATAGTTACTAAAGTTTCTTGATCTGTTGGGTTCGCAAACCAAGTTGTAAATAATGGATTTAATTCTTCGAAGATTTCTTCAATTTCTTCGACAAAAATTTCAAGAATTTCCGCATCTTGCTCAAGATAACTATCTTCAGGAAGCGTCATTGTTTCGACTAAATTTTTTAATATTTCTTTCATAGCTAAGGCTTCTTACGTTTTCAGCACCAAAAGGCACTTCAACTTAATTGTAACCATCCTGAATGCCCCTAACCCAAAAGTTAAGTTCATCTTTGCGATGCTTTATCTCTGAATGATGGTGTACCCATAACTGTGTATAGGTACACCTTTCCCCAAGCTGGAATCCCGCTTATTCAGGTAGTTTAAAGTCAGTTACAGATTCACGTAATGATTCTGCCATGTTGGCCAACTCAGATACCGAACGTGCAGTATCGAAAGTTGCACTGGTCGTTTGCGAGGTAATTTCCTGTACAACGTTCATCGTGGTTGCAATGTGACCTGCAGAAGCAGACTGAAGTTTTGCAGCATCCGAAATGTTAGAAATCAATTTCGCAAGGTTGGTCGATACCGTTTGAATTTCATCCAGTGCAACACCCGCATCTTTAGATAAGTTCGCACCACGCACAACTTCTGATGTGGTTTGTTCCATCGAAATTACGGCTTCGTTGGTATCGGTCTGAATGGTTTTAACCAGTGTTTCAATCTGCTTGGTTGCAGATGCTGAACGTTCCGCTAGACGCTGTACCTCGTCGGCTACGACTGCGAAACCACGACCTGCTTCACCCGCCATAGACGCCTGAATTGCTGCGTTTAATGCCAAAATGTTAGTTTGGTCGGCAATATCGTTAATCAAGGCAACGATGTTACCAATCTCTTGTGAAGATTCACCCAAACGCTTAATACGCTTAGAGGTTTCTTGAATCTGCTCACGAATGATATCCATACCTTCAATTGAACGGTTTACAACGTCTGCACCATTCGATGCAATATGTACTGAACGTTCTGCTACCGCTGCTGATTCTTCAGCGTTGGCAGATACTTGGTCAATTGACATTGCCATTTCGTTAATTGCGGCAGATGCACCTGCAATTTCTTGCGCCTGATGCTCAGATGCTTCAGCAAGCTGGTTGGTAATGTTCTGTGTGGTTGCCGTATATTGTGCAACTTCGTGCGATGTTTCGTGAATACGCGATACAAGGTCACGTAATTGGTCAATTGCGAAGTTAATCGAGTCGGCAATGGCACCCGTGAAGTCTTCCGATACTGTTGCGTATGAACGTAAGTCACCATCCGCAAGGTCGGCAATCTCATCAAGTAAACGTAAAATCGCGTTCTGGTTACGGTCATATTCATCTTGTAGACGAACCACGCGAGTTTTATCGGCTTCACCACGTAAGTTCAAGAGTTTGAATACACAGAATAAGAACGCAAGTAATGCTGCAATTAAGCCAATTGCAGGAATTGCAATAGACCAACCTGAACCGCTAGACAATTTATTTAAATTGGTTAAAAGCTTATCTGACTGATCAAAAATAGAAGATGATGCCTGACGTACTTTTACAATTTGTGTTGAGTTATTTAAAACTGTTGCAGCAGCAGATTTCAATACATCTTCATATTCTGCTTGAATACCTTCTAATGAACTACGTAAATCTTCTTGAGTAATACGTTGTACACCAAGTTCCGCACTACCATTTAACTGTGCTGCCAAGTAAGCACCAAACGTTTCGGTATCGGCACTAAAGTCATCTGCAGATTCACGTGAACTGTCTGTACCTGTTAATACAGAACTGATTGAACGTAAAATACGTTCTGCAATGAATACTTGGTTCTTTGCAATAACCACCTGGCTACTTGGCATGTCTTGACGTGCCATTTGGTCAACCATCAAGTTATATTCAGCCTGAATACCCGGAATGGTTTCACCAATTGCAATGTTGGTGTCATAGAGTTGGTTAATGATTTTTTGTTGCGAAGCAATCAAATCAATATTTTCAGAAACCGATTTCCACTGTGTTTCCACTTCACGCAGTGTATCTGTGCTGGCATGAATATCCTTCACTGTTTCTAAGTGAGCAGCAAAGGCTTTTTGTGAATCTGTTAAGTTTTTAATAGATTCAGGCGTACCTGATGCAGTCGCTTCGGTTGCTTGACGTGAAATGGTTTGTGACAACAGACGTAAATCACCCAAACTACGGGTAAAATCGTTATTACGCGGCACGCTATAAAAAAGGTATAACAACAGGAAAAGCGATAAGATGATACAAAAAGCTGCGCCTAAAATAAGTGGCTTAGATTTTTCTGTTTCGCCAAATACACTCGCAAACTCTTCTGTTCGCGCCTGTAATTTTGCAAAAAAACCTGGACCACTTGCTTTACGGACGGTTTCTTCGCCTGAATTTTTCTTTTTAAGTTTAAAGCCCATGCAGCTTCTCCCCGATTGACGCCTTCATTTTTTAGGTGCGCGACAGTTAATTTATAAATTTTATAGATGCGTTCATGTATTTTGGGTTTTGCAATAAACGACTAAATAAGAAAACATGCCATTGTTGGTTATGTTGGTGAAAATACCCCTGACAATATTCTTGTAAATTACTATCTAAATCATTGTGTTTAGAAAAGAAACTTTTCTTATTAAAGTGCTGTATACCCAAAACTTGATCTACAACTAAACCGACATAATGGTCATTATGACTAATACACATTACTTTTTGAGTAGGTGAATATTGGCTGCTTTGCCCAGAAACATAATGTGCCAAATCTGAAACTGAAAGTAATCTTCCGCGAATATTCGCTAAACCTACTACCCAAGGTTGGGTATTTGGCACTGGCGTATATTTCGGTGGATAAATAACCTCAGAAACTTCTCCTAATGGAGCAACGAAATATTGCCCCATCATCTCAAAAGCAATGCCTGACCAGCGGTTTACCTCATTTTCGGTACTAACGTAGTTTTTGTTTCCACGTTTAGATAACCGAAGCAATTCAATAAAACCATTTGCAGCCATAGCTTATCCTGCATTAAGGTGTTGATTAATCACATCAATTAATTGTTTTTCGTCAACAGGCTTAGTTAAGTAATCGCTTGCACCTTGGCGTTTTCCCCAAACACGATCAGTTGCCTGATCTTTGGTACTCACAATTACAATTGGAATGTGTTTGGTGGTGTCACCACGCGAAATTTGACGTGTTGCCTGAAAGCCATTCACGCCTGGCATAACCACATCCATTAATACTAAATCTGGTAATTCAGCTTGCGCCATGGTCACGCCATCTGCACCATTCGCTGCTTCAATGACTTCAAAACCATGCTTGGTCAAGATTTCTCTGAAGCGGAATGTTTCTGTAGGTGAATCATCTACAATAAGAATACGAGCCATTATTTTCCCCAATAAATCTAACTAACTAATAATTATGCTGTCACGTGGTTACGAATGGCGTTTAATAATTCATCTTTACTAAATGGTTTAGTCAGATACTCATCAGAACCTACTACACGTCCTTTGGCTTGGTCAAATAAACCATCTTTACTTGATAGCATAATGACAGGAATGTTTTGGTAGTTTTGCGAGTTTTTAATTAAGGCACACGTTTGGTAACCATCTAGGCGTGGCATCATAATATCTACGAATACGATATCTGGATTTGATTCGGCAATTTTGGATAAAGCTTCAAATCCATCAACTGCGGTAACCACTTCACAACCTTCACGCTGCAGAAGTGTTTCAGCTGTACGGCGAATGGTTTTTGAATCATCAATCACCATGACTTTTAGATTTTGGAATTTATCGTCCATTCAATGACCCTTCCCATTTTTGTTTGTACAAGCAACTGAGTAGAAAAATCTTACACATTGATCGTATTTTTAACATATCTTTACTTGTAGTTTCAATGAACATATTTAGTGTAAATCTACACTTTTACACCATTATCACCAAACCGCTCACACTTTCTTGTGACCATTGATATTTTTTATCGGTTGTATTTTTTTAATTCCTAATTTTGATCTAATATAACACTATTATTACGTGTAATTTAAGTAATTTAGTCAACTTTATTGTGGGGGACAACGTGAGCACTTTTTTTGCAAAATCACTCGCTGTCAAATTAAAACAAAATAAGCAGTCACTTAAATTGGGCATGCTTGCTTTACTGCTCTTGTCCTCTGCCCCACTCATGGCTGACAGCCAGAACAAAGCGGTGTGGTATCGCTATTATGATCAACATGGCGTTGCAAATATTAGTAGTAATGTGACACCTAATCATATTCGTCATGGCTATGAAGCATTAGACCGTAACATGCAAGTGATTCAGCGCGCACGTCCATACAACACTGAAATGGATATTAAAAAAGCCCCACAACGTGCTGCTCAAGCGTATCAAATGGAATCTGATCAGCGTTTAAAAAAAGCCTATACCAATAGTCAAACTGCAATCACCAAACGTAATAACGCTTTAGCGCATATTAAAAAGCAAATTATTTTCCAACAAGAACAACTCAAACAGTTGCAAAACGACCGTATTACTTTTAAACGTCAAGAAATGGAATATTTACGCAAGGTCAAACCTGTGCCTGCACAACTAAAAACCAATTTGGACAATAACTTAAAAAACATCGAGCTTAAAAAAGATATGATTCAATCTTTACAAACAAGCTATCGAAATACACAAGCAGAATACGACAGAATTATTACTCGCTTAAAAGCACTTGAATAGTTGATTTGAATTACCTTGTCATTTTGGCAATCAATAAGGACAAATATGCATGCACATTGCACAGCGTATCGCAGTTAGGTTTAATCGGCAGCATTTACCCATTTTTCGTATCGGTGCAATCGGTTTATGTATTTTGCTGAGTGCCTGCCAAAAAACAGAAACTGAAAATAAAACAACAGTATCAGAAAAAATTGAACTCATTCAGCAAGATTTAGTGACACCACAACAAGGCAGCGCAATCAGTAAAACTGCCTTTACAGGCACAGTGCGTGCTGTGAATCAAAGCAGTATTCAAGCACAGGTGACTGCCACAGCAACTTCAGTCTATGTCAAAGTGGGCGATAGCGTACAACGTGGTCAAACCTTGCTACGCTTAAATAATCAGGATAATGCTGCGCGTTTAGCACAAGCTCGCGCCAATTTAGCTGCAACGCAAGCGCAAGCCAACCAAGCCCACAACATGATGCAACGAAAAAAACGTTTGCTCGATCAGGGTTTTATTTCACAAGTGGAATATGAGCAAAGTCAGTTAGATTATCGTGCGCAAATGGAAAATGTACGCGCCCAACAAGCCAATGTCGATATTACACTAAAAGCCGATCAGGATGGCACGATTACCAGTCCAATTCACGGTGTCATTACCCAACGTCAGGTTGAGCCTGGGCAAACTGTGGCTGCAGGACAAACCTTATTTGAAGTCGTCGATCCGAACCAATTAGAAATTCAAGCCAAATTACCAAGCGACTTACAAGCCGCACTCAAAATTGGTCAAAAAATTGAATATCAACTCCAAGGACAAGCAAACACATTTAATGCACAAATTAGCCGCGTTTCCCCAGTGGCAGATTTAGCCAGTCGTCAAATTGAATTTTTTGCGACCCCGCTTGAGCGTCTTCCCTCTTTAAGTATTGGGGCATTTGTGGATGGTTATATTTTAGCGAACACGACAATTTCAGGGCAAATCATCCCACTCAATACCATTCACGATATCCAAAACAAACCTTATGTTTGGGTGATTCGAGATCAAAAAATTGCCCGCGTGGATATCACAGTTTTAGAACAGCGCTATAGTGACAATACTGCTGTGATTCAAGGCTTACAGAGCAGTGATCTAGTCAGTCGAGTGGTGTTCAACCCCGATCAAATTCAGCAGCAGGTGATCATTCAAAATAACCCTCAATAAATTGAATTTCATCTCAATGCAGTAGTGCAGATGTCCAATAAATAAAAAATCAGGATCGTTGTTATGTGGTTTACCCGAGTTAGCGTCAAGTATCCCGTTTTTACCATCATGATGATGTTTTGTCTAATGGTGCTTGGCTTGGCTTCATGGCAACGTATGGGCGTGGAAGAATTTCCTGACGTCGATTTTCCGTTTGTAGTGGTTTATACCAGTTATCCGGGTGCATCACCTGAAACAGTTGAATCTGAAATCACCAAGAAAATGGAAGATCAGATCAACACCATTTCTGGACTCAAACAACTGGTTTCACAATCCAGTGAAGGGCTATCTACTATTATTGCCGAGTTTAATTTAGATGTTCCTTCGGCAGTGGCGGCACAAGATGTACGCGATAAAATTTCGTCTGTCAGTGCAGGCTTTCGAGATGAAATTCAAGACCCAGTGGTGGAGCGCTACGACCCAACTGCCAATGCAGTCATGTCGATTGTGTTTGAATCCTCACAAATGTCTTTGCGTGATTTAAGTTCCTATTTAGATCAACAAGTTGTACCGCAACTGCGCACTGTGTCTGGTGTCGGAACTGTTAATTTATTGGGTGATGCACAGCGACAAATTCGGATTGAGGTAGATCCACAAAAGTTAATGAGTTTTGGCTTAGGTGTAGATCAGGTCATCAACACGCTCAAAGCTGAAAATATTGAAGTACCTGGCGGCACACTCAAACAAGCCAATAGTGAATTGGTGGTCGAAATCCAATCCAAAGTCATTCATCCTCTGGCTTTTGGCGATTTAATTATTGCCAATAAAAATGGTGCGCCAATCTTTTTAAAACAAGTTGCCACAATTCAAGACAGTCAGGCAGAGCTGGAAACCAGTGCATTTTTAAATGGGCAAACTGCGGTTGCTGTCGATATCTTGCGTAGTTCAGACTCTAATGTCATTGAAGTGGTAGATAACACTTATAAAACCTTAGAACGTATTCAAACCCAACTGCCTGCTGGCATGACTGCAAAAGTCGTGGTGGATTCTTCTAAAGGGATTCGTGGCAGTATCCGTGATGTAGCACGTACCATTATTGAAGGTGCGATTCTGGCAGTCCTGATTGTACTGTTGTTTCTTGGTTCATTCCGTTCTACCGCTATTACAGGATTGACCCTGCCAATCGCCCTACTCGGCACACTCACCTTTATTTGGGCATTTGGCTTTACCATCAACATGATGACCTTACTGGCGCTCTCGCTCAGTATTGGCTTATTGATTGATGATGCAATTGTGGTACGTGAAAATATCGTGCGTCATGCAGATATGGGTAAAGACCATGTCACGGCTGCTTTGGATGGTACTAAAGAAATTGGCTTGGCGGTTTTAGCAACTACCCTGACCATTGTGGCTGTATTTTTACCTGTGGCATTTATGGGCGGGATTATCGGACGCTTTTTCTATCAATTTGGTGTCACCGTCAGTACTGCCGTACTGATTTCCATGTTTGTCAGTTTTACGCTGGATCCAATGCTTTCTGCACACTGGGCAGAAAAAGCAAATCCGAATAAAAAACCTGGACGGTTAAAACGCTTCTTAAACTGGATTTCTAACAAACTCGACAATTTAAGCCATCATTATGAAAAACTTTTAAAATTAGCACTACGATTTCGCGTTATTACCTTATTGATTGCAGTGGGCTCATTATTTGCAGCACTCGGATTATCCAAACTGATTGGTACGGAGTTTGTACCTGTACCCGACAAAGGTGAGATTCGGATTAAATTTGAAACACCTGTAGATGCCTCGCTTGAATATTCACAAGCAAAATTAAAACAAGTAGATCAAATCATCCGTCAACACCCTGAAGTACGTGCGACTTACGGAGCCATTAACAGCGTGACAGATCGCGGGAAAAATCATGTTAACTTGCGTGTAACTGTCAGCCCGCGTAATGAACGTCAACAAACGCTGACCGAACTCAATAACGAATTTCGCCAGCGTCTACAAAGTATTGCAGGCATCACCATTACCTCTGTCGCATCTGCCGATGAAACGGTTTCTGGTGGGCAAAAACCTGTGATGGTGTCTATTAAAGGCCCTGATTTAGCAGAATTACAAAAAATCTCTGACCGCTTTATGACCGAAATTGCTCAGGTGAATGGTATTGTCGATTTAGAAAGCTCGCTAAAAGCTCCTAAACCTACATTAGGTGTTCATATTAACCGTATCCTTGCCAGCGATTTAGGGCTATCGGTGAATCAAATTGCCAATATTATCCGCCCACTCATTGCGGGGGATGATGTCACCACTTGGCAAGATGAACGTGGCGAAACCTACGATGTCAATGTTCGCCTTACAGAAAACCATCGTAGCTTGCCGAGCGATGTGCAAAATATGTATTTAACTTCAAAAAAAACTGATGCCAATGGACAAAATATTTTAGTGCCTTTGGCAAGTGTGGCGAAGTTTGAGGAAAGTTTAGGTGCAGCACAAATTAACCGTCGTGATTTAGCCCGTGAAGTTTTGGTCGAAGCCAATACTGCTGGACGTCCTGCAGGTGACATTGGTGTCGACATTCAAAAAATTCAGGATAACTTTAAATTACCCGCAGGTTATAGCTTCGACACTCAAGGCGCCAATGCTGACATGGCTGAATCTGCAGGTTATGCGCTGACTGCAATTACCCTATCTATTGTGTTTATTTATATCGTTTTAGGTTCACAATTCAACAGTTTCATTCACCCCGCAGCAATTATGGCTTCCCTACCTTTATCGTTGATTGGAGTATTCTTGGCACTGTTTATTTTTAACTCGACCATGAACCTGTTTTCTATTATCGGTATTATTATGCTGATGGGATTGGTCACCAAAAATGCGATTTTACTAATTGATTTTATTAAAAAAGCCATGGATCAGGGCGATTCACGTTATGATGCAATTATAGCTGCAGGGAAAACCCGTTTACGCCCTATTTTAATGACCACCAGTGCAATGGTGATGGGGATGGTGCCACTCGCACTTGGCTTGGGTGAAGGCGGCGAACAAAGTGCGCCTATGGCACACGCAGTCATTGGCGGTGTAATTACATCCACCCTACTCACCTTGGTGGTCGTACCTGTCATTTTCACTTACTTAGATGATTTTAAGAATTTTATGTTACGCCAAACACGTAAACTCATTTCTTAAAATCTCACGCAAAGTCACACAATCGTTCGGGCTAAATTTTAACGCAAGTTTAGCCCGATTTTTATTGTATAATCTGGCTTTGAAAAAACTCCATTTAACGCTTCACTTTTTAGGACAGTTTCCATGCGCGCGAGTCGCTTTTTATTTGCTACGTTAAGAGAAACCCCAAACGATGCCGAGGTGATTTCTCACCAGCTGATGTTACGTGCGGGTATGATTCGTAAATTGGCTTCAGGTTTATATACTTGGCTGCCAATGGGTGTGCGTGTGCTAAATAAAGTTGAAGCCATTGTTCGTGAAGAAATGAACCGCGCAGGTGCTTTAGAAACCTTTATGCCTGTCACTCAGCCTGCTTCACTTTGGGAAGAATCAGGTCGTTATGTGCAATACGGTCCTGAATTACTACGCTTTAAAGATCGCCACGACAATCCTTTTGTACTTGGCCCAACACATGAAGAAGTCATTACCGATTTGGCACGTAATGAATTAAAAAGCTATAAGCAATTGCCAATCAACTTCTATCAAATTCAAACTAAATTCCGTGACGAAATTCGCCCACGTTTTGGGGTAATGCGTTCACGCGAATTTATTATGAAAGATGCTTATTCTTTCCATACCGATCAAGCTTCTTTACAAGAAACCTATGATGTAATGTACGACACCTACTGCCGTATTTTCTCGCGCTTAGGTTTAGACTTCCGCCCAGTACAAGCAGATACAGGTTCTATTGGTGGTTCTGGTTCACATGAATTCCACGTTCTGGCTTCAAGCGGTGAAGATGATATCGCCTTCTCTACCGAATCTGATTATGCAGCCAATATTGAAATGGCTGAAGCTATTTTGGTGGGTGAACGTGCTGCTGCAACCCAAGAACTCAACATTGTGGATACACCAAACCAAAAAACCATTGCGGAAGTTTCTGCATTTTTAGGCACAAATAGTAACCAATCAGTCAAAGCGCTCTTGGTTCAAGGTGTTGCAGATGAAACAGGTCAAGTGCCTGTGATTGCATTATTCCTGCGCGGTGACCATGAACTCAACGAAATTAAAGCAGAAAAGCATCCACAGATTGCTGCACCACTTACTTTTGCAACCGATGCACAAATTGCAGCTTTAGGTTTAACTGCTGGCTTTGTTGGTCCACAAGGTTTGGTTGAAAAAGGCATAACAGTGATTGTAGACCGTGCTGCATCAGTACTGTCTGACTTCGTTGCAGGTGCAAACCAAGTTGATCAACACGCAACAGGTGTGAACTGGGAACGCGATGCACAATATACTGAAGTTTACGATTTACGTAACGTCGTTGAGGGCGATCCATCTCCAGATGGTCAAGGAACTCTACAAATTAAACGCGGTATTGAAGTCGGTCATATCTTCCAGCTTGGTACTAAATACTCTGAAGCGCTGGGCTGCAAAGTATTAGGTGAAGATGGCAAACCGTTTACTGTTACCATGGGATGCTATGGGATTGGAGTCACACGTGTCGTTGCCTCTGCCATTGAACAAAATTTTGATGATAAAGGGATTATTTGGCCTGCAGCCATCGCACCATTTGAAATTGCGATTGTACCAATGAACGCACATAAATCACCTCGCACATTAGAAGCAGCAGAAGCACTTTATGCTGAACTTCAAGCTGCGGGTTATGATGTATTACTGGATGATCGTAATGAACGTCCTGGGGTGAAATTCTCTGACCTTGAGCTTACAGGTATTCCGCACCGTATTGTGATTGGTGAGAAAGGTTTAGATGCAGGTACTTTTGAATATAAAGGTCGTCGTGATGCTGAATCTAGCAACCTAACGAAAGAAGAATTACTCATCAAAATTGCCAAATAAGATTGAACACTGAGTATAAAAAATCCCGCACAAGTTGCGGGATTTTTTTCATTTGGAATTAACAGAATTTCATACCACCATAACAGTTAGGGGTAACATTTTGGTTTTGTAAAACCTGATTATTAAGTGTTAATCTGGCTGGTTGACCCGTGTAATATCCTGTGTAACTACCAACATCGATATTCATTTTACGCTCGATTGGTGTACCAGCCAATGAACCTAATGCTTCTAACAAACTTACATCTACATTATGCTTATCTTGCATTAACTCAGAAGTTAATGCTTTTGCGACCTGTGGTAGTACTGCAGAAACATCTACCAAATCCGCAGTTGCCAAATAACCTAATTGCACTGGTTCCTTAAACGACATCCACCAACCTTGTTGTGCAATATCTTTTTCATCTGCACCCATCCACTGCACTGGCTTGCTTTGTAAAGATAAATATCCACCTGTTCCTGTCAGAGGAATATTGTGAATCATATTTAGGGCTTGGACAAAAGTAATATCCATATTCAAATTTTCTAGTGTAGAACCCTTACTCATTTTAAAGAATGAGTGATCACCAACAGAACCAAACAATAAAGGAGGAAATGTGACATATAACTGGTCTTTTGAAAAGTCAGGTGTTCCATTTACATCACCAGCATATGTCCGAGACTCTGTTGCCGCTAGCGGAATAGAAGCTAATGTTGAACGGATACCCGTAACTATAGCGGACTCCATACGCTGACCAGTCACTACTGTTTCAGGCATCGTAAAATCAGCTCGCATCGATGGAACGGTAATCCCAGTATGTCCTTCTGCGCCAGGTTTACTTGTATAGACACGATCCTGCCCCAACGCAGTCAGTATCCCACTAATTTTTTGGTCAGAGGCATTACCAAATTTAGCTTCTTTAGTAAATGAATGCCCTTGCGTTTGTGCCATTTTCATATAACCACTGAAACTTTTAATCCCGTCATTTGGGTTTTGCACGTTATCTGTACCCAAAGTCAGTAAACCTAAAATTTCTTCAGCACCTAAGCGAAAACCAACCACTTCACGTGTTGACGCACTATTTCCACTAATCGCAAATTCAATAAATGGATTGGTAATTTGTGCACTGGTACCCGCACGTTCACCATTAAACTTTGGGTTACCTGTTGAATCATAGGATTCATTCAAACCACTTAACGAAATATTAGAAATATCAATATCACATCCCGCTTTACCACCAATCGCGTTATTTACACCGCCACAACCTAATTGTAGCGTTTTAATGTTGGCATTAAGCTCCATGAGTGCATCAACACTTAGTTTATAAAAATTTAACCCTTGCGATTGATCTGTCGCAGTCATCAGGTTCAAAAGTGCCTGACCTTGTACATGAGATAACTGATCATCATTTAAAGCCTGCATCGCTTGAGCAGAATTGAATGAAAAAGCTGTACTTAAAATAGATGCAACTAAAATTGTTTTTTTCATTTTATTTCTATCCTTTAGCGTGGCGTAATGCCCAATGTGCTGCGCATGGTTCCACCTGTAAGCACGACAGATGCGATTTTCTGCATATTGCCATTGGTAGACATTGCAAAGTCTGTTTTAAAGGGTTGAGCAATATCATTTTTAAAATTAAATTTAACTTGATTGTCTAAAGTGACCGTATCTGCACTGACGACGACTTTTCCTTTGACACCTAAATGACCTTCCATACGATTCAAGTTAATAGAAGACGTTTGAACAGTTTCATTATTCACTTGATCTTCATTAATTAAACTAAAATAACTACCTAAATTCTTCGGATCAGCCTGTTCTGTGCTATCTAGACTTCTAAACTTAAAGTTCGCATCAAAAGACAAAAAGTTCGAGTTCGGATTAGTATCGGTAGGATCCACTCCAGGAATTACCAACAATTCACCATTGCCATCTAATTTAAAAGCAATTGTGGTCAACACATCATCTTTCTTAGAGAAATTATCGTAAGGTACAAAGCCACCGCATTTAGTTGATCCTGTGACGCAGTTGTATTTCGAACCTGGTAATTGTCCAATCGCTAACTCTGCTTTTGCTGCAACTAATAAATGATCTGCACGAATATAAATCCCTTCATCTTCATAACCAATCACACCGTCGGACTGAATTAATGCATCAATATTTCTTAAACCAGCATAATAGTTGACAGCTTCACC
The DNA here is from genome assembly GCF_013417135.1 of Acinetobacter sp. YH16051. NCBI lineage: Bacteria > Pseudomonadati > Pseudomonadota > Gammaproteobacteria > Moraxellales > Moraxellaceae > Acinetobacter > Acinetobacter sp. YH16051. Next base: position 122,926 of record NZ_VPEN01000002.1, on the reverse strand, counting down.
AGCATGCAGGCTGTCTTGCCCGTCAATTAAGATAATAGAAGTGGTACTTGGTAAGCCTGTTTTTGAATCAATGCCATAACCTTCGGTAGAAACAATAGCGTTATAACCAATTCCAGTTTTGTTCGTTCCATCATAAGGTGACAGATATTGTTTACCCGACAAGGCCACATTGGCATTTAAATTATAAATTGGAATCCCAATACCCCAAGAACCACCATCTCCTATCAATTCATTTAAAGAGTTGTCAGAAATAATTCTAGCTTTGGCTGCAATAGACTGAAAGTCCATACCACGAACAGCGATCAGTGAGAACTGGTCACCTTCAAGCTTACTCGATAGCAACTGGTTTAAAATAGGACTGGTTGCACCAATGGTATTTTTAATATTTTCATTGACTAAAAAATTGAGGTTTTTCGCTTGTACGGTATTAATATAAATATCGCCAAAATCAATATAAGCATTTTTATTGTGCAAAGCACCTTGTGCATCACGTGTGGTTAGCGGTCTTAAATTCGAAAACTCAACCGCATAACTGCCTTTTCCTGTGTGCCCAATTTCTAAGGTTGTTGGTAATTGCCCTGCAGCCAAGCCTGCCGTATTTTGATTGGTAAAATCAGCAGATAAGCCCAAATGCAAACCACCTTGCCCCACCACAGTATCGTAGCCTGTAACTGCGGTATTTTTAGTTTCAATTACACCATTGACCTTATTCGAAACGTCAAAATTGGCAACATTTTTTTGATGCCCATTAAAAAACAATTTCGCATTGCTTACCGCACCTGATGCACCAAAACGAATTAAATTTTTATCATCATAACGCAAGTCAATATTGACCCCAGGGTTAGTTGCATTTTGTCGGCTACTAGCAACATCACTCAGGTCTTTCACTCGTCCAAGATTCACAAAATGGTCGGTGGTGCCATTTTTAGTGGTAAAGACCAATCCCTCATCGGCATCAATGTACATATAGCCGTCAGTCGCAAAATTAAAGTTAAAATCATGCATAGATAATTCATGCTTACCTAAACCATGACTAATTTTGGCATTCTGTAACTGGAAGTTTAAATGTGCCGTTTCATTTTGATTGAATAAACCTGCTTTGGTTTCTAATAAAACTTTTAAAGGTGATTTAGTTTCTAAGCCGAACTGACCCAAGCTTTGTGTTTCTTTAGTACAACTATTTCCGACACAGTTTTTTTTGACCAAGTTTAAATCTGCAGTCGATTGAAAAGCATCAATACTCGCATCGATACGCACACCTGCGCCAACATCAGTTTTCCCCACATCTAAAGCAAGCTTACTGATAATAGGCTGGTTATTCTGTCCTTTAATTTCTACATTATGTAAGCCTAAACCCTGTTGAGTTCCAGCCACTAAATCAGGATCATACCAATTGACTTGATTAATCGTGGCTTTAGACATTTCATGGGTGATTACAATACCATCTTGCCCACTTACATCAGACAAATGCTGGTCTGCAATCAGCTCTAAAGCATACACTTGTTGCGCACAAAGTACGCTCAATGTTAATAAATTCAACTGCATTATTTTTTTCATTGTTATTTCCCTATACTGTACTTAATCCTATATTCAACAACGACTTGCTGCTGAACCTGTACAGTTGTAGCTAAATATTTTCACATTGCCAGACATGTGCATATTGCCGTGAATATTTAAGCCCATAAATCCTTTTTCAGCGCCCTGATCAAACAAAGGTACATCTTGCTGAACTAAGTTATAACTACCATCTTGTTGATAATTTCTTCCTTGAAATTTGGTATATACCTCTGAATTTGCATAACCTTCATTTGCTCCCTGCCCTGTACCTGTTTCGATCGCCATGGTTGCAAAACCCAAATTTCTTATTTTTAATGGCTTATCATCATAAAACTTAAGCTGCATTGCCGTTTGTGGGTCATTTTTATGATTAATAATAGTCGTGCCATCTAAAGAAAATTTATCTATTTGTATGGTGCCCTGAATTTGTTTAAATACCAACCATTTTTTATTGCCGTTATTATCTTCATGGTTATTGGGTGCAATGGCTAAACGACAAAGCACATTATTGTCAGCACAATTTTTACTATAGCGATAATAAACTTCTGTAGGTTTAGTCCCACCATTAAATTTAGAAATATTGCTGAGTTCTAAATTTTCGGCATATTCATGGTTTAACGATAACGTCCAACTGAGGTCTGCTCCACCTTGACCAGTAGCCTGCGTTAATTCATGATTTTCCAGTGCAATTAAATTGGCATGGGTCAAAGGACTACACATCAATGCAATACAAGACAGTTTTTTCAACATGATGATTCTCCTTTTATAGACCTGTTGTTTTAAATTTAAGGTGCTGAATCAGCACACCATCTATTGCAACTGAACCTAGATTCTTAGCAGTACCATCTACACCCTTAAATACAACACCTGTGGCATCCGTATGATCTTTGGCACGCAACATATTATTTGGCAAGCGTTCTACAGTACCAATTGCAATACTACTATGCGTCGCATTACGTCCTTGATACATCGCAGCACTGTCATTGACATTGGCTTTTAGCGGTGTGCCACAACTCACCACATTACAGGTAGAACCTGTAAATGCTGTAGAACCTAAATACCCACCCTTTCCATCTTCATAATTTTGATAAATTTTATTGTAAATTTCAGGAACATTCGGAATACGTGTTACTTCTAGCACAATATTATTGCCCTCAGAACCAACCACAAAAGGCTGATACATATTCCCTAAAACTAAATTGATATTCGGACTGTATAAATACAAACCCTCTGTATCATGAAAAACTGGTGCCAATGAACCATCTATTGCTGGTGTGACCGCCGTTCCATCCAAAGTATCTGATTTCGCTGCTGTACTAATGCGGATCCCTTTACTGTCTAAGTTTGAATCTGTGAAACTTAAATTCGCAGGATTATCATTGGTATTTAAACGCAATACACTTGCCATACCCAAGGTTTGATGATGATTTGGGTTATCCGAGTCTAAAGTCTGAAATATTCGGGTCTGTGAACCATTTAGACTTAAACCATTGGCAACAAACTGAGTACGTAAACGGTGCTCTTTATCTAAACCAGATTTTGGCGCCCCAGTGCTTGGATCCACCTCTGCACTTGAGTTCAACTGACGTGAAAAAATATCAGTCCAAAAGCCCAGTTTAATATTATTATCACTTTCAGTTGGCGTAGTAGTTGCGAGTGGTGCCTCTAGTGCTAAATAACCAACATCTTTTTCTACATTTTTAAATTGTTTAACTTTTTCTGTGCCTGCACGGAATAACCATGGGTTATCTGCTGAACCCCAGTTAAAGCCTTGATTGCTATAACGACTGCTTAATGAGTTATCACTTTTAGATAAGGCTAAACCATAAATAAAGACATCTGCTTTGGTTCTTAATGATTGCACAGGAGAACCCGATGCAGCAATTGCCGCTGCCTGTTCAGCCGATTGTATAATTTGAGCATAAATTTCTGCCACAGCAGACTTGGCTGTATCTTCTGCAAGTTGACTCGCATTATATTTAGCCCGAATATCAGCCGATGCTGTTTCTTTGGTTATTTCAGCCTGTATTAATGTGGCTACTTGTGAACCAACTTGGTCTGCTCGAGTGAAGTTGCTAAGCCCTTTATAAAAATCAGAATTCAATAAATCATTATTAGCTTCTGCCGACCGACTCCCATATAAAAGATCAAGCATTTCATAAGTGTTTGTAATAGCATATTCTTTTGCTTTTTTCTCATTCACAAAAAAAGCATTCATATCATATGCTGTTGTCCCATCTTTTGCTAAACTAGCTCCAATCTTTCCCCAAGTACCATCCATATAATCCGCAAGACGCTGATTGTAATAATTCTTGAGCGTCTCATTATTAAAAAAACCTTCACGAACATCAAATGTAAATGTTTCTTTTTTCGCGTCAACATCAGCTTTAATATTTTTAGTATATTCTTGATACAAAGTTGAATATTGATTTGTATAGGTTTGTTCATAAGTTGAACGGTAAGTTTCGTTATATTTATGCTCAGCCTTACCTTTTAAAACACTTTGATTATAAGTATTGTTATAAACCGTATGGTATGCACTTTCTGCCAACTGCACATAATTCTCCCCCGTCGGGATAATACGAATAAAGCCCGTATCATATTGACTAGGGTTTTCTAAGCCACGTGTATAGCTCGACCCTGTAGATAGATCATTCGGTTGCTGAAACACCATTTTGAAGTCATCAAGGACTAAAGCAACCCCTTCGCCTGTGGTATTTGACAAAGAGTCATCGGAGAGTGCTTGTAAAGCATAACTCGGATTCGCCAAAAGTAAGCCTATCGCAGTGGCTAAGCAATGCTTACGAAAAGGGTAAGTAATTGCGTGTTCAGTCATCTCGACCTTCCTTTTATCTGATGCTCCGCATCTTTCTTTTATTTATCTATAGCTTGGCTATTTATTTGAGTGTTTTTATCCTTAAAAACGTGATTATGCCAAACCATTCTCATATTTAATTATGCTGAATATTTATGCAAATGCAAAACAAACTGGCTAAACAGCACAGCTTTCCGATGAATGAAAAAAAGCGAGCACATTGGCTCGCTTGTTCAACAGAAAAATTGTGATGGGTTAATCACTTATGCTTTAGGCAAGGTCACGCCCGTCTGCCCTTGATATTTACCACCACGGTCTTTGTACGAGGTTTCACAAACTTCATCTGATTCAAAGAACAGCATTTGTGCCACACCTTCACCCGCATAAATACGTGCAGGTAAGTTCGTGGTATTGGAAAACTCTAAAGTTACATGACCTTCCCACTCGGGTTCGAGTGGCGTGACATTCACAATAATACCGCAACGCGCATAGGTCGATTTACCTAAGCATACTGTCAATACATTGCGTGGAATACGGAAATATTCAACGGTACGCGCCAAGGCAAACGAGTTTGGCGGAATGATGCACACATCTGATTCAATATCGATAAAACTTTTTTCATCAAAGTTTTTTGGATCGACAATTGCTGAGTGAACATTGGTAAAGACTTTAAATTCACGTGCACAACGTACGTCATAACCATAGCTAGAAACACCATAAGAAATGAGTTTCTCGCCATTTTCGTCAAAGCGAACTTGGTTTTCTGCATACGGTTCAATCATGCCGTGTTTTTCGCTCATTTCGCGAATCCAACGATCAGACTTAATTGCCATTTATTTTCTATCCAAAATATGAATGTTTAAACTGTGCTGTACTTTAACTGAAAACCAGATTAATGAAAACTAGCTACTTTTAAAGCGCCAAGATAATTTAAATTTCCGCCATTTCCCATTTACAGGCACACTAATCCTAAGTAGCTTCTAGCTATTGAAATACTTATAAGGCAACAATAACTGTTATTTTTCAATTCGCACTTAAAAAATACGATTATGATCTTTTTCAGCTTTAGGCAGTTTTTTTGCTATCTGTTGGGCAATCGCAATATAACTGTCTGCAGCATCATCGCCAGCAATTACAGACGGTGTGCCTGCATCGACATTTTCACGAATACTAACATTTAAAGGCAAACGTCCTAGCAACGGAATGTCATATTGTTCTGCCAGTTTATCGCCACCGCCCTGACCAAAAATTTGCTCTTCATAGCCACAGTTTGAGCAGATATGCGTCGACATATTCTCAATTACGCCCATGACAGGGATTTGCACACGATTAAATAGTTCGATGCCTTTGACAGCATCCATTAAGGCAACATTTTGTGGTGTAGTCACAATCACCGCTCCCGTTACAGGAATACGCTGTGCAAGTGTCAATTGAATATCCCCCGTTCCTGGTGGCATATCAATCATCAACACATCTAAATCTGGCCATAAAGTTTGATTAAAGAGCTGCATTAATGCACCTGTGGCTTTTGGTCCACGCCACGCTACAGGTGTATTGTGGTCACCTGTTAAATGTCCGATGGATAACACAGGCATCCCAAAAGCATCCAACGGTACAAACTGCTCGGCTTCAATCATTGGGGTTCTGCCTGCATTGCCGAGCATGGTCGGAATACTTGGACCATAAATATCGGCATCCAATACGCCAACTTTTAAGCCGAGCTTTTGCAAAGCTAAAGCCAAATTTACTGTAGTGGTAGATTTTCCAACCCCGCCTTTGCCTGAAGATACCAAAATTACGTTTTGAATACGCGGATGTTTCGGCACATCACGTTGGTGTGGCGCAGCTTTTTGAATCGGTGGATTATTCGGATCGGCTTCTTGCATTGAACTTTGGCCCGCAGCATCGACCACCGGTGGTAAATGAGATGTTGCAGTCTGTGTGGTCGATGTTGCGCAGCTTTCATCTTCAGCATGTTGATGCCCACAACTTTCTTTTTTCTGTCCAGATTTCTGCTGAATCACATGCATATTCAGTTCTTTAATGCCGCATTTTTCTAAAGCATCTGCCAGTTCATCATGAATTTGTTGTAAATGTTGTTTTTCTTCAGGATAAGTATTGATGGTGATTTGCAGAATATCACCTTGCACATTCACTTGAGAAATACGATCTTTTAAAGCATGTTCAGATTCAGGCAATATATAACTTTGTAGCACGTGCTGAATAGCTTCCTCATTCACCGTATGCGAAGGTGAAAAAACTGATTTAAGTGAAGAAAGCCAAGACATAGATTTACTCCAAAGTTTGGAAATACCGCGATTTTGATAGTGTAACGATAATTCAGTATAAGGTTAAGTCGTGCTATCACTGAAATACTTAATTCTGAGTATATTGCTTGGTTTTTGACATGATTTATCTTCAAATGCAGACCAAGAGCTTGTTTCGATATTGTATTTAGCCTTCTAAGCGGATTTGAAAAGAATTCCTGGAATCCCTTGTGCATCTATGTGCTATCTAAGGTAAAATTGCCCGAATTGCATCGTCCCTATTTGAGAGAGTTATATCCGTGCGTCAAATTTTAGTCACTAACGCCCTACCATACGCCAATGGTCCGATCCATATGGGTCACTTACTCGGTTATATCCAGGCAGATATCTGGGTTCGCGCCATGCGTGCAATGGGACATGACGTGACTTATGTCTGTGCGGATGATGCGCATGGTACAGCAATCATGCTGCGTGCCGAAGCCAACGGGATTAGCCCTGAACAGCAAATTGCCAATGTGCAACAAGAACACATTCGCGATTTTGACGGTTTTGGCGTGCATTTTGATCATTATGATTCAACGCATAGCGACACCAACCGCGCACGTGCCAGCGAAATTTATGTCAAAAACCGTGATGCAGGCAATATTGCTGTCCGTCCCGTCACGCAATTATTTGACCCTGAAAAAGGCATGTTCTTATCAGATCGTTTTATTAAAGGCACTTGCCCAAAATGTAAAGCGGAAGATCAATACGGCGATTCTTGCGAAGTTTGCGGCACAACCTATAATGCGACTGAGCTGATTAATCCAAAATCGACTTTGAGCGGTGCGACGCCTGTAGAAAAATCATCAGATCATTACTTCTTTAAATTGCCTAATTTTGGTGAATACTTACAAAAATGGACACGCGATGAAGGTCGTTTGCCAGTTTCGATCGCCAACAAATTAGATGAATGGTTTGAAAATGGCTTGAATGACTGGGATATTTCACGTGATGCACCATATTTTGGTTTTGAAATTCCAGACGCACCAAATAAATATTTTTATGTATGGGTTGATGCACCAATTGGTTATATGTCGAGTTTTGAAAACTACGTAAAAACCAAACGCCCTGACCTAAATTTTGACGATTACTGGAAAAAAGATTCAGACAAAGAAGTCTATCACTTCATTGGTAAAGACATCGTATATTTCCACGCTTTATTCTGGCCTGCAATGTTAGATGGTGCGGGTTATCGCACGCCTACAGGTTTATTTGTAAATGGTTTCTTGACTGTAAATGGTCAAAAAATGTCGAAATCTCGCGGCACATTTATTAAAGCAGAAACGTATTTACAGCATTTAAATCCTGAATATTTACGCTATTACTTTGCATCAAAACTGTCTGATAAAGTTGAAGACTCTGACTTAAATCTGGATGATTTTGTGCAGAAAGTAAACTCTGATCTTGTGGGTAAAGTGGTAAATATTGCCAGCCGTTGTGCCAAATTCATCAACACCAAATTTGATAACAAATTAAGTGCAAACTGCGCTGAACCTGAGTTAGTACAAAGCTTTATTGCTGCAGGTGACTCGATTGCCAAAGCATACGAAGAGCGTGAATTCTCTGCGGCAATTCGTGAAATTATGGCGCTTGCTGACCGCGCCAACCAATATATTGATGAGAAAAAGCCTTGGGCTTTAGCCAAAATTGAAGGCGAAGAACAGCAAGTTCATGACGTATGTTCTGTAGGGATTAACCTATTCCGTCAATTGGCGATTTATCTTGCGCCTGTACTGCCAACCTTGGCTGAACAAGTTCAAGCCTTCTTACAGTTAGATAGCTTTAACTTTGAATCACGTAAAACTGTTTTAGTCGGTCATGAAATTGCGTTGTTCCAACCACTCATGCAACGTGTTGATCCGAAAGCGGTAGCTGCAATGGTAGATGCATCTAAAGATTCTTTAGCCGCACCTGTTGAAGCACCAAAAACGGAAAAGAAAAAAGAAAAAGCCAAAGAGAAAAAAGCAGAACCAAAAGTCGGTGAAGCGGAAATTATCACGATTGATGACTTTGTCAAAATTGATTTACGTGTTGCAGAAGTTTTAGAGGCTGCAACCGTTGAAGGTTCAGACAAACTGCTTCAATTAACTTTAAATGTAGGTGAAGCTGAGCCACGTAATGTGTTTAGTGGTATTCGTGAATTTTATCAACCAGAAGATTTAAAAGGCAAATTGGTGGTGATGGTGGCTAACCTTGCACCTCGTAAAATGCGTTTTGGTATTTCTAACGGTATGGTACTTGCTGCGGGTAATGGCGAAGGTGTTTGGGTGATTTCACCTGAATCTGGCGCAAAACCGGGTGATAAAGTGTCTTAATTTTTAGACACTGATAAAAAGCCCTGCTATATTTTAGTGGGGTTTTTTTATAGTTATAAATAATGAATAGATGGATAAAGTTTTTTTGCTTAGTTCTACCAATAGTCTTGATAATTATTAGTTTGCTAGCTACCTATTTTATTTTTACCAACAAAGCTTTTCAAATTGGAGTAACCTCCTTGATTGATCCAAATTTAGGAGCTTCTTTAGGTAATTTGTATGGAGGAGTTATAGGTACTCTCTTAAGTGCATCAAGCATATTCCTCTTGATTTATACAATTATTAATCAAAAAGATGAAGCACAGAAAAATAATTTAAAGTCTAATTTTTTTAAAATGATTGATTATCACAACCAACATTTGATAAATATTTCTTTACCCAATACCAATCCGCAACACCCACCAAAAGAAGGGAAAAAGGCTTTTGTAACCTTCAAAATTCAGTTCAAACGAATTTTAGAAACGATTCAAGAAATTTCTGTACAAGAAAATCTCCAACTCAATAAATCACAAATATTAGATATCTCATACGTTATTTTTTACTTTGGTATAGAGGGAAGTTGGACGACATTTATAGTAAATAAACTATCAAGGTATAATGGATTTAATGAAGAATTAGTTATTAAAATTCAGAAAAGGTTAATGGAAAAGGATTTTAGAGGCTGCTTATTGAAAACCAATCAAACTCATTTAAGCTCTTATTTTAGAAATATGTATAATGCTATAAAAATAGTAGATGAATCAACAATCCTAAGTGATTTTGAAAAATACGAGTTAATAAAAATTTACCGTGCTCAACTTTCAAACCCTGAGCTTTATATCCTTTTTTCAATGTTTTATCGCGTTTTGGAAAAAAATGGCTCCAAAATAATTTTATAAATAAATATGATTTTATTAAAAATATTCCATTTGAATATTGTGACGGATATGACCCTAAACATTACTTTCCATCTATCAAATTCGAAGAGGATGAATATTGATTTAAGTACTAACGCACAGAAAGGTGACATGGATGTAGCCTGTTCGTTAGGCACACGGACGTGCCCTCTAACGAACAAAGGATTTTTGTTACTTTTGATCCTTTAAAAGTAAGGCAAACATTTTAATTATTAGAATACCCTCATCCCAATCTTCTCCCAAAAGGCATAGGTATCTACACAAATAAATCACTTCATCCCAAAAATTAACTTTAATCCCAATACTGTCATGACCGCCCCTGCTGCACGGTCAAAAATAGCCTTAAACTTAATATAAGCCTGACGCGGTTTTTCTGCAGACAAAGCCACTGCAACCAATGAACACCAACCTGCATCAATAAAAAAACACAGAATTGGCAGCACCACATAAAAATAGTTCGGAATTTCTTTAGGCAACAAAGCCGTAAAAATACTCGCCAAGACAATTGCAATTTTAGGGTTAGATAACTGCGTAATTAAACCTGTAGTAAACGCACGGCGCAGTGACATTTGCTGTCCATGTGCAAGATTGGTTTGAATAGGCGCTTTGGCATGCTTCACAATTTTATAAGCCAAAAACAACAAATATAAACCACCACAAATTTTAAGCAGAAAATATGCTGAAGGCACTGCCAATAAAATAGCCTGCAACCCCATCACCGCCAATAAACCAAAAATTGCGGCACCCGTACCCGTGCCTAAAGCCGTAAATAAACCATGCTTACGTGAAATGGCTATCGAATTTTTTGCCACATAAATAAAGGTAGGCCCAGGACTAATTGCCCCCAACATTAATGCCAAAGCAATAGAGCCTAAAATCAATAATGATTCCAAGATAGACCTCAAGATTAGAATAATTTTCAATTATTTATTTTACTTAAAAAACAATAATAGAAGATATAATTTTTTTGATTTATGTTTATAAATTTAAGGATTTTTCAAGCAATTTGATATTTATTAAAAAAACCAAAAATAGAGTAAAAACTCAATTTAATTTCAATATCAAACAGTTAAAACATAGCATATGAACAGTAAAATTTTATTGTGCATCCTTTTTTTCTATTAAAGTTTTTTTCTGATAATAATTTATCATCGATTTTTAGCAGAACTTTCATATATTTTTAAAACATATAATCCCATAATAAAATTACGGCTTTAATTTTCTTTAGAACTACAAACGAGGCACATCAGATGCAAAATAAAAGACTGAAAACATTAGACCGCTCTAAATCACATCTTTGGATTGTAGGTGGAGGCATAGCTGGTATGGCTGCTGCTGCTTTTGCGATTCGTGATGCTAAAGTGCCAGCTGAACATATCCATATTTTAGAAGAATTGAATGTTTCTGGTGGTTCGATGGATGGTGGACATAATCCGCTTAATCCGAACCAAGCATGGGTCACACGTGGTGGACGTATGCTAACTGATGAGACTTATTTGTGTACTTGGGATTTATTTTCAAGCATCCCATCTTTAGAAAATCCAGACATTTCTGTTCGTGAAGAATGTCGTGAATTTAACGAACAAGTTAAAACCAATGCTCAAGCACGTTTGATCGACTCAAATCATATTATTGCAGAAGCTCAAAAATTGGGATTATCAACGCTCAACCGTGCTCAAATGTTACGTCTACTGGCATTAAAAGAAGATCGTATCGGTAGTCGCCGTATTGATGAATTTTTTGATGATGCATTTTTCCAAAGTAATTTTTGGCGGATGTGGCGAACCACGTTTGCCTTTCAAAAATGGCATAGCGCAGCGGAATTACGCCGTTATTTTCTACGTTTCATTCAAGAATTACCACGCATCCATACCTTAGCAGGTGTGAAACGAACTAAATACAATCAATATGATTCAATGATTCATCCTCTACAACGCTGGTTGGTGGAACAAGGCGTTGATGTTCGTTTCGGTAGTTATGTCACAGATGCAGACTTTGTCGAAGATGCCCAAACGAAGGAACGTAAGGCAACCCAACTTTATGTCAACATTCCAGAAGGCACTGAACAAATTCAACTGGGTGAGCATGATCTTGCGCTCTTTACTTTAGGTTCGATTACGGCTGATTCACGTTATGGCGATAAATTCGATGTTCCTGAGCTGATTCGTGATCGACAAGATCATGGCTGGCGTTTGTGGGAAACATTGGCTCAAAAAGCTCCTGATTTTGGTCGTCCAATGACCTTCTATGGCAACATTGATGAGCATAAATGGAAATCCTTTACGCTCACCATGCATGATGATGTGCTGCTAAAACGGATTATTGATTACACAGGAAATGAACCGGGTACAGGTGCACTCATGACTTGGTTTGAATCTGGTTGGCATCTATCTGTGGTCGTTCCAGCTCAACCGCATTTTGCTGACTTACCAGAAGGTAAATTCACCTTATGGGGTTATGGTTTTGAAATTGACCATATCGGCGATTACATTAAAAAACCGATGAGTGAAGCGACGGGTCAAGAAATTTTAATTGAGTTGATTCATCAACTTGGTTTCGATGACATTTTGGATCATGTGTTGGCACATACTGACATTACCACAGTAATGATGCCTTATGCCTCTGCCCTATTTGCATGTCGTAAAGCAGGTGATCGCCCATTGGTCATTCCAGAAAATGCAGTCAACTTTGCTTTCTTAGGTCAATTCGTAGAGCTTGAAGATGATGTGGTTTTCACTGTGGAATATTCCGTACGTTGTGCCATGATTGCCATTTATCAGCTCTTAGGTGTCGAACGTGAAATTCCAGAGATTTACAATGGTTTACTCGATCCTAAAGTTGGCTTAAATGCTTTGGAAGCAGTTTTTCATTAAATTTTAAAAAGCCATAGGGTAAATTGCTGCCCTATGGTTATTCAACTTACTTTGATAAAACGATCTTTGTACACGACAAAAAAAGATAACTCATTGAAATAATGGCATAATACTTGTTTTCTGACGACGAATATGATGATACATTTCAATGAGTTACATCTCATCTTAAACAAATATCTAAAGTTGAACAAGTCACATGTAAAATGTTTTACACTGATTATGCTGGCATTAATTGTAAAACAGACATGTAATCTTTCTTCTGCATTTAAAGCCTTACCCATCACGTGCTTACCACAATCATTTTTATCGATGTATACAACGCTTCTTTGCAGATCAGTATTTCGATTATCGTCAAATTTCTCAGTTAATTTTCAATATATTTTTATTCGATAAAGTCCAATTAACTTTGGATAGAACCAACTGGAAATGGGGAAAACGAGATATCAATATCTTGATGTTAGCCATCGTCTATCGTGGAATAGCGATACCTATTGTTTGGACATTGCTCAATGAACCAGGCCATGTGGAACAGATTTCCCCCGCTGCGGGTTCAGAGTTCAGTGTACTTAAACCTGACAATCCCACAGGAAATTTTACCAAAGTCGTTCAACGTATAGCGGTACGTATCACCATTGATCCGAATTAAAAAGGGATCGAAAATCTAAGCCCTGGTATGTCGGTGATCACGTCGGTGGATACCGACTCATAAACCAACACTGACATTCTCAATCAAATACATTTACAATGTGGTCAAATTCATTTCTCGTTCGCAAAAAATGTTTGATCACATTGCTTTTCCTACCCCTTATCAAACATTAGAACTTCCCCAGCCTGTTCAACTAACCATCAAACGCCTTGATCAGATTCATCCCCAGATTTCGGGCAACAAGTTTTTTAAACTTAAATACAACCTCTTGGCAGCACAACAGCAAGGTTTTTCTCAAGTCCTCACTTTTGGCGGTGCATTTTCCAATCATATTGCAGCAACGGCTTATGCAGCTCAACGCTTTGGCTTTCAAAGTATTGGCATCATTCGTGGTCAAGAACTTGCGACCCAAGACTTAAATCCTACCCTACAAACAGCGCAAGATTTTGGCATGCAACTGCATTTTGTCAGCCGAGCCGAATATCGTCTGCGCCATGAAGTGGAATATTTACAACAACTTCAACAGCAATATCCTCAAGCCTTTATTATTCCAGAGGGTGGAAGCAATTCCCTTGCCATTCAAGGGACACAGGAAATCCTCTCCCCTGATGATTTAGAAAATTATGACGTAATTTGTTGTGCTGTGGGTACTGGTGGAACAATTGTGGGCATCATTGAAAGTAGCTCGGAACAACAGCAAGTTTTAGGGTTTTCAGCCTTGAAAGGTGATTTTCTCAAACAGGACATTCAACAATGGACCGATAAAAGCAATTGGTCTTTAACCGATGCCTATTGTGGTGGCGGCTATGCCAAAACTACACCTGAATTATTGAAATTTATTCAAAATTTTGAGCAAAAATATCAAATTCCACTCGAACACATTTATACAGGTAAAATGATGATGGGACTTCTTGATTTAATCCAGCACAATCATTTCCCTGCCCACACTCGAATCCTGGCCATTCATACAGGTGGGTTGCAAGGAAAGCTTAAAGTATATTAAAACCCCCACAAATCTTTTATAATTACTCGCTTTTCGTCTACCGAGTAATACTCATGGTTCATCAGGTTGATGTTGTTGTTTTAGGTGCAGGTGCATCAGGCTTGATGTTGGCTGCTGAAGCAGGCAAACGTGGGCGTTCGGTTGTGGTACTGGAAAAGGCCAATAAAGTGGGCAAAAAAATTCTAATGTCTGGTGGTGGTAAATGTAACTTTACCAACTTAGAAGTCGAGCCAAACCATTATATTTCACATAATCCACACTTTGTCATTTCTGCTCTCACCCGTTATACCAACTGGGATTTTATTGGTTTGGTCTGCGAATACGGCATTGAATATGAAGAACGTAAACACGGACAATTATTCACCTTAAACGGCGCTAAAGAAATTTTAGCCATGCTCTTGGCCGAATGTGAAAAAACCAATCTGGTCAATATTCAAACTAATTGTGAAGTCAAAGCTGTGAATGCCCTAGATGATCAAGGTTTCCAAATTGCAACGACTTTAGGGTATTTCCAAGCAAGCGCTGTGGTTGTAGCCACAGGTGGTTTATCTATTCCAACTTTAGGTGGCTCTGGAATTGGCTATGAAATTGCTAAACAGTTTGGTCATCGTGTTTACCCGACCCGTGCAGGTTTAGTGCCTTTTACCTTCTCAGACAGCTTTAAAGAAGTCACTACACGTTTAAGCGGTAATGCGGTGGATGCGACTTTATCAAATTCATTAAATAGTTTTACCGAAGCATTGCTATTTACCCATCGTGGTTTGAGTGGGCCAAGCGCCTTACAGCTTTCTAATTATTGGGATGTCGGACAAAGTTTTAAAATTAACTTTTTGCCATACTTAGAACTCTATGACTTTTTTAAAAACAAAAAGCAAAGCAGTCCTAAAGTTTTACTACGCACCTTGCTCAGCGAACATTTGCCAAAAAGTGTAGTGGCTGAATTGCAGCAACTGATCTGGCCTACGCTCTCTGAAACGGCAATTGGCAATATCAGTGATGAAAAACTAGAACAGATTGCAGCACGTTTAAATGCCTTTGAAGTCAAACCATCGGGCACAGAAGGTTATCGTACTGCCGAAGTCACTTTAGGCGGAGTCGATACCCAAGAAGTTTCCTCTAAAACCATGGAAAGTAAAAAACAAAAAGGCTTGTATTTTGTCGGAGAAGTCTTAGATGTAACAGGACATTTGGGCGGCTATAATTTCCAATGGGCGTGGTCATCTGCACATGCGGCATCGGAGTATGTTTAAGTTTGCTTTTAGATGAAACATGCAAACAAATGAATGTGATAAAAATGATTCTAGTCTAAACAGAATAATATTGATCTTGCCGATCAAATTGCAAAATGACAAAAGCCAGTTTTTTCTAAACTGGCTTTTTCTTTAACACCGTCACGTACTATAAAGACTTAGCAATACGTGAATCCTGTTATTTTATTCTAAATAATCGGTACGAAATAATACCAATTTTGGCGTATTTGCCAAACGTGATTCAGTTTGCTGCATTTTAAGCACAGCATTTTGTTGATGCATAGGTAACGAATTTGCCACTTGAACTTTTAAACTGATACGTAATTTGTTTAGCATATTGATTTCTCTCATTATTGTCATCCTTGCGCGAATTTTAAGACTCAAATATTTCAGCTTGGTTAAAACCCAAGTTTTTTATTTTTCCCTTAAACCCTCATCAAGCTTTCCAAGTTATTGATCTGATTTATCCAAATCAGTCTTTGGCTCATTCCTGCCAAAGTTGATTAATTTTTAACATAATTTAAGAGCTTAGTCTATCCTCCTTTGGGTGATTTTTATCAACATTTTCAGTTGATTTTGCCGTTGCTTCTGGTTTAGCAAAGACAAACTTATAAGCGGCAACAAAAAAACCGATGGTGATGCCAGCAATCACTATTGGGGCAAAAAACTTATTGGGTACTGATTTGGACATTAGTCTTTCCTCTTTTTTAATAAATACCGAAAAGAAATCGACCAATACGGTGATTGGCCGATTATCTTAGCGATTCAAATCAAAATTTGAATAGGTTATTTCGGGTCATTTTTTGGATGTTCATCGACATCAGGTTCAGCCTCACCTGTCGAACCAAATGGGTTGTTGACTGGTGGATGTTCAGGATCAACCTTTAAGGTATCTGGCACTGCATGATCAGTTGCCGCTTCAGGTGTTGTAGTCACATCACTTACAGACGCTTGCGGCTGCTCAGATACAATAGGTGTCATCACACTTGATGCTGACGTTGCCGTTTCTGTCTTGTGCAAAGGATTCGGTTGATTTGCCTCACGTTTAGCTTTATCAATCAAATCAGTTAACACACGCTCTGCAGGTTGACGACCACCTAAACCAAAGGCAAGTGCGAAAGCCACTGCAACAGAACCGAGAGTTAAACCAAAGGCCAAGTTCACAATCGAGTCGGCAATACCCATCGCGCGTAAGCCCATGGCTACCACCAAACCCATAATTAAAATACGGACTAAGTTTGCCAACCAACGTGAGCTGTTATATTCACCGCGCTGTACCACTTTGGCGACCAAATTCGCGAGCCAGAAACCCACCACCAAAATGACAGCACCCAACAGGATATCTGCACCAAACTGGATAAACATGGCAATCAAGCCGCTGACTTGATCAAAGCCCAAACGGTTCGCCGCTTCAGATACCGCAAATAGCATGGTAAAGAATACAATCAGATAACCGACTACACATGAAATTTTAGTCGTACCTAAAAAGCGCTGTAAGTCGAGTTTGGCAGGAATATCATCGACTCCTGTACCTGCAACCACTTCCACCACAATATTGGCTACAAAACGCGACACCACATAAGCCAAAATAAGAATCAGACCTGCCGCAATAATATGCGGGATCGCATTCATAATTTCATACAGCATGGCTGTCGCAGGCTGCGAAATGGCTTCAATTCCAAGTGCCTCAAAACCAATAATCAAGGCGGTGATGATCACCAAGGCGAAAACAAACGAACCGAGTAATTTAGGTAAATTTGAATTTTTAAAAATGCCAACTTTTTCAGCATGCTGTTGAATATTCAGGCTGCCTAATAAACCTTCGACAATGCCACGAACAATTTTTGCCAGAATGTATCCGACAAAAACAATCACGCCTGCAATGAAGATGTTCGGTAAATACAGCACAACTTCATTCACCATGTTTTGCACAGGGAACAACAGACCGTTTAAGCCTAAAATTGACAGCACAATTGGCAAGAACAGCAATAAAATCAGCCAATAAACAATTTCACTGATATTTTGACTTAAGCCACTCACACCCACATCGGCGCTGAGTTTTTCATCCAACTGAGTACGTGCCAACAGTTTTTGCATCCCCACTTTGACCAGATTTGCCAAAATCCACCCAATAAAAGCAACGGCTACAGCAGCCAGTAAAGAAGGAATAAACAGTAAGAACTGCTGAATCATATTACTGAATGGCCCACTGACACTGGTCAGATTCAACACATTCAGCGCACCAATGACCGCAATAATTAAAATCACCCAAAACACGACCCGCGACACAATCACTTCAATATTTGAACGATGCCCCGTTGCATTTGATAATTTTTGATCGGTACCTAATTTTTGTAGAACCTTTTTAATTCCACCCGCAACCAATAATGCAATCACCCACCCGACAAGTAAAATTGCGACTGCAGCTAAAATGGGTTGAAATTGCTCCCAATAATACATGGCATCAAAACCTCTGCCATGTAGGTTCCCATTAAAATAATCATTCATCTTGTTTAATCCTCATGGTGATTAGCTTCATTTTTAGGTTTGCACTACAGCGCAAAACTGCTTTTTATCGATTCAAATTATTGAGTAAAGCTCTACCCACCATAGAATTTGCATATTTTTTATTCAACCTTGGGATGCAGAATCGCAACAATTCTACAAAGGAGGGATAATAAACCTTGCGAAAATCCACAAAAAAGCCCTGCATCTAGGCAAGGCTGAATTTGTAAATACGATTTTTTGACGCTTAGGCTAAACTACCGATCTGTTGCTGTTGCAGTATTGCTGTCCTCTGCACGTGCTTCATCTCCAGCTGTGCCCGTTGTCGTGCTATTTGGCGTTGCTTGTTGTACGGTTGGATTAGGATGTCCAGGAGGTGCTTCGCTCGGACTCGGATTGCGATCCGCCATCATGTAAATCAGCAATGCCAATAAAAAGATTCCCACCAGTAGAAGCATATAGACTGGAATACGTTTTTTTCGCTTAATGTCTTCAGCTGAGTTTACATGAGGTGGTTTATTGAAATCATGCGGCATGTTCCCCTCACTTATGTATTTATCTGATGAATTTTCATACTAACAAGCTCCTCACGCTTATTGTGTGACAATACATAGCAAGATGGTGAAAAGATGTAATATACCTCAAGTACCACCTATGTTGCCCAATATCGACAAAGCTGCCTCTCACGGGGAAATGCGCTATAATCACGTACCGTTTTTTTGTGTACTTTGAACTTTATGGCGTATCGTCAACAAAGTGTATCGCTTGATCTTGACACTGACGTCACTCATCAATGTGCCTTGCACTATACCCGTGATGGGCATCTCATTGGTATTATTGAATTTAGCAAGCCCAGCTATCTGCTCAAATGGGGCGATTTGGAATATTTCCGTCGTCGTACCGAAGAATTTTCGGTCATGCCATTTCCAGATTGTGTGAATGCCATGATCATTGATATTCGCAACATTGCTGCATTTCTGGATAATGAAGTGCCAATTTTACCGTGGCGCTTACTTGAAGAAGAATGTCCTGTGCGTTTGGTGGTTCCTCAAGAGCGCTTAGAGCATTATGCAGGTTTTTTTGAACCGACTTGGCTAAGTAGCGATGTCGATAGCGCGATTCAGGAAATCCGCGAATATATGGATATGTTTGTGCACTAATTTCTTTGAAGAGTCACTTTCAAGCATTGCGTTCAAAAGTTGCTTTCAAAATTGAATCGCACCAAGCAAAAACCTCATCTGCAGCGTTGTAGATGAGGTTTTTATATGAATGGTGAAGATCACCTCAACAACCAATTTTTAGCGAATTGTGAAAATACATTTATTTTCAAAACTCGATTTAGGCAGCCACAAAACCTGCTTAAAACGCACCTGATCTATGCCAAAACTTCGCATTTTCTTAGATGTATAGCGCCAACCGACACAGTCTTGATATTTTTCATATTCAGGTGCCTGCCCTGCAATGGTTGAGCTTTGCTGAACTTTAATTTTCTGAAAAAAAGCGGTTTCCTTTGCACGGATTGGGCCAATATATTCATTATACATTTGCTCCATTTCAGCACTTTCAAATTGCATTTTTTGCAAACTGCCGCCATGCCAACCGAGCTGGCTACGCAAGTTTAAATATTTTACTTTGCCCGCAGGAAATACATAATTGGCACAAGAAGAAAAACAATATTGTCCAACTTCTACATTCAGTTGATGGTCATAAACCAAATTGCCCAAATCAATGCCTAAGCCGATCTCGCCACCACGGCTGTTGATTTTTAAGGTATCAATCTTATCTGACTGTTTGAGTAATTCCGCTGCACGTGCGTTGGCTTCAGGGCTAAGTGGCCCATCATAAATGAGTACGTGATCTTGCACAGCAACCTGAGTTTCCACCGTTTCAGCCTGTACGGTTTGTGCGACTATAAACATCAGCCCTGCGCTGGCTATATATTTGAACAGTTGATATTTGAATAGTTGCATCACATCCTCACCAATAATTTTCAACTGCAATATTGCCTTCCCCACGGCGGTTCATGCTTAAACCACGCGCTTTTAAGGCTTCTTTGGTGTCATCGACCATGGCAGGGTTACCGCATAACATCACATGGCTGGTTTCAGGGTTGAGTACACTACCCGCAGCCTGTTCAAGTTCACCATTTGCAATTAATATAGGCAAACGATCATGCAAATCAGCTTGAGGATCGCGAGTGATAATTGGGATAAATTTAAAGCCTGTATGCCCTTCGCCAAAAGTTTCGGCAATCTCGTGAATTTTATCGACATAAGCCAATTCAGCTTCGGTACGCACGCTATAAACCAAATAAATATGTTGATATTTTGTCCATGTTTCAAAATCTTGCAGCATGGATAAAAACGGTGCAAGACCTGTACCTGTGGCCAGTAACCATAAATCGTGTGGGGCAGGCAATTGATAACGCGCCAAGGTCAAAAAACCATAAGGGATTTTTTCCAAGTACAGCTCATCCCCCACTTGAAGGTGCTGCAAGTTAGAAGTAAACGCACCATCTGGCACGACAATTGAGAAAAACTCTAAAGTTTCATCAAAGGGTGATGACACCACCGAATAAGCACGTACTACCAATTCATCGCCCACTTTTAACCCGATACGTGCAAACTGCCCTGCAGTAAATTTAAAATGCGCGGGTCGGGTCATAATGAAGCTAAACAAGGTGTTGGTCCAACGATGAACCGAAAGCACTTTTTCTAAAGTAAATTTTTCAATTGACATGATTTGAGCGTGGCATGAAAGACTGTGCTCATGTTAGCATGTTGGGGTAATTTATGAATATTTTTAAATGTTAAGGCTTGATTCATGCGCATGACTTTACGCCAGTTGGCGGTTTTTGTAGCAGTTGCCCAAGAAGGGACAGTAACCAAAGCCAGTGATGCCGTTAAGCTCACCCAAAGTGCTGCAAGTATGGCCTTAGCAGATTTGGAGGATGGCTTAGGCGCTCCACTGTTTGACCGTTTGGGTAAGCGCCTACAGCTGAACGATTTAGGTCGTTTTTTATTGCCACAAGCCTTAGAAATTTTGGGTCGTTGTGAAGCATTTGAGCAAGCCGCTAAAGGCGAGCTACAAAGTATTGATTTGCGTTTAGGTGCAACTCTTACCATTAGTGACTATTTGATGCCTGATTTAATGGCAGACTTTTTGCAAATTCAGCCGCAGGCGCATTTACAGTTACAAGTGGGCAATACCCGCCAAATGATTGAAGCTGTAAACCAATTTCAGCTAGATTTAGCACTGATTGAAGGTTCTTGTCACTTACCCCAACTCCAATGTATTCATTGGCGTGATGATGAACTTGCAGTGTGCTGTGCGCCAAGTCATCCTCTAGCGCAGTTAAACCGTGCTTTAAGCATTGCAGATTTTGAAGATGCCGAGTGGATTTTACGTGAAGAAGGTTCAGGTACCCGTGAAGTGTTTGACAATGCAATTTTAAAAAACCTGCCTGATGCCAATATTCGTTTAACTTTGGGTCATAACGAAGCGATTTTAAAAATTGTCGCAGGTGGGATTGGTATGTCGTGTATTTCACGATTGGCGATTGAACCTTTACTAGAAAAAGGTCAATTGGTGATTTTAGATACACCTTTCTGGCAACTGACGCGCCCGTTATTCATGTTGGTGCATCGTCAGAAATACCAAGGGCCTGGCTTAAAGGCATTTATGAAGTTTTGCGACGCGAAATAGTTTATAAAAGAGTACCGATGATGGTACTCTTTTTTTAGCGATTAAACTGACTCTCACACGGTATGCCGTCACCATCACCGTCCATTTTAGTATTTGGACAATTTCGTATAAAGAATAATGCTTCTTCGTAAGACGTCATTTGACTACAGTGCTCACGCCCATCACAAGTAAAGTTCTGTTCAACAACAGGAACTTCTACTACTTTTTGTACTGATAAAGCTTCAGGCTGACTATTTTGCCAAGCTTGGTACTTATTAAATACTGCATAAGCCAAGCCGAATATAATCAATATACCCATATAAGTAACAAAATTGGATGAGTTATTTTCAGACTTCTGCTGTCTTTTATGATTCTGCTTTGTCGTATGAATTGCCCTTGATTGAGGTGTATGCCTTTCGACTGCAACCTTAATATCTAGACGGACAATATTATCTGCTTTGAACTTGCCATTTTCTTCTACTTTACGAAATTTTAGATTTTCTCCCACTTTTAGTGGAATATTTTTATTGGGAAAATCTTTAATATGAAAAAATAAATCTTTAGGCTCTCCTTCTATTTGAATAAAACCAAAGCCTCGTTCTTCGTTATAAGTTTTTATTTTCCCTTCTAAAAACATAAATTACTCTTTTCACGTTAATTTTTGATTATTGTACAAAAAAAGAGGCGAGAATGCCTCTTTTCTGTGCATGAAAACATTTAAAACTAACGCTTTAAGTTTGATAACAATGCAGACGTAATCGACGTATTCGTAGCAACCGCTTTGGCTTTTTTTGCTTTTTTGGATTTATCTTCTACAGGTTCAATATTAATGGCTTTATAACGATCACCATTTTGAACCACATTAAATTTAACCCGATCATTGCGCTTTGGCTCGCCTTCAGCCGCAGGAAAATCCGAGATATGGAAAAACACTTCACCTTCAGGTGCGGCAATAAATCCATAGCCTTTTTCGGCATTATATTGTTTGATTTTCCCTTGATATTGTTCAGATTTCATGGCTTAACCTTTTACGAGCTGCACTTTATATGAGTATATAAAAAAGAGGCAGTTAATGCCTCTTTTTCACCGACATTCGGCTTAATCTTTTTGCACTGAACCAAAAATTTTATCGCCTGCATCACCCAAGCCAGGCACAATATAACCATCTTGGTTTAAACCTTCATCTACCGATGCAGTAAAGATCACCACATCTGGATGCGCGGCTTCTACACGTTGAATGCCTTCTGGCGCTGCAACCAAAACCATCACACGAATGTCTTTACAACCACTGGCTTTGAGCAAATCAATCGCTGCCACTAAAGATGAACCTGTGGCAAGCATAGGGTCAATAATCATCGCAATACGGTTTTGTACATCTGGTACTAATTTTTTGTAGTACGTACGCGCTTCTAAAGTTTCTTCATCACGTTCCAAGCCAAGTACAGACACTTTGGCACTTGGAATCAAGTTTAAGAAACCATCTAACATGCCAATACCTGCACGTAAAATAGGCACAACCGTAATTTTTTTACCCGCAATACGGTCTACAGTGACTGCACCATTCCAACCCGCAATTTCGTGCTCGACCATAGGCAAATCTTTGGTCGCTTCATAAGTCAGCAACATGGTGACTTCTTGTGCCAATTCACGGAAGTTTTTGGTGCTGATATCAGCACGACGTAATAGCCCTAATTTATGACGAATAAGCGGATGTCGGATTTCATGAATAGCCACGGGAGAACACCTAAAAGGAAAGAAAAGCAAATATCATTTTATTATATGCTGTTTTTATTGTGTATATAAACCAAAAAGCCCTCAATTTATGAAGGCTTTTTGACTGAAAGTTAAACTTCTTTCAAATTATTGCTGTGACAGCATGAAATGGATTGGTGACAAAATTTCAGCTTCAAGTGCAATTTTGATAATTGGGTCTGGATAAACACCAATCACCAATACCGCTAAAGCTGCAGCCAATACCATAATACCGCCCACTTTTTGACCCCAATGATCAACAGCGTCCATTTTTGGTTCATCTGGCGGTGTCATATACATCACCACCATAACGCGCAAGTAGTAGTACAAACCAATACCTGAACCTACGATGATCATCGCAGCTAAGAACCAGTGCTGAGTCGTAACAGCAGCCATCACCACCAAGAACTTACCAATGAAGCCTGCAGTGAGTGGAATACCTGCTAGAGAAAGCATCATGACAGTTAATACAGCAGTCAATACAGGACGACGCCAGAACAAACCACGGTAGTCTGCTAAGCTTTCTGCTTCAGCTACGTTGTTATACGGGCTAGACATTAATGCCACTGCACCGAACGCACCAATGGTGGTCAATACATAAGTGATCACATATACGCTGACATTGCCCAAACTTGCATAGGTCATGCTGATTAAACCAATCAACAAATAACCAAAGTGCGCAATAGATGAGTAAGCCAAAATACGCTTCAAGTTAACTTGACGTACAGCTAGGAAGTTACCCACCAAAATTGAAAGCACAGCAATAATGGTCATGATGGTTACAATTGAGTCGATCAGGATTGCACCTGAACCCAAAATGTAACGTACAAACAAACCAATGGTTGCTACTTTTGCTGCAGTCGCAAGAAAGGTTGCGATTGGTGCAGGCGCACCGTCATAAACGTCTGGCGTCCATTTGTGGAATGGTGCCAACGACAATTTAAATGCCACAGCAAAGACAATTAAGCCTAGACCTAAAATCACCAATGGCTGTTGGATATTTTGCATTAATGCTTGTACAGAGTCATAGAAAGACAATGAACCAGTGTATGCATAAATGTACGCCATACCCATGAGCAACATTGCAGATGCGGTTGCAGACAAGACTAAGTACTTCACGCCTGCTTCTAAAGATTTAGAACGTTGGTGAGTGTATGCCAATAAGCCATAAACAGGAATTGACATTAACTCAAGGCTAATGAAGAACGACGCATAGTGCGAGCTTGACACCATCAACATAGCGCCCGCCACTGAACACAACATTAAGATGTAGAGTTCTTCGCGGTTGTCTTTATACGTTTCAATATACGCATGTGACAAAGTAGAACATGCTAATGCAGCGATCAGAATCACCAGTTGATATAACAAGGTGAACGGATCAATCATAAACATGCCCATCACGCTGGCAGGAGCAAAATTCCCGCCAAACATCATGAGTAAAAGGTAAGCCGCAGCGAGGTTCAAGCCCACCACTGATGCTGTAGCAATTAAGTTATGGTTACGCTTAATTGCAGTAAGGATCATCACGATAATCGCAGTTAAAGCCACGATCATCACAGGAGCTAAAGGCATAAGCTCAGAAAATGACATTGTGAAGTTCATGGCTTATTGGATCTCCACATTTTCGAGTTGAGCTGTTACTTCTTGCGTAACTTCAACTACTTCTTGAACTGGGATGTAGCTATTTGCTAACCACGCCATACTTGAATTTGAAATATCAAGGAAGGTTTGTGGATACAGACCAAGCCATACTAGACCCAGCGCACAAATTGAAAGAATCACAACTTCACGTGCATTTAAATCTTTTAACGGATTTGCATAGTGCTGTTTTTGCTCTTCATTTGGTACACCAAACAAAGCTTTGTGAATCAGGATTAAACCGTAAACACCTGCAAAAACTAAGCTGATTGCCGCAATAATTGTGAAGGCTGGGAACTGTTCAAATGAACCCATCAAAATCAGGAATTCACCAATAAAGTTACCTAAACCAGGAATACCGACTAACGCAGCCACAAAGAACATCAGGAAGAATGAAAGGTATTGGAATTGACCACGAATACCGCCCATTAAACGCATGTCACGTGTATGTACGCGCTCGTAAATTTGACCACACATAATGAACAATGCAGCAGATGACAAGCCATGTGCCAACATCATGATCATTAAGCCTTGGTAAGTCAGGATATTACCTGCATAAATTGCAAGTAATACGAAGCCCATGTGCGAAATTGAGGTATAGGCAAGTAAACGCTTCATATCGGTTTGCTGGAAAGCACACCACGCGCCGTAGAACACACCAATTAAACCCAAAATAATGGCGATGTCTGCAAACTGAGCAGAAGCCGCTGGGAAGAATGGAATCACGAAACGTAATAAACCGTATGCCGCAGTTTTAATCAAAATACCTGCAAGGTCGACAGAACCCGCTGTAGGCGCTTGTGCGTGTGCATCTGGTAACCAACCGTGTAATGGGAAAACTGGAAGTTTTACCGCAAAACCGATGAATAAACAGATCATGAAAGCATAAGCGACTGCTGGTAATTGTGCGTCAAGGGTATTCGCTACAGCCAATAAATAGTTGTAGTTGAATGAAATAGTACCTGACATCATGTATCCATAGATCACTAGACCTAAGATACCAATCAACATGATTAAACCAGCAACTTGCGTGTAGATAAAGAATTTGGTTGCAGCGTAAACACGTGAACGACCATTTGAACCTTTATGACCCCATAACGCAATCAGGAAGTAGATTGGTACAAGCATCATCTCCCAGAAGAAGAAGAACAGGAACAAGTCAATCGCAAGGAATACGCCAATTACCCCACCCAAAGACCATAAAAGGTTAAGGTGGAAGAAACCGACGTTCTTTTGAATCTCACCAAATGAACAGCCTACCGCTAAAATACCCAGTAATGCAGTTAAACCCACCATGAGTAAAGATAAGCCATCCACCGCTAAGTGAATGTTGATGCCTAGGGTTTGAATCCAAGGCAGCATAAATTCAGCCGACCAAGTTGGAACTTGAGCGCCTAATTCATAGTTATAGCTAGCACCTTGCCACAATGCGACAGTTAAGCCCAAAGTAACAAGCATGCCCACTAAAGCAATGTAACGCGGTAATTTATCGTCGAGTTTATCGACCAACCAGCAAATAAAACCTGCAATGAACGGAACAAGGATCAGCGCGGGTAGAATTAAATTGTTTGGAGTATCCATCTTATTTCCCCACGACCTGAATCACGATCAAGATCATTAGTAAGACCACTACACCAAGTGCCATACTTGATGCGTACTCACGCAATGAACCTGTTTGACGTGAACTTGTGAAGCTATGACCACCTTTCACCAGTGCAGGCAGTACCAACCACATACCATCAACTGGATCACGACCTAATAGTTTGGCAATCAGCAAGAATGGTTTTACAAATACGATGTCATACAACGCATCGAAACCAAGTGCATTACGGCAAATGTTGGCAAGGCCTGCGCCCAATGAAGTTTGCGCAAAACCTTTTACAGCATTGTAAGCAAAGGCAAATAACACCACACCTACTGCTAAACCAGCCAAAGCCACACCAATTGCAACATACTCTGCACCATGTGCGCCTGCTTCTAATGCTTCAGGAATCACAAATGCTGGGATTTTTGCAGCATCAAGAATGCTCATCACTGGTGCTTTTAATACAATCGCTAAACCAGTTGAAAGTACTGCAAGCACTGCCAATGGGAACCAGTAAGTTGCGCCTTTGATCTCGTGATACGGTGTGTTTTCTTTACCAAAGAATACAACCCAAATTAAGCGGAATGTATAAATTGACGTTAAGAATGCACCTGCTACACCCACCCAATATAAGGTGTTATATAGCGGAATACCTGCGATATGACTTTGCGTCCAAACTGCTGCCAAAATAGCGTCTTTTGAGAAGAAACCAATGGTCAAGAATGGAATCGCTGCCAATGCACCGCCACCAATTGCGAAACATGCAAATAGGAATTTGTTCTTGTAGAACAAGCCACCCATTTTGAAAATGTTTTGTTCGTGATGGTAAGCCAAAATCACCGCACCAGAAGACAAGAATAATAATGCCTTGAAGAATGCGTGAGTTAACATGTGGAATAGACCCGCTTGGTATGCTTCTGCACCAACTGCCATAAACATATAACCCAGCTGACTCATAGTTGAGTAAGCCAAAATACGTTTGATGTCGGTTTGAACCAATGCTGCAAAACCAGCAACTAGCAAGGTCACAGCACCTGTAATTGAAATGAATAACATCACTTCAGGTGCAAGTTCAAATACGCTGAACATACGGCAGCATAAGTAAACACCCGCAGTTACCATGGTTGCAGCGTGGATTAATGCAGATACAGGTGTAGGACCTGCCATCGCATCGGCTAACCAAGTTTGCAACGGAATTTGTGCAGATTTACCCGCAGCACCCAAGAACAACATTAACGCTGTCCAAATGGTGATCGACGAGCTTTGAGTCATTACATTGGCTGCATTTTCTACGATGTATTGTGTGTTCAACGTACCAAATTGTTGATACAACAAGAACAACGCGATCAGTAGGAAAACGTCACCCACACGTGTTACGGTAAATGCTTTGATTGCTGCAAAACCGTTTGCAGGGTTTTGGTAGTAATAACCAATCAGCAAGTAAGAGCACAAACCTACACCTTCCCAACCTAGGAACAATAACGCCAAGTTATCGCCAAGTACCAACAACAACATGCTCGCAACGAACAAGTTGAAGTAAGAGAAGAAACGTGCAAAGTCTTCTTCACCACGCATATACCATGATGCAAAGATGTGAATTAAGAAACCCACGCCTGTAATCATGCCCAGCATGAGCAAAGATAAACCGTCTAAGTGCAAGCTAAACGCAGGTGCAAAACCACCCACATTGAACCAAGTCCATAAATGTTGAGTCGTTGCAACCGAACCGTTGTTCACAAAGTCCATGCCTGCAATTAGCGCAAATAATGCAGACAGACCCACTGAACCTACGCCAATAATCGCAGCAACTTTTTCAGGTAAGTTGTTACGCCCTGCCGCTAAAAGGATAAAACCAATGAGCGGAAACAATACTGTTAGATATAAATAACTCATCCGCGCATCTCACTAGCAGCATCCACATCCAAATGATGGAAGCGATGATAGAACTGAAGGACGATCGCAAGACCGATACACGCCTCTGCCGCAGCAAGTGTCAAGATCAAGATAAACATGATCTGACCATCTGGTTGTACCCATGCACTACCAGCCAAGACAAACGCCAATGCCGCAGCGTTCATCATGATTTCAAGGCCCATTAAAATAAATAGTAGGTTGCGTCGCACCATCACACCGTAAAAACCGAGTGCAAAAAGAATGGTCGCGACAATCAAACCATGTTCTAAAGGGATGTTGCCCATTATTCTTTTTCCTCTTCTGCACTTGGTTCACGTTTACCGATGTGGAAGCCTGCAACCAAAGCTGCAAGTAATAACATTGCGGCAACTTCAACCAACAATAAGTACTGAGTAAAGAGTGCTTGACCCACTGCTTTTGGACCCACCATTTCGGTGCCCATAAGCGCGCTTGGTGCAGTGTAGTCTGAGCTTAATGACCACACTAAAACCAAACCAATTAGGAAGCTCATCAAAGCTGGGTATGCCCAAGTTGATGAAGTCAACCATTTACGCTCTTGCTCAACAGTTTGCTGACCAAGGTTGAGCATCATCACCACGAATACGAACAAGACCATGATCGCACCCGCATAAACAATGATTTCCAAGGCACCAGCAAATGGTGCACCCACGATCATGAACATGCCTGCAACCGCAAGTAATGACACGATCAAGCTTAATAAAGCATGTACTGGGTTCGCGTTAGTCACTACACGAACCGTAGAAACAATGGCCACGAGTGCCATCAAGTAAAACGGCCACATCATGGTAATAGACTCCGTACATCAATAGGTGCGCTTTCACGTTGCGCTTGACCTTTGTCTTTACCTGTAACAGCCATACCCGTTACACGGTAGAAGTTGTAGTCAGGATATTTACCAGGACCTGAAATGAGTAAGTGTTCTTTCTCATACACCAAGTCTTGACGCACATATTCACCTAACTCGAAGTCAGGTGTTAACTGAATTGCAGTCGTTGGGCATGCTTCTTCACACATACCGCAGAAAATACAGCGTGAGAAGTTGATACGGAAAAACTCTGGGTACCAACGACCATCTTCCTGTTCTGCTTTTTGCAGTGAAATACAACCTACTGGACAAGCAACTGCACAGAGGTTACATGCTACACAACGCTCTTCGCCATCTGGATCGCGTGTTAACACAATACGACCACGGAAGCGTGGAGGTACAATTTCTTCGGCTGGTACTTCCGGATACAAAATGGTGTCACGTTTACGTGTCACGTGCGAGAAAACCATCCACAGTGAACGTACAATTGACCCAAACCCAGCTAGAAACTTAAACATATTGTTCTCCCTGCTGTCTTAGGCCGAATGATTCATAAGAATCACAGCACCAGTTACCAAAAGGTTAACAAGCGCCAATGGCAAGCAAATTTTCCAACCAAAGTTCATCACTTGGTCATAACGCGGACGCATTAAAGAACCACGAGCCAAGACAAACATCATCACAAAGAATGCTGTTTTGATAATGAACCAGAAAGCTGCTGGAATGAATGGAATTTCAAGGTTAAACGGCGCTAGCCATCCACCGAAGAATAGAGTCACGATAAGCGCAGAGATCAGTACCACGTTGACATATTCTGCAACGAAGAACATCCCCCACTTCATACCGCCATATTCGACGTGATAACCTTCAGCCAATTCTTGTTCTGCTTCTGGTTGGTCAAATGGGTGACGGTGAGTTACCGCAACGCCTGCAACCACGAAAATCAAGAAACCTAAGAATTGTGGAATCACAAACCAAACATCACGTTGCGCTTCAACAATTTCACGCATGTTGAAGGAGCCTGCAATAGCAACCACACCCATGAGTGAAATACCCAAGAACACTTCATAAGAAATGGTTTGAGCGGCTGAACGTAAACCACCAAGCAATGCGTATTTGTTGTTTGATGACCAACCACCAAATAACACCGCATAGACTGCGATACCTGCCATTGCCATAAAGAACAACAGGCCAATGCTCATGTCTGCCACACCTAAATAAGGTGATACAGGAATAACCATGAACGACAGTACCGCAGTTGCCATTGCAACCGCTGGTGCCATACGGAACGTAAGTTTGTCGGCAAATTTTGGTGTCCAGTCTTCTTTGAACATGATTTTCAGCATGTCGGCAACAATCTGGAACATACCGCCTGGACCTACACGGTTCGGACCATAACGGTCTTGCCATAAGCCCAGTAAACGACGCTCAATAAAAGACATGAGTGCAGCAATCAATACCACAACCAGTAAGATGACAATCGCTTGAATGACTGAATAGGCAATTGGCCAGTTCTCAGCCCACAGCGGCGTCTGACGGATTAATTCTTGTTGCATGAATTACACTCCTACCGCGACTGAAACAGGCTCTGCAAGAGATACCGTTGGTGCAAGACCAATTGGGTAGCCAATATAACCTGTAGGTAAATATTCAATCACTTGTACTGGCAACACGATAGATGTTTCGCCTGCTTGTACAGTAATTGTTTGACCATCTTGTAGATTCAAACGCTGCGCATCCTGCGTACCTACAGCAAATACTGCTTCAGGAATACGTGATTCCATTGCAGGAGTTTTCACCGTAAATTCCCCCGATGCAAAAATGTGATGCATTGGAATTAAACGGAAGCTGTCTGGATTTGCAAGTACTGGTGCAGGTGCAACATAGCTACGTGCAGGACGTTTCGCCAAACGATCGAATAAACGAATGCCTGAATCACCACCTTTTAAGTGACCGCCCACATTGTCTTGGAATTTGTTCCAAGCTTGTGGTGAGTTCCAACCTGCAGACCAGGCAAATGGTACAAGTGCCGATGGTGTTTGGTTACCAACATAACCTTCCATAGAGAAAGTTAATGCAGAATCGACATCGGTCGGTTGTTTTGGCTCGTGAATAGATAACGGCGCACGCATTGCAGTACGACCTGAGTAACGACGTGGTTCACGCGCAACTTTCAAGCCATGTACACGGAAACCTGCATCTGGTGCAACATCCTGAATTGCTTCAAGTGCTGGAATATTTTTCGCAACAGATTCAATCACGTCATCTAAAACAGTCCAAGAAATTGCTTTACCTTTTAAGCCTGTTTCAAGTGCGTGTAACCAGCGCCAAGATTCTTTAATCGCCAATTCAGGTTTGTAGTAGCTTGGGTCATAAACTTGGAAGAAGCGTTGTGCACGACCTTCCTGACTCACCACCGTACCATCACCTTCCGCGAAGCTTGCTGCAGAAAGTACGATATTGGCTTTTTGCACAGTTGCGGTTTCAGCATGATCTAGCACGATGACATCTTGTGCTTTCGCTAAAGCTGCATCGACTTGTACTGCAGGTAAACGACGATATAAGTCATTTTCAACCACAATCACAGCATCGTAATCTTGCGCAAATGCTTGCTCTAAGCTTTGACCACCAAAAATAGCCAAGCCCATTGAGTTCACTTCTGGCACAGTTAAGCTTAAACCTGCGTTTTCACCCAAGTTTTGTGCCACTTGTGCAGCCGCTTCCATAATGGCAGCGTCTAGTAAGCTTGTACCTGAAATCACCAATGGTTTTTTCGCAGCTTTTAACGTGTCAGCAATGGTTTGTGCAAATGCTTTCGCATCGTCATCTAAACCTGTGATCACGTCACCTGCAACCGCAGCAGCAATGGCAAAACCTAAACGTGCGATATCATTTGGAGAAGCAACCACTTCACCTGTTGCGACATCAGCTAAACGAGTTTGCGTTGCAGCCAAAATGTAAATTGGTGATTTTGCATCTTGCGCAATACGTTGCACAGGTTCAGCCAACCAATCTGGCGTACGACGCTCTGCCGCCATTTCTTTGGCTTTGTTTTTCGCCGCTTGACGAACAGACAACGCCATACGTGGTGCAGTTTGGGTTAAATCTTCACCCAAAATTAACACAGCATCGTAGTCTTCAATTTCACGCATACCCGGGTTGTAAATCCCTTCGGTTTGCATGATTGAAGCTGCAAGTTCAACCAAGTTTTGCTCTTTTTGCGATAAACCTGTTGAGTAGTTGTCTTGGCCAACCAACTCACGCAAAGCAAAGTTTGATTCAAGCGATGCACGCGGTGAACCAATACCCAAAACTTTTTTGCCTTGAACTTTGGCAATAATCGTATCAAGTGCAGCATCTACAGAAACGGTTTCTACGCTCGCACCGTTACGGAACTGAGGCTGACGTGGACGATCTTCACGGTTCACATAACCTGTACCGAATCGACCTTTATCGCATAGGAAGTATTGGTTGACTTCACCGTTAAAGCGGTTTTCTACACGACGC
The DNA here is from genome assembly GCF_013417135.1 of Acinetobacter sp. YH16051. Lineage (NCBI taxonomy): Bacteria > Pseudomonadati > Pseudomonadota > Gammaproteobacteria > Moraxellales > Moraxellaceae > Acinetobacter > Acinetobacter sp. YH16051. The sequence goes on along the minus strand of NZ_VPEN01000002.1, from coordinate 89,851 downwards.
AATTCGCCATAACGCTCACCCGGAGAGATGTTACAACCTGAAGAACAGCCTTGGCATACGCTAGGCGCATACTGCATGTCCCACTTACGGTTATAACGCGCAGAGTGAGTTTTGTCGGTGAATACACCTGTTGGACAGACTTCAGTCAAGTTACCTGAGAATTCAGATTCCAAAGTACCCGATTCAGGACGACCAAAGTAAACACGTGATGCGTTGGCATAGACACCAAAGTCTGTACCGCCTGCATAGTCTTTGTAGTAACGCACGCAACGATAACACGCGATACAACGGTTCATTTCATGCGCGATGAACGAACCAAGCTCTTGGTTATAGTGAGTACGTTTAGTAAAGCGGTAACGACGACGATCGTGCTGTGTCATTACAGTCATATCTTGTAAATGACAGTGACCACCTTCTTCACAGACTGGACAGTCGTGTGGGTGGTTGGTCATCAAGAACTCTACAATTGAAGCACGGAACTCAGTTGCTTCCTTGTCTTCAATCGAGATATAGGTATTGTCAGCAGCAGGTGTCATACATGACATCACCAAGCGACCACGAGTATCTTCAGGGTTCGCATATTGGGTCACGGCACATTGACGGCAAGAACCGACAGAACCTAAGGATGGATGCCAACAAAAGTACGGAATGTCGATCCCAAGGCTCAAACATGCTTGCAGCAAGTTTTCCGAGCCATTGACTTCGTACGATTTTCCATCGACATGAATTGTAGCCATAGTCGAATTCCTTAAGCTTGTTCTACGTTGCTAGCTTGAGCAGCAGGACGGCTATTTGCCACTTTTGCTTCAAACTCGCCACGGAAATATTTGAGTGCGCCCATTAATGGCTCCATCGCACCTGGTGCGTGAGCACAGAAGGTCTTACCAATCCACAATTTTTTGGTGAGTTCTTGAAGATGTTGAATGTCTTCTTCTTTCCCTTCGCCATTTTCAATTGCTTTGAGTGCTTTTACAGCCCACGGTAAACCATCACGACATGGGGTACAGAAACCACATGATTCGCGCGCAAAGAATTCTTCTAAGTTACGGGTTGCAGAAACCATACACTGGGTTTCATCGACCACCATAAGCAAACACGTACCTAAACGTGAACCTGCCTTCATGATGCTTTCTGCATCCATTGGCAAGTCAATGTGTTCTGCTGCCAAGAAGTCGGTAGATGCACCACCCGGTAACCATGCTTTTAGCTTCAAACCATCACGCATGCCACCCGCATAGTCTTCAATTACTTCACGTGCAGTCGTACCAAATGGAAGTTCCCATAAACCTGGGAATTTCACCTTACCAGAAGCACCATAAATTTTTGTGCCAGGGTCTTTCGATTTTCCTGCAGATAAACCGATATACCACTCTGCACCACGTAACATGATTGCAGGTAAGTTATTATAGGTTTCTACGTTGTTGACAATCGTTGGACGACCCCATGCCCCTGCAACTTGCGGGAATGGTGGTTTAGTACGTGGGTTTGCACGGCGACCTTCAAGCGAGTTAATCAATGCGGTTTCTTCACCACAGATATAACGACCTGCGCCTGTATGCACGTATAGCTCAAAGCCCCAGTTGGTACCTAAAATGTTTTCGCCCAAATAACCTTTGGCACGAATTTGCTCAATCGCTTCATTTAAGTACTGTGCAGCTTCGATGTATTCGCCACGAATAAAGATATAGCCGTGGGTTGCTTCAAGCGTGTACGCAGCAATCAGCATACCTTCAATCAGTTGGTGTGGAAGTTTTTCCATCAACAAACGGTCTTTGAAAGTACCCGGTTCCATCTCATCGGCATTACAAATCAGGTAACGTGGACCTGAATTGTCGTTTGGTGCCATCAGTGACCATTTGATCCCTGCTGGGAAGCCTGCACCACCACGACCTTTCACTGTCGCAGCTTTAATGACTTCAAGCACATCTTTAGGCGGCATAGAAATCGCTTTCTTAAAGCCTGCATAGCCTTCTAGTGCTTCGTAATCATCTGCATTACGCACGTGCTCTTGCTTGCTTAAACGCCAAGTTAATGGATGCGTTTCTGGGTTACCGTCACCATAAATTGGTCTTGGTTCGGTATTCATACATACTTCTCCAATAACTGTTGCACCGATGTCACCTCAACTAAACCGTGAGTATCTTCATCAATCATCAAGGTTGGGCCCTTATCGCAATTTCCTAAACAGCAAATTGGCAATAACGTGAAACGACCATCTGCAGTCGTTTGACCAAACTGAATGCCTAATTCACGCTGGAATGCTTCTGCAAGTGTTTCTGCACCCATCAGGAAGCATGCAATCGAGTCACACAATAAAATCACGTGACGACCTACAGGCTGGCGATAAATACGGTTATAGAATGTTGCAACACCTTCTAAATCAGCAACGCTGATGGTTAGAAGCTGTGCAATCGCATTTAACTGCGCATCATCTACCCAGCCATTACGGCGCTGTACACACTTCAAGGCATCTAAAGATGCTGCACGTGGGTACGGATAATGACCAATGTGATGTTCAATTTCATGGATTTCTTCCGCAGTCAAAATCCCTTCAACATTCACACGTGGCTTTTTATCAGTCAAAATCATCATAATGCGTTTACCCCTTAGCGATCCACGTCTGCCATTACGACATCAATGGTCGCTAAATAAATGATTAAGTCAGATACCAGACTGCCGTTAATCACAGAAGGCATTTGCTGTAAATGCGTGAAAGTTGGTGTACGAATACGGGTACGGTAACTCATCGTTGACTTATCTGAAGTCAAGTAGTAATTCGATGCACCTTTCACCACTTCTGCCATTACAGATGCTTCACCAGCAGGCATTACAGGACCCCAAGACACGCTTAAGAAGTGCGTAATCAGGGTTTCAATATCTTGTAATGTCTTGTCTTTTGGTGGTGGAACAGCCAATGGATGGTCTGCTTTATATGGACCAGATGGCATGTTATCTAGACATTGTTTGATGATTTTCAATGACTCTTCGATTTCACGGAAGTGAACCAGTACACGTGCGTAAGCATCGCCTTCGTACTCTACAGGTACTTCGAAGTCATAGTTTTCATAACCACTGTATGGACGGTATTTACGCACGTCAAAGTCGATACCTGTTGCACGTAAACCAGTACCTGTCACACCCCAAGCCAAGGCAGATTTCGCATCATACTGCGCTACGCCTTGCGTACGACCCATGAATACCGAGTTGCGTAATGCCGCAGTGTAGTATTCGTTCATACGTTTTGGCATCCACTCTAAGATTTCACGAATCAGGTGTTGCCAGTTGTTTGGTAAGTCGTGTGCGGTACCACCGATACGGAACCATGCTGGATGCATACGGTAACCCGTAATAGCTTCAATCGCATCGTAGATTTTTTGACGGTCTGCGAACATATAGAATACAGGGGTCATACCGCCCGCATCCTGAATTGCAGTACCAATGAACAATAAGTGGTTATTGATACGGAACAATTCCGACATCATGACACGGATACATTGTGCGCGGTCTGGCACAGTAATGCCTGCCAGTTGTTCCACACCCATGACATACGGCATGTTTTGCGCACAACCACCCAAGTAGTCCACACGGTCTGTATAAGGAATGAATGAATGCCAAGTTTGACGCTCAGCCATCTTTTCCACACCACGGTGGTGATAGCCGATATCTGGCACACAGTCTTTCACTTCTTCACCATCCAACTGCAAAATTACACGGAACGCACCGTGCGCAGATGGGTGGTTAGGACCCAAGTTCAGGAACATGAAGTCTTCGTCTTTATTACCGCGCTTTAAGCCCCAATCTTCAGGCACAAAGCGAAGGTGTTCTTGCTCGAAGTCTTGTTTGGCTTGGTTCTGCATATACGGTGTATATTCCGTTGCACGTGCAGAATACTCTTTGCGTAACGGATGACCTTCCCAATATGTTGGCAACAAGATACGACGAAGCATTGGATGCCCTTCGAAGTTGATACCAAACATATCGTAAGCTTCACGCTCGTACCAGTTGGCATTTGGCCAAATGTTGGTTGCTGTTGGAATATTGAGATCACTCTCATTCAACGCAACTTTAATACGAATGTCCGTGTTACGCTCTAGCGATAACAAGTGATAGAACACAGTAAAGTCAGACGCAGGTAGACCATCGCGGTGAGTACGCAAACGCTCATCTACCGCAGACAAGTCGAACAACATCACGTATGGACGTGACACTGTACGCAAGAACATTAAAACTTCTTGTACACGTGCGCGCTCAACCCAGACTGTTGGAAAATCTTCAAAAGTCGTTTGCACATAGAAGTTCTCACCAAATTTGGTTTTGAGCTCTTCTACAATTGCAAATGCTGGGCGTGAATCAACTGCTGTTGATTCTGGCATAGCAATGTCAGTTTCAGCCATTGGCTTGGCTTCCTATTTAATACAAATTCAGTCAACCTAAACGACAACTACACCCGTCGGGTGCATCAATATTTGTACGTTTAAATTATTTAATTTCATCCATAGAGCGTAAGTTTTTCACCGCAATACGCTGCGCATTCTTACGGTCACGTTCTGGCATCATCTTCGGCTTATATACTGGCTTAAGATCATCACCAATCACCGCAGACAACGGACGACGCTCTAATTGAATTTGGTCTTGTAATAACATCAATGCTTGGATTAATGCTTCAGGACGTGGTGGGCAACCCGGAATGTACACATCCACAGGAATGATTTTATCCACACCTTGCACAACTGAATAAATGTCGTACATACCACCTGAGTTTGCACATGCGCCCATTGAGATTACCCACTTAGGCTCAAGCATTTGCTCGTACAAACGTTGAATTACAGGTGCCATTTTCACAAAACACGTACCTGCAACAATCATCAAGTCTGCCTGACGCGGTGAAGCACGAATAACCTCTGCACCAAAACGTGACAAGTCATGCACACCTGTTAAGGTCGTCGCATACTCTACGTAGCAGCACGATGTACCAAAGTTAAACGGCCAAACTGAGTTCTTACGTCCCCAGTTTACTGCTGTATGTGCCAAGTCCTCTAAACGAGTCATGAACACATTTTTATTCACTTCTTCTTCAAGCGGATCGGTTACGATCTGACGCTCTTGAAGTGGATATTGATCAGCATCGGGATTCGCACGGGTTAAGGTATATTTCATCCCGAGTTACTCCTTGTCAGATGAGGTAGTCGCAGATTTTTTTACACGACCAGAGGATTGAGCTGGAATTTGACCGGTAGGGTCCGTTACCAATTCTTCAATTGAGTTAAAGCGTGTGATTTCTGCAAGATCCATATTTGGCGAACCAATTTTAGGTTTAATCCCTGCTGCTTTACGCTTATCAGATGGAGCCCAGTTCAGCGCACCAGTTGATAATTCATAAATTAAGCCAACGAGTAAAACTAAAATAAATACAGCAGCCGTTGCAAAGCCCACCCAACCTACTTCACGAACAGAAGCTGCCCATGCGTATAGATAAAGTGCTTCTAAGTCGAAAACAACGAAGAAAATTGCAACCAAATAGAACTTTGCAGATAAGCGGATACGTGCTCCACCAGCACCTACAACACCCGACTCAAACTGCTCTTGCTTCGCACGCCCCCATGATTTACCCCCAAGGAGTAAAGGAACGGTCAGCATAAAGACGCATAAAAATGTAACGCCGATCACGAAGGCAATAATTGCCCATTCGTATGGAGTAATGGCACTCATGCGGGGATAACTCCTGGCAGGCCTATTTATTAACAAAGAATGTATGTATTGGCCTTCAAATACACCAAACACAAAATTAATCACGCCAATTGTACCTGATTTATGATTTCACTTGCTAGTTCATAAGTCTTAGTCTTTCGGATGATTTTTTATTCAAATACTTGATATTTTAGAATTCCACTACTCCGTAGGGCTCTTAATCGCTTTAACAAATAGATAAGTCAGTTGTGATTATTTTTTCCAAAACACCAATTGAGCGGTTCGTTGCAAAGTTTTTAAATTTATAGAGAGATCATCGCAACTTCAGGTTTCAGCTTAGTTTAAGCCGCACAAAATTTTGTGTAGTTTTTGCAACTTAGACCCTGAGTTTCTTTAATTTTTCACCCAGAGTGTGCTATTCCTAGTAAGCATTAAAAATTTGAATAATAAGGAGTAAACACATGAGCTTAGACTATACCCACAAACCAAATTACTTTATGTTTGCGCAATTATTTATTCGTCATTTGCAAAATTATTTTGAAAAACATCCTGACGCACAAAATGCAATTTTTGACCTGCGTGATATTTACGAGTTATTTCGCCAAGACAAAGCATCTGCCACCATTAATTTAGACGGCATTATGAATATTGCAGATGAATACCGCCTTGAAACCTTACAAGGCGATCAAAAATTAATTAGCCGTTATGCGATTGATCCACAAAATAATTCTTTGTTGGTAGATTTTAACCGCGAGGCTTTAGACAGCTTAAAACAAGGCAAAGCAATTTTACCACCTGATGCAACGCTACAAGAATAAAGCCGTATAGAATCTGCATTAAAGTGTGTTGCTTAAAACAGCCAACACTTTCATAAAGCACAAAAAAGCGAGCATCTGCTCGCTTTTGAGTATTGAGAGCCACAAGCCCTCCATCTAGAATAATTTAGCTTTTACGTGACAATAAAAACTCGGAAATTTGCTGTAACTCTAAGACGGTATCAGTTTTAAAATATGCCAACGCAGCAAAGGCTTGATCGTGCAATTCTTGTGCATAAGCTTGTGCTTTTTCCAAGCCCATGAGTGCAGGATAGGTCGACTTTTCAACTTGTTCATCTTTCCCGGCAGTTTTACCTAACACTTCAGTATCCGAAATAATATCTAAAATATCGTCTTGTACCTGAAAGGCTAAACCAATTGCCTGCGCATATTCACGCAATTGCGGAATCGCTTTATCTCGTCCATCAAACACGGTCACAGCGGCCATCATCACCGCTGCAGAAATTAACGCCCCTGTTTTATTACGGTGGATATTTTCCAAAGTCGCCTGATCTACCTGTTTACCTTCAGACTGCAAGTCTAAAACCTGACCACAGACCATTTTTGAAGAAGCGGTGGCTAAAATTTGCATCTGTTTGAGCACAATGCCTTGATCTACTGCAACAGCCTGATCAAACAAACGACTGCCTAAAATTTCAAATGCCATCGACTGTAAAATGTCGCCTGCCAACAATGCTGTATCTTCACCATACGCTGCATGGCACGTCGGTTGCCCACGACGCAACAAGTCATTGTCCATACACGGCAAGTCATCATGTGCCAATGAATAGCAATGAATCAGCTCAATCGCAACTGCAGCACGGCGTACCGCAGCAGAGTTTTGATTCGGTCTTAATGCTGCGGTGGCATAACACAAGGCAGGGCGAACACGTTTTCCACCCAACATGACGGCATGATGCACGGCAGACTTTAACGGTTCTGGCAATGCAAAAGCCTCTAAAGCGGTAAGCAAGTCTTGCTGAATACGTTGTTGGGCTGCGGTTAATGCATGCGCCTGTAAATCGTGAAGTGATGACACATTCGCCTCGAGTGGTTGGTTCATGTCTAATAAGCAGTAAGCTGCCTGTGTTGCAGCATTGTACCTGTAATTCAAAGTTTTTTAAGCCTTAACTGAACTGATATAACATTTCAGCCATAAGAAAGCCCCTATCGAGATAGAGGCTATATGTAGTTAATTAGGGTCTGTTGACACTTCATCTATGTTTGCGACAACGCATATTTTTTAGCTGATATAAGGCATGGGACAGGAAATTTAGTCATTCTAAATGACTGGCACATAACGCAATAGCAGCAAAAAATATGCTTGTCCTGAAAGGCTGTGGCTAAAACTTTCTCAGATTGCGTTATGAAACTTGGCAATAGACCCACTATTCCCTGCGTTTCATGCCTGATCTGCTCAGTTTTAGCCTACAGCGCAAGCCATTTATGAAATGTCAACAAACCCCAAATCTGTTCGAAGCAAAACTTATTCTAATGTTTCCGCAGGTACACGCACCCAACCTTCCATTAATACACGTGCACTACGGCTCATCACAGCTTTTTTGACTTGCCATTGTCCATTTTCCTGCACGGCTTGCGCACCCACACGAAGCGTACCTGATGGATGTCCAAAGCGCACTGCTTCACGCTCTCCCCCGCCCGCAGCCAAGTTGACCAATGTTCCCGGAATGGCTGCAGCTGTACCAATCGCGACTGCTGCTGTACCCATCATGGCATGGTGTAATTTACCCATCGACAATGCACGTACCAATAAATCGGTATCTTCAGCCTGAATTTGTTTACCACTTGAAGATACATAACTTTTTGGCGCAGAAACAAAGGCAATTTTTGGCGTATGTTGGCGTTTTTCAGCTTCAGCAATTTCCTGAATCAAACCCATTTGTTTAGCACCATAAGCGCGAATGGTTTCAAAACGTGCCAAAGCTTGTGCATCACCATTGATTGCATCTTGCAGTTCTGTGCCTGTATAACCAATTTCTTCTGCATTTAGGAAAATTGTTGGAATACCCGCATTAATAAAGGTCGCTTGGAATGTTCCAATATCTGGCACATGCAAAGTGTCCACCACATTTCCAGTTGGGAACATCGCCCCACCTTCTTCGCCATCATCGGCAGGGTCTAAGAATTCAATTTGTACTTCTGCGGCAGGAAAAGTCACGCCATCCAACTCAAAATCACCCGTTTCCTGCACCTGACCATGCGTCATTGGAACATGCGCAATAATGGTTTTTTCAATATTTTTCTGCCAAATACGTACGGTACAAATGCCGTTTTGTGGAATTTTACTGGCATCAACCAAGCCATTGCTGATCGCAAATGCACCGACTGCAGCTGTTAAGTTACCGCAGTTGCCACTCCAATCGACAAATGGCTGATCAATCGAAACTTGCCCAAACAAATAATCGACATCGTGATCGGGTTGAGTGCTTTTGGCTAAAATTACGGTTTTACTGGTACTTGAGCTTGCACCGCCCATTCCATCAATTTGCTTGGCATAAGGGTCTGGACTGCCAATCACACGCAATAAAATTTGATCTCGAATTTTGCCTGGCAGCTGCGCTGCTGCAGGTAAATCATCAAGTTTAAAAAATACACCTTTACTGGTACCGCCACGCATATATGTTGCTGGAATTTTAACTTGTGGTGCAAAACGCATGAATTTTATTCCCTTGTTTTTTGATTGTTATGGCCATATAAAAAGACCCTTTTGCATCATAACGGTTTTTATTCAAAAGGTATCGCGGTCTTGACTTAAGTATAAAAAAACAACATTTGGTAAATTTCACCCTAACCAGTCATCTTGATTTATAAGGCAAAAATAAAATTAATATATTGATTCACTTATCTTTTATACAAATAAAAACCATAAAATATTTTAATATTTATTATAAATTTATTTCATTATTGCCTAGCTACTAGGCTAATGAAATTTGATCTATTACAATCTTGTCACTTTTTCATTGTCGGGCTGAATACTTTGAACAACGAGTCTTCACAACTTCAGCGTGGCTTAAAGAACCGCCATATTCAATTGATTGCCATGGGTGGCGCAATTGGTACAGGCTTATTCTTAGGTTCCGCGCAGGTCATCCAATCTGCTGGCCCTTCTATTATTTTGGGTTACGCCATTGGTGGTCTTATTGCATTTTTAATTATGCGCCAATTGGGGGAAATGATTGTTCATGAGCCCGTTGCAGGATCATTCAGTCACTTTGCCTATAAATATGCAGGTAAATTCCCCGGCTTTTTAGCAGGTTGGAACTATTGGATTTTGTATATTTTGGTGGCAATGGCAGAACTCACCGCAGTTGCCAAATACATTAACTATTGGTGGCCGCATATTCCTGCTTGGACATCGGCACTGTTCTTTTTCATTGTGATTACCATTATTAACTTGGGCAATGTAAAGTTCTACGGTGAATCAGAGTTCTGGCTAGCAATCATTAAAGTCGCTGCTGTGGTTTCGATGATTGTGTTTGGTTTATATCTCTTACTTTCTGCAGATGCCAATTCAACCGCATCATTCAGCAACCTTTGGGCGCATGGGGGGTTCTTCCCGAATGGCTTTGAAGGTCTGTTCTTCATGCTTGCATTCCTCATGTTTGCCTTTGGCGGCATTGAGTTGATTGGTATGGCTGCCGCAGAAGCGCAAGATCCTGAAAAAACCATTCCTAAAGCCATTAACCAAGTGGTGTTCCGTATTCTAATTTTCTATATCGGTTCACTCACCATTCTATTGTCTTTAGTGCCTTGGAATCAGTTAGATTTAGGTGGTTTAGATAAAAGTCCATTCGTGATGATTTTTAGTCAAATGGGCATTGAATGGGCAGCGCACTTACTGAATTTCGTGATTTTGACTGCGGCACTTTCTGTGTATAACAGTGGGATGTATGCCAACAGCCGTATGCTGTTTGGTTTAGCCAAACAAGGTAACGCACCAAAAATTTTCCTAAAAGTGAATAAACAAGGTGTGCCAATTCCAGCAGTATTATTCTCTGCGGTATTAATTTTCGGCTGTGTATTGTTGAACTACTTTGTACCTGAAGAAGCTTTAAGCCACCTCATGTATATTGTTGTGGGTGCATTGGTTTTAAACTGGGCGATGATCAGTTTGACTCACCTTAAATTTACCAGCACACTGAAAAAATTAGCGATTCCAACTAAGTTCCCTGCGCTATGGTCACCATTTAGCAACTATTTGGTTTTAGCGTTTATTGCAGTGGTACTTTATATTATGTGGACTCAAGGCTTTAAAGAATCAGTCATTATGATTCCTGTATGGGTGGTCTTGATGTACATTTTATTTAGAGTGCTTAATGCGAAAAAACCTTAATTTGCATAGTACGCATAGTACAGATTTCTAAAAATTGAAAAGTTATTGCTTCGGCAGTAACTTTTTGCTTTTAAGCCCCCCCTTTTAATAGCCCATAAATAAAGTGCTGCACTTAAAATAATTTAAATTCCAACCTATTGTTTTCAGTTGATATTTCAACTTTTTGTAGCAAAAACTACATCATTTACATTCTAAATGATAAAAAGACTCTACATGAGAAGAGTTCTTAGTTATCATTTGAGCACAAAATTTGTCGTGTGAATAAACTATGAATGCGTACGCTGCTCAACCTGCCAATGTCTTGACGATCCAACAGCTCAGTAAAAAGTTTGGTTCGCGTTTTGCAGTGCAACAAGCAACATGGTCAGCGATGAGTGGACAAATTGTGTGTTTATTAGGTCATTCAGGCTGCGGCAAAACCACAATGCTACGTCTGATTGCAGGCTTGGAAACACCAAGCAGCGGGAAACCATTGCCAAACAAGCTTTAGCGCATGTTTCCATGTTGCATCATCAAGACAGCTATCCATATACACTTTCGGGCGGCGAACAACAACGCGTTGCCTTAGCACGTGCCTTAGCACCAGAACCGCAAGTTTTGTTGATGGATGAACCTTTTTCAAATTTGGATCATCGTCTGCGTGATCAAATTCGTCAAAATACCATTCAACTCCTCAAACAAACTGCAACGACTACGGTTATCGTGACACATGACCCAGAAGAAGCATTGCAAATTGCCGATCAAATTATTTTGATGCATCAAGGGCAAATTATTCAAATTGGTTCACCGAAACAACTTTATTTACAGCCGAAAACGTTGTTTGCTGCACGATATTTTTCTTCGTTGAATGAAATTCCAACGCGCATCAAGCAGCAAGAAATTCACACTGTATTTGGCAAGATTGATTTACCAGAACATGTAAACGCTCAAGATTCACTGGTCTGCTGCTTCCGCCCGCATCAATTGCGTGTCAGCCAAACACCAAGTGAAAATGCGTTGCCCGCAAGCGTTGTGTCATCAAGTTTTATGGGACATGCGCAACAACTGCGTCTAAAACTACGCGATCACGATCTCACTCTTTTGGCGCAAGTCAGTCATCTTCAAGATATTCAGCCCGCTGAACAAGTCTATGTTTCTGTCAATTTAAACAGCTGTTATTTCTTGGCGTCTGATGAACAATCACCCACTGCTTCATCTTCTACTCAAGCTGCTGTTCAGGTTTAAATTTTTAATTAGGAATACTGCATGAAACCACTGTCTAATTTATCATTGCTTGTTACAGGTTTACTTGCATTTGGTGCAAGTGTCGCACAAGCAGCGGAAGTCAATTTATACACCACGCGCGAACCTGTGCTGATTCAAACCTTATTAACCGAATTTACCCAAAAAACTGAGGTAAAAGTCAATACGGTTTTTATTAAAGATGGTTTATTGGAACGTGTAAAAGCAGAAGGTCGTCGTTCTCCTGCCGATGTGATGCTGACTGTAGATTTTGGCAATTTGGTTGATTTAGTAGAAAGTGGTTTAACCCAGCGCGTAAGTTCTAAAACCTTAAATAGCGCAATTCCTGCCAATTTACGAGCTGCCAATGGTCATTGGTATGCTTTGTCGATGCGTGCACGTGCAGTCTACGCCTCTAAAGACCGTACACCGCTTAATGCGATTACTTATGAAGATTTAGCCAATCCAAAATGGAAAAATAAAATCTGTATTCGCTCAGGCAACCATCCATATAACACTGCTTTAATTGCGGCTTATATTGCCCATCATGGTGAAAAACAAGCCGAAACTTGGTTGCGTGGTGTGAAAGCCAATTTAGCTCGCCCAGCCAGCGGTGGTGACCGTGATGTGGCACGTGATATTTTAGGTAAAATTTGTGATATTGGCGTTGCCAACACCTATTATGTCGGCACGATGCGTACAGGTGATGCGGAACAAAAGCGCTGGGGCAATGGGATTAATGTTGTGTTACCACGTTTTAAAAATGGTGGAACGCATGTAAACGTATCGGGTGCAGTGGTTTCTAAACATGCACCAAACCGTAAAGAAGCTGTACAACTGCTCGAGTTTTTAGCTTCTGATCACGCACAAGCCATCTACGCACAAAACGGCTTTGAATACCCTGTCAAACCTGGGGTAAAAATTGACCCGATTATCGCTAGTTTTGGCAAACTGAATATTGATTCAATTCGTTTAAGCGATATTGCACGTCACCGTAAAGCCGCCAACTTATTGGTCGATAAAGTCCAGTTTAACCGCTAAAATTTCCTGCTTTTGTCTTACAGTGCAGCGCTTTGCACTGTAAGATGCTCTGCTGCTCCCTCCCCCTTATTTAGTACCTCTATCGCAATGCTTAAAAATAAATTTAATTTTTTATTTTCGCTCAGTGGGTTATTGACACTACTCGCCTGTTTACCTGTGCTCGCTTTAATTTGGACAGCATTACAAGGCGATAGTGAAATTTGGGGACATCTGCTGCGTTATGTAATTCCACACACGTTGGCAGAAACAGGGATTTTATTGTTGGGTGTGGGGATTCTCACCATCCTGATTGGTACAGGCAGCGCATGGATTGTAACAGCGTATCAATTCCGAGGTCGTGCATTTTTAGATTGGGCCTTACTGCTGCCTTTAGCCGTACCAACTTATATTATTGCGTATAGTTATATCGACATTTTGCACCCCATTGGCCCTGTGCAAAGTATCCTGCGGGATGGGTTTAATTTAGAATTACAACAGTTTTGGTTTCCTAATATTCGTACCGTTTGGGGCGGCATCTTCTTGCTTAGCTTTGTGCTGTATCCGTATGTGTATTTAAGCACCCGTGCAATGTTTCTGATGCAATCGGCCAGTTTAATTGAGGTTGCACGTACATTAGGATTAAAACCCGATCAAGTGTTTTTACGTGTTGCAATTCCACTGGCACGTCCTGCAATTGCTGTGGGTACTAGTCTGGTTTTAATGGAAACCATTAATGATATTGGTGCAACAGAATTTTTAGGCATTAAAACCTTAACTTTGTCGATTTATTCAACCTGGACCAATCAGTCCGATTTAGCCAGTGCTGCACAAATTGCCATTTTCATGTTGATGATTATTACCTTATTGGTGTTAGTAGAGCGTTTAGGACGACGTAAACAGCGCTATATGAACTCGGCTCAACGCAGCCGTTTAATGCCTGCACAATCGGTCAAAGGGCTTAAAGCGCTTGTGTTACTAGGCGTGGGCTTAATTCCTGTCTGTATTGGCTTTTTAATTCCAACCAGTCATTTATTGGTCGAATCCTATAAGCGTATTCAATATGCAGGGTTCTCAGATTATCTGATCCAAGCATCCATCAACACACTGATGCTTGCCAGTATTGCCACCATCGTCACCATTTTGATTGGCTTCTTTATTGTCAGTGCTGCACGTTTTAGCAAACACAACTGGTTTAGCCGCATTTCTAGCTTAGGTTATGCCATTCCAGGAACCGTTTTAGCGATTGGTCTCATGCTGGCTTTGGGTAAAATTGATCATGCCATTGCCGACTTTTTAGAATTTAAATTAGGGATACACACAGGTTTATTATTCCTCGGCACCAGTTTTACCCTTATTTATGCTTATGCTGTGCGTTTTTTAGCTATTTCAGTAGGTGGCATTGAGTCAGGCTATAACCGAATTCATGGTGTTTTTGATGATGCTGCACGCAATTTAGGGCAAAACAACTTTGCACTGTTGTGGCGTGTACACCTGCCATTATTACGCCCTGCTATTATTTCTGCAGCTTTATTAATTTTTGTAGATTGCATGAAAGAGCTACCTGCCACTTTGTTGCTCCGTCCTTTAAATATGGAAACACTCGCTACCCAGCTATATGCAGAAGCGTCTAGGGGCACTTATGAAGATGGTGCCGTAGCAGCTTTACTAATTGTATTGGTTGGGCTGATTCCTGTCATTCTTTTGGCAAAGCTTGGAAAAACCACACGTTAATATGTCACATTGTTGCGAAATACACCAAGCGACAATGGGTTTTACTACAAAAAATAGTATTTTTTTTAATCAATCAAAAACAGCCTACCAACTGCAAATTTATTAATTTTATTTCTTATTTATCAAATACTAATAGAAAAAAAACACCTCGTTATTAGAATAAATACTCTATTTGATTTAATTTTTATACTGAATAGTTTTTTCTAGAGCATTTACTCTTATTTTAATTGTGATATTTTTGTCACATGGAGTAACAAATGGTCTCGGTGGATACAAGCCGAAATCATCCTAGATGAAAGCTTAAAGCATCAACAAAAACTGTCATAAAAGACTTTATAGCCCAAGGGAAATGTATAATGAAATTAAAAGCACTAAGCACAGCAATGATTTTAGCAACTGTACCAATGACAGGTGCTTTTGCTGCAGCAATGGATCGTTCAGGCCAATCTATTGCAGCCTTCCTGCAACCGGGTAATTACTTTGAAGCAGGTATCTCTGTATTAGATCCTTCTGTATCAGGCACTACAGCTAATACCCCACGAACATTAGGCCTTGGTGCAAATCAAGCTACAGGTGATATGGCTAGTGACTACTACTTTCCATCCGCAGCATTAAAATTCCAAGTTACTGATAATTTTTCTTTTGGTCTTCTGTATGATCGCCCTTTTGGTGCTGAGGCAGAGTATTCAGCACCTAATGCTGGTCTCACAGCATTTTCTTATTTAGGTGAAGGTACTTCAGCAGAAGTTAAAACAGAGAACTTAACCTTCTTATTGGGTTTCCAACCAAATGAAAACTGGAATTTTTATGCTGGCCCAGTTTATCAAGAAGCTCAAGGTGAAGTACATTTAAGAGGAACAGCTTATAGTGCTTTAGGTGGTGTCCCCCTCGCCACGTTCCCAGGCATGGTTTATGATGCCAACATGAAAAAAGACTCTGAAATTGGTTGGATTGCAGGTTTAGCTTATCAAATTCCAGAAATTGCTCTTAAAGCATCTTTAACTTATCGTTCGGAAATTGAGCATCAATTAACTTCTACAGAAACTCTAGGTGGAAATCCAGTTGGTGCTGTAACAGGTATGTTAGGTGGCACCCCTACTACTGGTAAAACTGATGTAACTACTCCCCAGTCTGTTAACCTTGATCTTCAGTCAGGTATCATGGCTGATACAGTCGCATTCTTAAATGTCCGTTGGGTAGACTGGTCTGACTTTGCAATTCGTCCTCATGATTTTGGACAACTTCTTGATACCTTAGGAGCTTCTGGTATTCCTGGTACTTCTCCAGCTCTTATTGGTGGTAATTTAGTTGAATATAATGAAGAACAATGGTCAGCTACCGCAGGGGTAGGTCGTAAGTTTAACGAAAAATGGGCTGGTAACGTTTCTGTAGGTTGGGACTCAGGCGCGGGTAATCCTGTAACTACGCTTGGCCCAACTGAAGGTTACTGGAACGTTGGTTTAGGTCTTCAATTCTCTCCAGCTCCAAATTACTTTATTGCTGGCGGTGTGAAATACTTCTGGTTGGGTGATGCAACAGCTTTAACAGTAGCTAATCCAAATGTTGGTGAGTTCACAGACAACCATGCAATCGGCTACGGTCTAAAAATGGGTTACCGCTTCTAATTCCAATATTTTTCAAAAGAGCCACCCTTCGGAGTGGCTCTTTTTGCACTTAAAACTCCTCTTTTTTATACAAGTGTTAACTAAATGTTCAAATTTAAAGCAATTAAACTCATATTTACCAAAACATCACCCTAAAAAATTATTTAATAAAATTCATTCACTTAAGACCTGAAAATAGTACTTTTACTCTAATCAACTGCTATTTATAACTTATTCAGTTCATTTATTCTGCCAAGTTGAGCATTTACTCTTTTTTCAAATATGTTACTTTTCCTGCACTTTTTGTTACATAAAGCATCAGGGAACGACCATGAAGCTCAATAAAATCTATTCGGCTATTTTACTTAGCACTCTCCCACTTACACCTGCGCTTGCTGCTGGTTTAGACCGTTCTGGTCAATCTATTGCTGCATTTTTACAATCAGGCAATTATGCAGAAGCAGGTATTTCAATTTTAGATCCAACAGTTAAAGGAAAAGATCTTATAAAAAATAACGTCAGCGATATGGCTGAAGACTATTACTTCCCTTCCGCTGCAATTAAAGTACAAGCGACTGAACAAATTTCTTTAGGTCTTTTATATGACCAGCCATTTGGTGCAGATGCGATGTATAGCCTAGAACAGAGCATGTTTACTAATGGAATTGAAGGCACAAAAGTTGAAGTTGAAACACACAATCTTACCGCTTTAATTGGTTACCAACCTACAGAAAACTGGAATTTCTACGCTGGACCAGTTTGGCAGACAGTAGAAGCATATATTAATTTACGTGGTCAAGCGTATGGTAATACTGGTTACAACATTGAGGTTAAAAAGGAAGAAGCTTGGGGTTGGCTTGCTGGTTTTGCTTATCAAATTCCAGAAATTGCATTAAAGACTGCTGTTACCTATCGTTCTGAAATTAAGCACAATGCTAACTCAGTAGAAACATCAGATATAAAAATTCCTGCGGGTTACCTCCCCCACTTACCAAATGGAATTGAAGAAACACGCTTAGAAAAACTAAATGCAACAACACCACAATCTGTAAATATAGATTTTCAAACAGGTATTGCAGCGAATACTTTAGTTTTTGCCAATATTCGCTGGGTACATTGGGATCAATTTGCTGTTAAACCCTCACTATTAGGGGATTTATCCATTATCCAAAAACCTACAGCACAGCGCCAAAACCTCATCGACTATTCAGATGATCAATGGTCTGCAACCGTAGGCGTGGGTCGCAAGTTTAATAGTCATTGGTCTGGTTCTGCTTCTGTAGGTTATGACTCTGGTGCGGGTAACCCTGTCACCACTTTAGGTCCAACAGAAGGTTATTGGAGTGTTGGCTTAGGTGGTCAATATAGCCCTGCGGAAAATTATTTTATTCAAGCTGGCGTAAAATACTTCTGGTTGGGTGATGCCACTGCACGTACGGGTACAACAGACGTTGGTGAATTTGAAGACAACTATGCTTTGGGTTATGGTCTAAAAATCGGCTACCGCTTCTAAATCAATGCACTGTTAATATCGCATAAAAACAAAGGGCATCAAATGATGCCCTTTATTGTATTCAGCTTCGGAATTAAGCTGGAATATCACGTACCGAAGCACCACGAATTGCCTCTTTTAATGCTTCATAACCATAAATTGCAGGGAATTGTGGGAATTCTGCAATCACATTTTCAGGTGCATCAAATAAGAAACCATGATCCGCTTCACCTAGCATCGTGGTGTCGTTATATGAATCACCTGCAGCAATTACACGGAAATTTAAACCGTGTAAGGCTTTAACAGCTTGACGTTTTTGGTCTGGTTGACGCAATTTATAAGCGGTAATCATGCCATTTTCATCTGATTCTAACTTGTGGCAGAAAATTGTTGGCCAACCCAATTGCTTCATCAACGGATGTGCAAATTCATAGAACGTATCTGAAAGAATAATCAATTGGAAGTGTGTGCTCACCCACTCGACAAACTCTTTCGCGCCAGGGAATGGCCCCATATCCGCAATCACCGCTTGAATATCATTCAAACCCAAGCCATGCTGTTTTAGAATATTTAAACGCTGAGTCATCAACACATCGTAGTCAGGAATATCACGTGTAGTTGCTTCAAGTTCTTTAATGCCAGTTTTTTTAGCAAAGTTAATCCAAATTTCTGGAACTAACACACCTTCAAGATCAAGACATACGATTTCCATGGGTTCTCCCAAAATACCAATAAAAATTTTCACTATCATAGCCGAAGATTCGGTTTTTGCCTTGTTCTTTTTTAAATCTATTTAGTTCATAAGCATTTATTTTTTAGTGATAATAGAGTTTTGACAATTCTATTAAAATAAGCGCTTAATTCAGTAAGATTAGCTTCTCCAAGCCGAATGCTAGGAACATATAATGACCACCATTCCAACTATAGATATCGTTGATGCACTCGCAACCGAATATGCAGACAAATCGCCTAGCGAGATTTTAAAACTTGCTTTGAACCAGCAGGGTGAAGTTGCAATTTCTTTTTCTGGCGCAGAAGATGTGGTACTGATTGATATGGCGTCTAATTTAGGTTTGCCATTTCGTGTATTTAGTTTAGATACAGGACGTTTGCATCCTGAAACCTATCAATTTTTAGAAACTGTACGCAAATATTATAATATTGAGATCGAAATTTGCTTTCCTGAAACCGAAGCAGTCCAACAATTGGTACAAGAAAAAGGCTTATTTAGCTTTTTTGAAGATGGGCATCAAGAATGTTGTGGGATTCGTAAAGTTCAACCTTTACGTAAAAAACTGGCAACACTAGATGGCTGGATTACAGGTCAACGTAAAGACCAAAGTCCAGGTACACGCCAAGATATTCCTGTCGTACAAGCAGATGCAGGATTTTCAGGTCCAGATAAACAATTAATCAAATACAATCCACTGGCAAACTGGTCAAGTAGTGACGTGTGGAATTACATTCGCATGATGGAAATTCCATACAATCGTTTGCATGAAAAAGGTTTTATTTCAATTGGCTGTGAACCTTGCACCCGCCCTGTTCTTCCGAACCAACATGAACGCGAAGGGCGTTGGTGGTGGGAAGAAGCAACGCACAAAGAATGCGGTCTACATGCTGGAAATTTAAAATAACACATCTATTACTACAATAAAAATCACAGTTTTACTGTGATTTTTATTGACTTGCGATGGCGCAAAAATCACTATATTTGTTTGATAAAAAAGATATACTGAATTAAATCTTATATAACTCTAAAAACCTTGTTCAGATAAGAACAAGCGTAGAAATTGCAGTGAGGCAATCCACAATATGCGTCCATTACACCCTATTGATTTTATTTTCCTATCACTCGAAAAACGTCAACAGCCCATGCATGTGGGTGGATTATTCTTATTCCAAATTCCAGAACATGCACCAGCCACTTTTATTCAAGACTTGGTTGCCGATATTCGCAATTCAAAGTCAATGCCTATTGCACCATTTAACAATAAGCTCAATGGTCTATTTTGGGATGAAGATGAAGAGTTCGATCTCGATCATCACTTCCGTCATATTGCCTTGCCAAAGCCAGGCCGTATTCGTGAATTATTAACTTATATTTCACAAGAACACAGCTCGTTGATTGATCGCGCCAAACCACTCTGGACTTGCCATATTATTGAAGGTATTGAAGATAATCGTTTTGCGATGTTCTTTAAAATTCATCATGCTATGGTAGATGGTATTGCTGGCATGCGTTTGGTGGAAAAATCCCTTTCGCACGACGAAAATGCAAAAAGAATTGTACCGCCTTGGTGTGTGGAAGGTCCGCGTGCTAAACGCCTGAAAGAACCGAAAGTCAGCCGTTTAAAGAAAATTTTTGGTGGGGTTAAAGGTCATGTTGAAGCAACCCCTCGCGCAGTTTATGAAGTATCACAAACTGTTACTAAAGATATGGGACGTAACCCCGATTATGTTTCTAGCTTCCAAGCACCAAGTACCATCTTAAACCAACGTGTCAGCGCCTCACGTCGTTTTGCCGCGCAATCTTTTGAGTTTGCACGTTTGCATCGCATTGCTAAAGCTTTGGGCGTAACCATTAATGATGTGGTACTGGCAATTTGCTCAGGCGCATTGCGTGAGTACTTACTCAGCCAATATGCTTTACCGAAAAAACCTTTAATTGCGATGGTGCCTGCCTCTATTCGTGATGACGATTCTGAAGTATCTAATCGAATCACCATGATTTTAGCCAACTTAGGTACGCACAAAGAAGATCCGCTTGAACGTTTAAAAATTGTGCGCCGCAGTGTACAAAATGCCAAGCAGCGTTTTAAGCGCATGAATGCCAATCAAATTATGAACTATAGTGCTTTTGTTTACGGCGCTGCTGGTTTAAATATTTTGTCAGGCATTATGCCAAAGCGTCAGGCCTTTAACTTGGTAATTTCCAATGTACCTGGCCCACGTGAACCTTTGTATTGGAATGGTGCAAAGCTAGATGCACTATACCCTGCTTCAATCGTGTTAGATGGACAAGCTTTAAACATTACCATGACCAGCTATTTAGACAAATTAGAAGTTGGTTTAACTGCTTGTCGTCATGCCTTACCGAAAATGCAAAACTTATTGCAACACTTAGAAGATGAAATTCAGCGCTTTGAACAGATTATTGATGCGCCTGAAGGGGTCAATAAAATCGTGGATTGATACGTCAATCCATCAGAAAAATAATTCAATAGAATCAATTAAGGGGCAATTGCTGCCCCTTATTTTTGAATAGTACGACACTGTTTTAATAATTGCTGACAAACTGCGCTAACCATTGCAGTGGTAATTTGAGTTTCTTTACCTTGCTCATCCACAATATAACCGTTATGTGTCACTTTACGATCTAATACTTTTAAACTCTTTTGAATCACAACTTTACTCATACCCATGACATACCTCATTTGCTAAACCGAGGGAGATGTTCGGCTTTGGCTACTCTGTATGCTTAGTATTGAGAATTCACTCAAAAAAGTAAAATTTCAGATGTAACAACTGTTTAGCGATATCCTGTTACAATTTCAGCTCAAAATGATATCGTATTGCTCTTGCGTATATAAATTTTCCACCTGAAATTTAATCACACGGCTGACAAAGTGCTCTAAATCCGCCACTGCTGGCGCTTCGGCAGTTAACAATCGGTCAATCACCGATGGGTGCGCAACGACAGTAAAGCCACGTTGTGATTCAAATGCGCGTGCGTATCTTAAAATTTCTCGAAAAATTTCGTAACATACTGACTCTGCTGTTTTGACATATCCCCGTCCTTGACAAGTTGGACAGGCTTCACAAAGTAAATGTTCTAATGATTCACGGGTGCGTTTACGGGTCATCTCGACCAAGCCCAGTTCAGACACTTGGGTAATTTTGGTCTTGGCATGATCTCGCTCAAGCATACGCTCAAACTGACTCAAGACTTCATCACGATGCTGTACTTCTTGCATATCAATGAAGTCGATAATGATGATGCCACCCAAATTACGCAAACGTAACTGGCGGGCAATGACCTGTGTGGCTTCCATATTGGTTTTAAAAACAGTGTCTTCTAAAGTCCGACCACCGACATAAGAACCCGTATTCACATCAATGGTGGTCATGGCTTCGGTCTGATCAATCATCAGATAACCGCCTGACTTTAATGCCACACGGGTTTGCAATGCTTTTTGAATATCTTCTTCGACATTGTATAAATCGAATAGTGGGCGCTCGCCTGGGTAATGAATCAGGCGATTGTGCATATTGGGCACAAACTCATCCACAAATTCTTTTAATTTGGCGTGAATTTCACGTGAATCGACATAAATTTTGGCGGTGTTATCATTCGCCAAATCACGAATTACGCGTTGCGGTAACGGCAACTCTTCAAAAATCAAAGAAGGCACAGCAATGCTTTTTTGTTTACGCTGAATGTATTCCCACAATTTTGCCAAGTAACACATATCTTGCACTAAGGCCGCTTCATCGACGCCTTCGGCTGCTGTGCGTACAATCACTGAGCCTGGTAATTTATGCTCAGCCTGAATGGTTTCAATGATCCCGCGTAGACGCTCACGTTCTTCACTCGATTCAATGCGTTGTGATACGCCAATATGACTGCCATACGGCATTAGAACCAAATAACGCGAAGGAATGGAAAGATCAGTGCTCAGTCGTGCGCCTTTAGTACCGAGCATATCTTTCATCACTTGCACGGTTAGAATTTGCCCAGGCTGCAATAATTCAAAGACATTCGGTGTAGGTTGGCTGCGCGGCCAAATCATGTCATTGATATGCAAAAAAGCAGTACGCGATAAACCAATATCGACAAAAGCGGCTTGCATGCCTGGCAGCACGCGCACCACTTTGCCTTTATAAATATTGCCCACCAAACCACGCTTGGCTGTACGCTCAACGAATAGTTCATTGACCGTGCCGTTTTGAATTAACGCCACCCGACACTCCATCGGTGTGACGTTAATCAACAACTCGTCAGACATAATAAAACTCAAAACATTATAAAAATTTTTGTGCAGCAGTTAATTTAGTGCCTTAACTGTCTGTAATAACTGTACGGTTTCATAGAGTGGCAGGCCGACAACATTGCTATAACTGCCCTCAATACGCGGAATATAACGTGCTGCGATGCCCTGAATCGCATAAGCACCCGCTTTTCCAATCGGCTCACCTGTTGCCCAGTAGCTTTCCATATCATCTAGGCTAAGCGATTGAAATTCAACCTGTGTATGTACCACTATACTGGATTTTTTCTGTTTTGTACGCACACAAACCCCTGAAAAAACATCATGTTTTCGACCAGAAAGTTGTGACCAAATGGCAAAGGCATGTGCTTTGGATTCTGGCTTGCCCAAAATCTGCCCATCTACGCCTAGACTGGTATCGGCAGCAATCACAATAGCATCAGGAAATAGCCGTAAAACCGCATCGGCTTTGGCACATGCCAACCGCTCAACATACGCGGCAACATCTTCGCCCGCTAAAATAGATTCATCGATGTCTGGACTGTAAATTTCAAATTCCAGCCCAAGCTGTTGCAGGAGTTCCCGACGGCGCGGTGAACTTGAGGCAAGAATTAAATGCGCCATTTTCGCAAGAAATAATACAGCACAGGCCAGAGCAAAATACTACTCAGCAAAGGTTGCCAATGACGGGCAAATGGGAACTGAATCCCACCCATGACTTGCATCACCCAAATCAGGGCGAGGTGAGCCAAAATTGCGATTACACTAATGACCCATAAATTCGCAAACGTCATAATACGGCGCTCACGAGTCAGGAAACGCGCCACAAAAGTAATCACCACAAAACTTAGGGCATTCATGCCCAAAGGTGCATCGAGGAGCAAGTCTGCAAACAAGCCTGTACCAAAGGCAAACCAAATACCACACCAAGTTGGTTGCCCAAGCACCCAAAACAAGGTCACCATCAACATAAACAATGGTCGCCAACCCGAGCCTGTATAAGACAGCGGATACACCATGAGTACAGATGCAGCAATTACAGAAAAAATAATCGGAAATAGTGGATCTTTATTCTTGTTTTGTCCGAGTCGGGTTTGTCCAATTTTAGCGATTGGCATTTGGCTGCTCCTTCGCTAAAGATTCTGAGAACAGCACCACCACATGATGACCACCCGCCAATTGTGCTGCAGGCATCACATCAATTTGTGCAAACTCACCAGAATTATGTCGGCTGATTTTGGTAATGCTGCCAACCAAATACCCTGCGGGAAAATGCTCGCCCAAGCCTGAGCTATAGACCTTTTCTCCAACTTGAATATTGGCACTGGTCGGCACATATTCCATTTTTAAACGTCCCAAATCGCCAGTACCTGACACAATCGCACGCATGCCTGTATGCTCTAAACGCACCGAAAGCGAATGTTCTTTATCAGAAAGCAACATGACACGGCTACTGTGTGGATACACAGCAATGATCTGCCCCATAATGCCTTTATCATCCAAAACGGTTTGCCCGACTTTGAGCTGATTTTGTGAACCACGGTTAATCACAATAATGTGGCGCAAAGGATCGGCATCGGTACCAATTACTTCAGCAATTTCCATGCGTCCATCAATGATTAGAGGCGTATCGAGTAGACCACGCAGGCGGGTATTTTCTGCAGAGAGTTCAGACAATTTTTGCAAACGGACTTGAGCCTGTAATAGCTCTGCCTGCATCGCGGTATTTTCACGACGCAATTGAGCCTCAGACTTACTTTGTTGACTTAGCCATTCTCGCGACAATACAGGATAGCTTGCAAGGGCATAAATTGGATTATATGCCGCATACAAAACATCACGTGCAGGTTGAATTACATGCGGGACACGCCAGTTAAAGAACAGGATGACCAAGCAAGTAATGACCGCAATTATAAAAGAGCGAAAAGATGGCGGTTGTCTGGAAAACAGATTTGTTTGCACCGCCGAATCCTATGTATTAGCCAACAAATAACATATCGTGGTTTGGATTATCAAAGAATTCCAAAACCTTGCCGCCACCGCGGGTAACGCAAGTTAATGGTTCTTCTGCGACTACCACAGGCAAGCCTGTTTCTTGTGCCAAAAGCTTGTCTAGGTTACGCAATAACGCACCTCCACCGGTGAGCACAATTCCACGCTCTGCAATATCGGAAGAAAGTTCTGGTGGAGTTTGTTCCAGTGCAGATTTTACTGCCGATACAATGCTTTGTAACGGATCAGAAATGGCTTGGGTAATTTCATCAGAAGTTACAGTAATGGCACGTGGCACACCTTCTGCCAAGTTACGACCACGTACTTCAATTTCCAGTGGTTTAGCACCTTCATCTGGCAATGCCATGCCAACTTCTTTCTTAATAGTTTCTGCTGTGGTTTCACCAATCACACAACCATGTGCCTTGCGCACGTAGTTAATGATTTGCTCATCAAACACATCGCCACCAATACGCAATGAATCTGAATAAACACAACCTTGTAATGAAATAATCGCGATTTCTGTCGTGCCACCACCAACATCTACCACCATTGAGCCACAAGCTTGCTCGACAGGCATACCTGCACCAATTGCTGCTGCCATTGGCTCTTCAATTAAACGTACATCACGTGCGCCCGCATTAAACACGGCTTCACGAATGGCACGGCGCTCTACCAAAGTAGATTTGCATGGTACACACACCACTACACGCGGTGCAGGTGGGAATAAACGTTTTTCATGCACTTTGCCAATAAATTGGTTCAGCATGGTTTCAGTCACTTCAAAATCAGCGATAACACCATCTTTCATTGGGCGAATTGCAGAAATGTTTGCAGGGGTACGACCCAACATTTGTTTGGCATCAAGACCGACTGCGGCAACAATTTTCTGTGAACCGCTGTGACGAATTGCCACAACTGTCGGTTCATTTAATATAATGCCTCGTCCTGGCGCATAAATAAGTGTATTTGCTGTACCTAAATCAATGGCTAGGTCTGGCGAAAACAAGCCAATTAGTCGTTTTAGAATCACGGAGTCGTTCTCGATTAAACTTTATGTGGACGCAAGTTGGCAACTTTAACTAAATGTGGTGCGTTGAACAAGTCAATCGCTTATTATAACGCACGATATTTTGAAATTTTTTATTAATACTGATTTTAGGTGATGTTATGTCTACCTCGGATGCTCAGCATTCTGCAGATTTAAATGCACAAACAGTTTCAGCAATTGCCCATCTTGCTCGTCTTAAACTCAATGATACGCAATCTGCTGAGTATGCTCAAAGTCTAAATAAAATTTTAGGCATGATGGAAAGCTTAAAAGGCATAAATACCGATGACGTTGAGCCTTTAAAAAGCCCATTTGACCACCCTCAACCATTACGTGAAGACGTCGTAACCGAACAGAATCATCGTGAGCAATATCAAGCTGTTGCCCCTGCAGTTCAGGATGGCTTGTACCTTGTTCCACGTGTGATTGAATAATTTATTCGGCTGTTACATTTTGACTTCATAAAAAGGTAAAAGAATTTTTCTCATGACAGATTTACATCGCTTATCGATTCGTGAAATCTCTGAGGGTTTAGCGGCAGCCAAATTCTCCTCTCGCGAACTAACAGAACATTATTTAAAACGTATTGCCAAAATTGATCCGCAAGTGCGCTCTTATGTCACCGTGACCAATGAAGTAGCACTGGCACAGGCGGATGCAGCCGATGCATTACGTCAGGCGGGTCAAGCGACAGCACTGACAGGTATTCCTGTTGCACATAAAGATATTTTTTGTACCCAAGGCATTAAAACCTCTGCGGGTTCAAAAATGCTGGACAATTTTATCTCGCCTTATGACGCAACTGTGGTGGCACAAGGTAAAAATGCAGGTTTGGTCACTTTGGGTAAAGTGAACATGGACGAATTCGCAATGGGTTCAACCTCTGAAAGTTCGTTCTATGGCGCGACCAAAAACCCATGGGCACTTGACCATGTACCGGGTGGTTCGTCAGGTGGTTCTGCTGCTGTCGTGGCGGCTGACCTTGCACCATTTGCTACAGGTACAGATACAGGTGGTTCAATCCGTCAGCCTGCGTCTTTCTGTGGTTTGACTGGTCTCAAACCAACTTACGGACGTGTTTCACGTTACGGCATCATCGCTTATGCATCATCTTTAGATCAGGCAGGCCCAATGGCACGCTCTGCAGAAGACTGCGCATATTTAATGAATGTAATGGCTGGTCATGACGCCAAAGACTCAACCTCTATGGATAAAGCGGTTGAAGATTATGTGGCGAACCTGAATGCAACAACGCTCAAAGGCTTACGCATTGGTATTCCGAAACAATACTTCAATGTGGCTGGTTTAGATGCTGCGGTGAAAGCACGTGTTGAAGAATCACTAAAAAAATTAGAAGAATTGGGCGCAGTATTGGTTGAGATTGATCTCAACATGACTGAAAGCTACGTGCCAACTTACTATCTGATTGCCCCTGCAGAAGCATCATCTAACCTTTCTCGTTACGATGGTGTGCGTTATGGCTACCGTGCAGAAAATCCTCAAGATATTTTAGACCTCTACAAACGCTCGCGTTCTGAAGGTTTTGGTGCAGAAGTGCAACGTCGTATCTTGATTGGTACGTATGCTCTTTCTGCGGGTTATTACGATGCTTACTACGTGAAAGCACAAAAAGTCCGTCGTTTAATTCAGCAAGACTTCTTAAAAGCCTTTGAACAGGTCGATGTGATTGCAGCACCAACTGCACCAACAACTGCCTACAAAATTGGCGCGTCTTTAGACCCTGTTGAAATGTATTTGGGTGATATTTACACCATCGCGGTGAACTTAGCGGGCTTACCTGCAATTAGTGCGCCTGTTGGTTTTGACCAAGATCACTTGCCTGTAGGTTTACAATTGATTGGCAATTACTGGTCTGAATCACAACTGTTATCTGTGGTACATCAGTATCAACAAGCGACCGATTGGCATACTCAACGCGCTGCAATTGCTGAGGAGAACGCATAATGGCGAAGAATACTGCTAAACCAAAATCAAACCTGATTGATGGTTGGGAAGTCGTAATTGGTATTGAGATTCACACTCAGCTTGCAACCAATTCTAAAATTTTCTCGGGCTCATCAACCGAATTTGGTCAAGACCCAAATACGCAAGCCAGCCTTGTTGATTTAGCTATGCCGGGCGTCTTGCCTGTGTTGAATAAAGAAGTGGTGGATTTGGCAATCCGTTTTGGCTTGGGTATTGATGCCTACATCGACCAAGCCTCTGTATTTGCACGTAAAAACTACTTCTACCCGGATTCTCCAAAAGGCTACCAGATCAGCCAGATGGATAACCCGATTGTAGGCTTGGGTCATATCGACATCCAACTTGAAGATGGCACAACCAAACGCATTGGCGTAACCCGTGCACACCTTGAGGAAGATGCAGGTAAATCGATTCACGACCAATTTGAAGGCATGTCAGGTATTGACTTAAACCGTGCAGGCACACCTTTATTGGAAATCGTATCTGAACCCGATATGCGTTCGGTTGAAGAAGCGGTTGCTTACATTAAAGCGATTCACACACTGGTTCGTTGGTTGGGTATTTCTGACGGCAACATGGCTGAAGGTTCGTTCCGTGCGGACTGTAACGTGTCGTTACGTCGTCCGGGTCAACCCTTCGGTACACGTTGTGAACTTAAAAACCTGAACTCATTCCGCTTTATTGAACAAGCGATCAATGTTGAAATTGAACGTCAAATGGAAATCTTGGAATGGGATGGTACGATTGATCAGGAAACACGTTTGTTTGACCCTGTGAAGATGGAAACGCGTTCAATGCGTTCGAAGGAAGAAGCGAACGATTACCGCTACTTCCCTGATCCAGATTTGTTGCCTGTGGTGATTCCAGATGCGCAAATTGAAGCCATTAAAGCAACTATGCCTGAGCTTCCTGCTGCTCGTCGTGCACGTTTCGTGGCGGACTTTGGTGTGACTGAGTACGATGCTCACGTACTGACACTGACTCGTGAAATGTCAGAGTTTTACGAAGCTGTAGTTGCTGCGGCTGGTGGTGCGGCTCAAGGTAAAGTTTCTGCAAACTGGGTAATGGGTGAATTCTCAGGTGCTTTAAATAAAGCAGGCTTAGATTTGGCAGACTCTCCTGTATCTGCCGAGAAACTTGGCGGTATGATCGCGCGTATTGTGGACAACACGATTAACGGTAAGATCGCGAAGCAAGTATTCGGCTTTATGTGGGACGAAGGCAAATCTGCGGACGAAATTATTGCGGAAAAAGGCTTGAAACAGGAAACTGATACAGGCGCGATTGAAGCAATTATTAAAGACGTACTTGCTGCCAATGAGAAGATGGTTGAAGAGTATAAATCTGGTAAAGAGAAAGCTTTCAACGGTCTTGTGGGTCAAGTCATGAAAGCTGCGAAAGGTAAAGCCAACCCTGCGCAAGTGAATGAGTTGATGAAGAAATTGATTGGTTGATTTATTCGCTAATCATTTGATTTCATGTTATAAAAAACCTCGCACAATGCGGGGTTTTTTATGGCTTACTTCAATCTACTACAGTGCTATTCAGAACAAGAAATAGATACTTTAGATAATAATTTTATATCCATTACTTATAGTACCAGTCGTTTCGCTGAATATACAGATGAGCCTATTCGATTAAAATTCAAAGAACTAACAGAAGAGTCTTTACTAATCTTACGTAACTTCCCTTGCTTTATCTGTTTTGAAAACTTTCAAGATTTTGTGGCAATAGCAGAATTACGAGAGACAAAGTTAAATAATGATAATAATACTATAACCGCAACTTTTAGATTACTATCAGATAAAATATCAACATTAAAACCTAAAGAGGGACATACTAATAGATATACTTATATTTGTGATTTAGAAGAATTAGAAAAAGCATTAAAATTTGAGGGTTGGGAAAAAACCAGAACACATTGGGCGATTAAAAATTCTAATTTATTTGAAAAATTAGCACCTCTTAATATCTTTTCAAATTTAGAAGAGATAAAAGAAACTTTTCCAAATCAAAATATTGACTTACTAAGTCCACCTCAAATTATTGGTCATATAAATGTATCAATTGAAACTAGTTTTAGCGTAGAAGCTGAAATTATTGTTACACCACCATATATAAATAGTATTTCTACTTATATAGAAAGAATTAAAGATATAAATACATTCATTGCTAGCAAAAAAGAAAATAGCGAAGTCTTTTATAGAGGTCATGGAAAATTTTCGTACCAATTATTACCATCACTTTTACGTGAAGATCCCAGTGGCAAAGGAAAAATTTATTTAGAAGGTGAACATCTGTTATTCCGTGAATTACTCACAATGGAACCTAATTCATTCAGTAATGACATCAGTGGTTTTGACATCCTCACACGAATGCAACATTATGGAATGCCAACTAGATTGCTTGATATATCTAGCAATCCATTAACTGCACTCTACTTTGCTTGTGAAAATTTAAACCACAATGAAGATGCTGAAGTTGTAATAATTTCCGTAAAAAAAACAGATATATGTTTTTATGATTCTGATAAAATTTCTTGTTTAACAAATTTAGCAAAACTTACTTCTAATCAGAAAGATCAACTATCCCAATATATTATTAATTGCCAAAAAAACGACTCAACCAAAACCCTTCTAAATGAGTCTGATCTTAATCAGAAAGTTTATGAACAATACTTACACTGTATATTAAATGAAAAACCATACTTCAAACCTAGAATTGAAATCAAAGATCTTAAAAATACCTTCTGTGTAAAAGGTCGGTTAAACCAAGAAAGAATTATTGCTCAATCAGGCTCTTTTCTAATCTTTGGTTTAGATGCAGAAGCAATACCAGAACATGGTAATAATGATTTCACCGTTCATAAAGTCAGAATAAAAAAAGATGATAAAAAGCCAATATTAGATGAATTAGATTTACTCAACATCAACCAAAGAACGGTTTATCCAAGTATTGAAAATTCAGCAAAATATATCAAAAATCGATTAGAAAACTTTAAAATATGACCATCAAAAAAGTATCCTCCATCGCCAAACTCGAAGACTTAGGACGAATTCAACTTTCAAAGTCATTTTTTATGCGCGATTTCCTCTATAGCGAAATCGCAAATTGGTACGGTGTACCTAACTTCCCCGACCATCCTGACATTGCGATTCGTACGGGCTCAAAACTCTGCGAAGAACTACTTGAACCACTGCAAGAAAAGTTTGGACGTATTGCCATTCGTTCCGCGTACCGTTCACCAAGCGTCAACCAACTTGGCAATGAAAAAGGACACAACTGCGCGAGCAATGAGAAAAACTTTGCAAGCCATATTTGGGACTATCCTGACGAAAAAGGCTACGGCGCAACGGCGTGTATAGTCATTCCTTCATTTCTAGAACTGTATGAAAAAGACCAATCCAACTGGCAACAACTCGCCTATTGGATTCATAACCACTTGAACTATAGTTATATGCAGTTTTTCCCAAAACTGTGTGCTTTTAATATTGGTTGGCATGAACAGCCAACACGGGAAATTTATAGTTATATCAAACCCAAAGGCTATTTATTACGTGGGGAAGCGGTGAATCAAGAATTTGAGCAGTTTTATCCTGATCTTATTTAGTTTTCTCTTTTAAATTACCCTCCCCCTTGCGCAGTAGTACTACTCATCCCAGTGGGAGAAGTAGCTCCCATTACCCATTAAATGCCTAAAAAAATTTAATATTGGATATTGGAAAGGTCTTTAAAACAAACACCAGTGATAAACTGCACTGCGGTGCAAGGGAGAGATAAATATTTAAATTTTAAAATGAAGAGCAGATCAGAAATTATGCGCTCCTCACTTCATGCCTCTCAACATATTCTTAGCCCCTGCGTGATTATAATTTTTGGCTAAATTCTGCAAAATGCGCTTGGCTTGCACTTCTGCGTTTGGAAAACGACTGCGATAACTCGACACACTGGTTAAACAACGTGCCACCAACATGCCAGATTCTGTATAAATACGCGTACCCTCTGCGCCCTGTAACTTGCCATAGTTATAAGCACGTTGCGCATTATTACAGGCATTAATTTGATTACGCCCACTGTTTAAATCACGACGTGCCGCCACATATAAACGTGTCTGTTGCTGTTGTGGTGTCTCAACCACGCGTGGTGGAGCTGTTTTTACTGGCGCAACTACAGGCTCTTTTTTCTCTTCAGGTTTTTCTTTCATTTCAGCAACTTTGGTTGCATTTGTTGTTTTTGGATTACTTTGAGCTGCTTTAGGTGCAGCCTTTGCAGGTGTAGAAACCGCGCGGTAAAAACGTCGTGCTTCATCTTCAGACATTATTTTAGTGACCAAACTCACTACTCGCGCTTCACCACGCTGTTCCAACTGGCGCTCTGCCACAGGCTCGATAGACACAATCCAACTTTCGCCCTGATTAGCTACACAACGGTATGCCCCAATCCCCTGTTTTACATCTCGATAAGTATTGAGTAATTTTTTAGACCATGCATTTTTAACTAAACTCATTGAGCTTTTATAGGCAAGCGTTAAGCGTCCATGTTGTGACTGACAATAGCTGCCCATATATTTACGTGGAATCATAGATTCAGCAGGCTGATCTTTGCGCTGTGGCCCCCAATAATAGACATATTCTTTAGCGGCACCACTGGGCTGATTTAAGTTTTTTTGAACAATCAGTTCTTGTGCAGATGCAAAATGCTTCACCGAATTTGGGCTAAATTGATCAACTGTTGCACAACCAAATAATAGGCTGCCAATTCCCCCAATCAAGAGTAATTTTTTGCAGGTCACGTTTCAATTCTCAATTGTTTTTATAGGAATGAAAATATATGAATTAGCGGAAAATAACAAATCTAACACCTTGATTTTATAGTTAAATAATCATCGTTTTATTTGAATCGCGTTTGATATTTTTATAAAACAATCCAATTCATCACAGTTTTTTATGATTTTGAACACTAGCACCAGTATTATTTTTATACAACTGTTCAGATCAATTTATATTTGGCAGTCACCACTCTAAACATGCGAACGCGACATCCACAACACTTATGAATGTCGCCATCAAAACTATTGATCCAAGGTCGATTCAAATGCTTTTAAACGCTTATGAATAGACAAGAGCTCAATAATGGTTGGCCAAGATGCAATCAGATACTGAAAAGATTCACGGACTTTGCCAAATACGTTGGCAATTTGCATCATCAAACCCAATGTAATAGCCCCTGCGGCAATACTTGGGAACAACACAAATAAACCATAAATATTGTCCAATTGCATGTACCAAATGCGTACCAAGTTAAAATAGGCATAGTGGAAATATAAACGGAAATAGTTCAAACGCACTTTGCTAAACAGTTCTTTTAAACTCAGCGGATCAGCACGTTCAGCGTGATCTTCACCATAAACCAATTCTTTACGATAAGCCGCCTCAACTTTTTGGTTATTAAATTCCAGACCTGGTAACTTCGCACCCACCACAATTAACACCACTGTACCAAATACTGCCCAACCCACTGCAGCCCAAACTAAGGCATACGAAATTTCCCCCACTATAGGCAGGGCTTTGACATGCACAGACAAACTAAACAGCACAGGTAAAAATGCCAACAAAGTCATTAGGGCTTCGACTAAATTTACCCCTAAAGTTTCCATGGTTCTGGCAAAGCGCATGGTATCTTCTTGAATACGCTGTGAAGCCCCTTCAATATGTCTGAGTTTTTCCCAATGTGCGGTGTAATAATTATTCATTGCCGTACGCCAACGAAAAACATAGTGACTAACAAAAAATAAATTCAAAACCATTAAGGTCACTGCCACCATGGCGATGTATAAAAAGGTCAGCACACCTGCATAGAGTTCATTGACATCTCCACCGCCACTACTGAGCATTTTTTGAATCAGGTCATAAAATGGGTTGTACCAGGCATTCACCACAACATTGACTTGTACCCCAAACCAAATATTAAACAGGATGAATGCCGATCCCCATACCGACCAGCGCTGCCATGGGTGATTTGCTTTAAGTTTCCAGAAAATGGCAAACAGCGTCGTTGCCACAAAAAACCACAGATAAAACCATAAAAATGCAGGTGACCAAAAACGGCTGACATCGATGGGTAATGTTGCTTCGGCATAGCCTTGCGGGAAGCCAATCCAACTACCCCATGCGCTACCGCCCGAGTACCATAAAGCCAGATTGATCGCGAACCAAACAAGCAATGAAATAAAAAACCACTTTGGATTTGGAAAAAATGACTTAAACATGCAGACAAAAAGCCTTTATTTTTTAAATTGGAATGTAAAACCCAGTGCCTTCACCACTTAAAAAAGCGTGAATGGATACTTTAACTTTTATACTTTATACGCTGTTTTTTCAGCAATAATTTTATTTTTATACTGAAAACTGTAAATTTCATCAATCGGCTATATTTTACTGCGCTGTTCATTTGCCATTCATCTAAGAAATTACATCAAATTTCAATTTCTTATATTTTTAAAATGTCAAATTATGAAGTATTGGGCAAATTTATTGCGATTTTTTGACCAACAATTCAAGTACAAAATATTTAAACCCGACACAAATTTACGATTTTGTGTAGATTATTCATCAATTTACTATATAATACAGTTGATTAAAAATAACTCATTTAGGGTGCGGTATGGAATCTCCAACAGAAAACATTGCTATTGAGCTACTTGAACCTATTGTTCTACGTAAAGAAAACTGCGCACCAATTGAATTCGAGCAAGGTACAATTTTAAAAGTTTTATTGGTTAATCCTAACTCCTACTTGGTTACCGTAGACGACGAATTTAACTTTACTGTCTCTTTAGAAGATGAAAATAAGGTGTGGCGTAAACTTTAATTACTGAGTCGCCACAAACTTTAATGATTGAATGTACGCAAAGCACATTCAATCATTAGATAAAGCTTGATAAATACGCTACTGCTTTCATGGCTTATAAAAACTAAACTTTCATTACACCTATCAATCACAGCATCCTTTTAATTTTTCAGAAGTCCACTTCGGGTATGGCTCTCTGAAAATGTTGCCTAAGATTCAGTTTTCAATCCTCTGTATATCATTGTAGATTTTGCAACAATCTCATCAAAATCACCTTTATATTGGGCAAAATGAGATAAAAATTAGCTTTAAATTTTCATCTTATTTTCTCTATAAAAATCAATAAAATATACCAATTGATCAAACCAAAACAACAACAGCAATGACTTTAAATTCACTTTTACAACTAAGCAAAACCAAAATTAATCAAAAATTATGATAAGATCATGCTTCTTGTAAAACACATTTTTTTATAAAGATGAGTTGCTTAAGCAATTTTTACTGTCTTTAGTGTGTTTTATTTTTTCTATTTTTTTAATTCACATCCTATTTTGACAAGATCTACTTGATCTCTAAATTTAGGATTGTATTTGCTTATTTTTATAATGCGGATATTTAAAATCCTGAATTGTGTCACTCAAAATTGGAGAAGTAATTAAGAACTCAAAAACTAATGGAGATAGCAATGGATCGAATTGCAATTATTGGCGCTGGCCCAAGCGGCATGGCCCAATTAAGAGCGTTTCAGTCAGCAAAGGCCAAAGGTCTACAAGTTCCTGAAATTGTATGTTTCGAAAAACAAAATGATTGGGGTGGACTCTGGAACTATACTTGGCGCACAGGTATAGATGAACATGGTGAACCTGTCCACGGCAGCATGTACCGTTATTTATGGTCAAATGGCCCTAAAGAAGCGCTAGAATTTGCCGATTATACTTTTGATGAACATTTCAAAAAACCAATCGCTTCATATCCGCCACGTGCAGTACTGTGGGATTACATCAAAGGTCGTGCAGAAAAAGCACAGGTCAAAGATTTAGTCCGTTTCAATAGTGCCGTTCAGCACATTGCCTATGATGAAACAACACAAAAATTCACGGTAGATGTTGAAGATTATGCACAACAACAGCATTATTCAGAACAATTTGATTATGTTGTTGTTGCATCTGGACACTTCTCTACCCCACGCGTTCCTGTTTATGAAGGCTTTGATCAATTCCATGGTCGCATTTTGCACGCACACGACTTCCGTGATGCGCTGGAATTTAAAGGCAAATCTGTATTATTGGTCGGCAGCAGCTACTCTGCCGAAGACATTGGTTCACAATGTTATAAATACGGCGCCAAGCAAATTTTCAGTTGCTATCGTAGCAAAGCCATGGGCTTTAAATGGCCTAAAAACTGGTCTGAAAAGCCACAGTTATTGCGTGTAGATGAAAATACTGCTTATTTTGGTGATGGAACATCGGCCAAAATTGATGCCATTATTTTATGTACGGGCTATTTACACCACTTCCCGTTTATTGAAGATGGCTTGCGCCTCAGAACGCATAACTGCCTTTATCCACTAGGTTTATATCAAGGTGTGGTTTGGGAAAAGAATCCTCGTTTGTTCTATTTAGGCATGCAAGATCAATGGTACACCTTCAATATGTTCGATGCGCAGGCATGGTTTGTCCGCGATGTGATTTTAGGCAAAATTGCATTGCCAAGTACAGATGAAATGCAAAGCCATACCCAAACCTTGCATGAAAAAGAACAACGCTTAATCAGCGATGAACAATCTGCACGTTTCCAAGGGGATTACATCAAACGCCTGATTGCGCAGACCGACTATCCATCTTTCAATATTGATGCAGTACACGATATTTTCATGCAATGGAAAAAGCATAAAAAAGAAAATATTATGGGCTTTAGAGATAAAGTTTATCGCTCAGTGATGACAGGAAAAATGGCTAAACCGCATCACACACCATGGCTTTATGCACTAGATGATTCTCTGGAAAGTTATCTAGAAGATGAAGCTCAACGTGAGGCAATGTAAGGCGTAATCTAAAAGATCAAAGTAACGAAAAAACAGCTACAAGCCTCAAAAGTTTTGCTGATGAGGCTTGTGGTTTAAAGATTTATTTCAACTTAGCGTTATTTTAGAAATAGCGCTGATTATAAGTCTGACTTAGCACGTTTTAAGGCTTGTTGCCAACGCGCTAAATGTTCTGCACGCTCTGCTTCATTCATTTGGGGTTCAAATACCCGATCTAACTGCCAAGATGCTGAAATTTCAGATAAGTCAGAAAATACACCCGCCTTTAAACCTGCCATAGCTGCTGCTCCCCAAGCGGTTGATTCCAACATTTTAGGACGTAACACAGGCACATTTAAAATATCGGCTTGGAATTGCATCAACATATCATTTTGACTAGCACCACCATCGACTCGAAGCTCTTTCAGTGGATGATCTAAATCGGATTGCATCGCAGTGAGTACATCCGACACCTGAAATGCAATGGATTCCAAGGCAGCACGGGCAATATGTGCCTTGTTGGTGCCACGTGACATTCCACATAAAAGCGCTCGCGCTTCACTGTCCCAATGTGGCGCACCAAGCCCTGTAAATGCAGGAACTAGCACTACACCATCGCTAGAAGTTACACTATTGGCAAGTTGTTCCACATCGCTGCTTTTTTGGATAATACCCAAACCATCGCGCAGCCATTGCACTACAGCACCTGCCATAAAAACACTGCCTTCAAGGGCAAAATGGGTTTGATTTTGACATTGCCACGCCAAAGTAGTGAGTAACTTATTTTGGCTAAATTGCACCTGATTGCCTGTATTAAACAACATAAAACAGCCTGTGCCGTAGGTATTTTTTGCTGTACCAACTTCAAAGCACGATTGCCCAAACAACGCCGCCTGCTGATCGCCTAAAATACCTGTAATTGGGATATTCGCCCCCAATAAACCCGTTGCGGTATCTGCAATATAGCTGTCGGATGCAATAATTTTAGGTAAAACTGATGCGGGAATTTGAAATAATTCCAGCAATTCTTCATCCCAAGTTTGGTGATGTAAATTCATCAACATCGTTCTTGAAGCATTACTCGCTTCAATGACATGCTCTGCGCCTTGGGTCAAATTCCAGATTAACCAACTGTCGATGGTGCCAAAAGCCACATGCCCCTGCTGTGCCAATGCTTTTAATCCATCGACATGCTCAAGCAACCACACCAGTTTGCCTGCACTAAAATACGGATCTATACGCAGACCTGTTTTTTCCTGAATCAATTGCATCTGATTATTTTGAATCAAGTGATGACACCAATCAGCCGCACGACGATCTTGCCAAATTATTGCAGGCGCTAATGGTTTGCCTGTGCGTTTATCCCACACCACTGTGGTTTCACGTTGATTGGTCACACCAATTGCGCAAATGTCTTTAGCCAAAATACCTGCAGTCGCCAGAGCCTGTTGCACCACAGCAATTTGATTTGACCAGATTTCTTGGGCATCTTGTTCCACCCAACCTGAATGTGGGGTCTGAATATGGGTTTCTCGTTGTGCCGTTGCCTGAACTTGTCCGTGTTCATTGAAGATGATGGCGCGACTAGAAGTTGTGCCTTGATCGAGTGCCAGTAAATAACTCATATTTTTTATTGTGTTTGACTTGAAAAATAAAATATTAGCGCAATTATGTAACTAAGCGCATCGAAATGTGTAATTGTGCAGAAAATACATCGTAATTTTTGCCAGCTATGCTATGATTGCGCTGTGATATGGGGATGTTATTGGCTTCGACGCTGATGATGAAGCTCATAGATGCATGCCGAGAGCGCATTTTCTCTCGTAAATCAAATTTGCATTAAAATAGTCGCAAACGACGAATCTTACGCTCTAGCTGCCTAAGGGCCGCTTGTCCGCTTCACTGAATACTTGTGGTCAGTGAACCCGACTGAAGCGCACGCACACAAGTCCGTATAGAGTTGAGCCTCGGGACTTTATACCAAACTTAGAGGATCGCACTTTAAACCCTGTTCGTCGGGTCTTAGAGTGTTAAAACAATAGACGATATCTAAGCATGTAGTATTCTCGAGTGTAGTGTTGGCGGACGCGGGTTCAACTCCCGCCATCTCCACCAAATTCTTAAATTCATATGAAGTTACATAACTAAATATGACTAAAAAAGCCTTAAACATCAGTGTTTAAGGCTTTTTCTATGGGTTTTGCGTCCAATGCTATCCAGAACAAATTGACCCAAATTTGAATAAATTGGGTCAAAATTGCGTCAATTTGACCCACAACTTTTAGATCTATAATGACCTGAAGCGAAGTACATCTCTCAAACAACCCTTGTCATAAATTTGTAATGTTTGTTGCTTATAAATTCTTAGAAATTTCAACTTTATATTTTAAGGTTCAGGAATGTCAGCAAACATCAGCTTAAAGTATCTAAATTCATTGATCAGTGATGCTCAGACTAAAGGCAATAAAATTGAGAAAATATTATTGGGCTATAAGGCTTATTATTTTTTCATGTCAGATAGTGATTTCCATAAGGCAGTGACTAGCTCTGCACTCTCGCCAAGCAAACGTAAATATAAAGACCATAAAATTAAAGTGACCCAAGACGACTATCAAATTGAGGTAAAACTTCACGAAAAATGATCAGGATTGCTCACTTTTGCACAATACAGGTTCAAATCCACTTTTAGGATTTAAGCCTTTTTATTGGACGGTTTATTCATCTCCAAACATTTTTCGCTTTCATCCCCCAAACCGAATAACTCTCCCGCACAATAACAAAATAGATTATATTCTCCTTAATTGATAAAAAATTATGCGGAGTACACATGCAGGTATTTCCCTTAGGCAAGCGAACGATTTCCGTGATTGTGGTCATTGTAGCTTTGGTTTTATTGTTAATTTACGTAGTCTTACGCACAGGCCCATTTGCCCCTGTCAACGTCACCCTCACGCAAGCCAAATATCAATCCATTCAACCTAGCCTGTTTGGCATAGCTACCGTTGAAGCGCGTTATAACTATAAAATTGGCCCAACTGCAGCAGGTCGCTTAAAAAACTTAAAAGTAGATATTGGCGATAACGTACAAGCAGGACAACTGTTAGGCGAAATGGATCCTGTCGATTTGGAAGATCGTTTATTGGCTCAACGTGCGATAATCCAAAAAATTACCGCTCAGCAACAAGACACTCAAATCCGTCAAAATTTTGCGCAGCAACAAGTCAAGCGTTATCAACAACTGGCCAAAATCAATGCCACCAGCCAAGAATCTTTAGCCATTAAACAACAAGAGCTCGATTTGGCAACGGCGGCACTCAGCGCGATGCAACAAGAACTCAATAAAGCACGCGCAGACTTAAACACCTTACAAGCACAGCGCGATAATTTAAATTTAGTGGCCACAGCCGCAGGTGTCGTCACTGCACGTTATGCAGAACCGGGTTCAACAGTCGTGGCAGGTCAAACAGTACTAGAAATTGTCGATCCTAACTCCATTTGGATGAATGCCCGTTTCGATCAATCCAGTGCGATTGGTTTAGCTGCAGGTTTACCTGCTCAAATTCATTTACGTTCACGGCAAAATAATGCTTTGGCAGGTCATGTGTTATGGGTAGAACCCCGTGCCGATGCCATTACCGAAGAAATTTTAGCCAAGGTGGTTTTTAATCAACCACCAACGCCTCTTCCGCCTTTGGGTGAGTTAGCAGAAGTCACCATCAGCCTCGCACCATTGGCACGCAGTTTAACCATTCCCAATGCGGCAGTTCACCGTATCGATAACCAAGTGGGGGTGTGGGAAGTTGCAGCAGAAAAACCACAATTTGTTGAAGTTCAATTGGGACGTTCAAATTTAGCGGGCGATGTGCAAGTGCTCGCAGGCTTATCTGAAAATGATCAAGTGGTACTGTATAGCGAAAAACCACTGCATGCCAAAAACCGTTTACGGGTTGTGAAGCAACTTGCAGGAGCAGCTAAATGATTAGTCTAGCAGGTCGTGATATTTTCCATTCATGGGGTAAATTTGTATTTACTGGCTTTGGACTCGGCTTGCTGATTGGTGTGACCTTAATTATGGCTGGTGTGTATCGCGGCATGGTAGATGATGCCAAAGCCCTGCTGAATAACAGTGGTGCTGACCTATGGGTTGTACAGCAAGATACGCTTGGTCCTTATGCAGAACCTTCAAGTGTACGTGATGATTTATATCGTAGTGTGATGAATATGCCTGGGGTGGCGCATGCTTCAAATATTACTTATTTGACCATGCAAGTGCATCATCAAGACAAAGATATTCGCTCGATGGTGGTCGGGATTCAAACAGGTGAACATGCGTGGAATAACTTGGGGTGGCCACCACACTTGTTGGCAGGACGTCAATTGACTCGTGGACACTATGAAGCTGTAGCCGACATTAGTACGGGATTAAAGTTGGGTGATCGTATTAAAATCCGTCGTAACACCTTTACCGTGGTGGGTTTAACCCGACGCATGGTGTCTTCGGGTGGTGACCCGATGATTTTTATTCCGCTGAAAGATGCACAACAGGCGCAATTCCAAAAGGACAATGCTGCCATTTTACAAGACCGTAGACGAACTGCAGAAAACCCGATTTATAATCGCCCTGCTTATCCTGACTTGCTTGAAAGCGTACTCAATGCACAAAGCAGCAACCGTTATGTAAACGCCATTTTAGTCCGTTTAAATGCAGGCGCTTCGGCTGAAGAAACAGCTGCCCATATTCAGCGTTGGCAACAACTGACAGTCTATACCCGCCTGCAGATGGAATACATTTTAATCAGCAAAATGATTGCCACATCTGCCAAACAAATTGCCATGTTTTTGGTGATTTTGGCCTTGGTCAGCGCCGCGATTGTGGCATTTATTATTTATACCCTGACTATGGACAAAATTCGTGAAATTGCGGTCTTAAAATTAATTGGCACACGCAATCGCACAATCGCTTGGATGATCTTGCAACAAGCACTCGCGCTTGGATTAATTGGGTTTGCTGTTGGTAAAATCAGTTCAACCTTTGCCGCACCATATTTCCCGAAATATGTCTTATTGGTTCCGCAAGATTCTATTTTTGGATTTATTGCGGTGATGCTGATTTGCATGTTAGCCAGTTTGGTTGCAATTCGGATGGCACTGCGTATTGACCCTGCCGAAGCAATTGGGGGATAACATGACACACGGCATTTTAATTGAAGGTTTAAAAAAGCGTTTTGGACAAGGTGACAATGCCTTTTATGCCTTAAAAGATGTCAATATGCAGGTTGCGCCCGGTGAAGTAGTTGGGCTGATTGGCCCCTCAGGTTCGGGCAAAAGTACCTTACTCAAATGTTTAGGTGCAGTGATTGATCCTACCGAAGGACGCATGACTTTGGGCGATGAGGTGATTTTTGATCAACGTTGGTTAGTCAAAGACTTAAGTGCCTTACGCCGCGACAAAATTGGTTTTATGTTCCAAACCCCGTACTTAATTCCTTTTTTAAATGTTTTGGATAATGTAGCGCTGCTGCCAATGTTGGCAGGCATAGCCAATGACATTGCCCGCGCCCGCGCATTGGAAATTTTAACGGCGCTCGATGTGCAGCATCGGGTACATGCCATGCCTGGGCAATTGTCTGGTGGTGAACAACAGCGTGTCGCCATTGCACGTGGTTTGATTAATCAACCGCCTGTGATTTTAGCCGATGAACCCACTGCACCATTGGATAGTGTACGCGCGATGACCGTGATTCGCTTATTACACGAAATGGCAGAAAAATTTCAAACTGCAATTATTGTAGTCACACATGACGATAAAATCATCCCTACCTTTAAACGCTTGTACCACATTCGAGATGGTGTGACTTATGAAGAACAAGGCGAAGGACGTCCTTTTAAGTAGGCTCTAAAGTTTTCAGCGCTGGAAACTGATGTTTTAGCTCAATATCAAAAGCAATAAAATATCTGCATTTCAAGTTACATGCGACACAATGCTAAAAAACGGTTGATGTGGTATTCTGATAGCATCAGAAATGCAAAAATATAATACTTACTAGCTTCATACTGTTCTTGGAATTTAATCAAAATACGCATATATTGATTAAATAGAGCAATTTATTCTTAATCCAAGAATTGACGCGCTAACCATGAAACTTAATCACCTAGAGGTTTTAGATATGTCAACTAGAAACCGAACCAATGAAAGTGAAATCGCTACAGCTGCAGCTGACGTTTTGCGTGAACGCTTCATTGCAGTAGCTCACAGTGATCGAGTACTTTATGTGGAAAATGATGCCTTAGTCAGCAAAACCCCGAATGGCAAACCAGTTTTAATCAAACAGTTATCTGGTCGGAACCCTGATCTAGCCCGCCAGTTTAATGGTCGCAGAACCTTTAAAATTAGAAAAC
The DNA here is from genome assembly GCF_013417135.1 of Acinetobacter sp. YH16051. Classification (NCBI taxonomy): domain Bacteria; kingdom Pseudomonadati; phylum Pseudomonadota; class Gammaproteobacteria; order Moraxellales; family Moraxellaceae; genus Acinetobacter; species Acinetobacter sp. YH16051. The sequence goes on along the minus strand of NZ_VPEN01000002.1, from coordinate 46,635 downwards.
GTAACATAGAGGCTACTGCAGAATAATTTATGTTGCCAAAAACACCTCGAATCAGAATGTTTGCGGGTCCAAATGGATCGGGCAAAAGTACGATGATTAATGGTTTAGATAGCCGTTTATCTAAATTGTTTTTGAATGCTGACAACCTTGAGCGCGATCTTAAAGCCACACCCATTCTTGATCTAAGTCAATTTGATATACGCATTAATGCAAACATATTGGTTGATTATCTTACTCAAGCAAGTCGACCACTAAAAAATGCAGATGGTACTCTAAGCAAAAGTCCTCTCCTCTCAGTAGATCCTGTGATTGATGGAAGCTTAATCGACTTAAGCGGGAACACGATTGATTCCTACCTCGCAGCCCGAATTCTTGATGTCATCCGTAAAGAGTTACTTACGCTTAAGGTTGGATTTACATTTGAAACCGTAATGTCTCATGAGAGTAAAATCGAGTTTTTGCGAGATGCTAAAACGCAAGGCTATCGTACCTATTTATACTTTGTGACGACTGAGGACCCTGATATTAATGTGGACCGAGTTAAACAACGTGTGAAAAATGGTGGTCATCCAGTCGAAGAAATTAAAATCCGTGAACGCTATTTCCGCACTATGCACATGTTGATTGATGCGATTGAAGTATCTGACCGAGCGTATTTATTTGATAACTCAAGTAATGCGACCAAGAATATGGCTTCTTATATCTGTGAAGTGACTAACGGAGATACATTGATCATTAATCCAGATTTTAAAGGAGAGTTTCCGATCTGGTTTGAAAAATATGTACTTGTTCATTTGGTTGATGAAGAATAAAAAAACCGCGCTTAAATCATTCAAACGCGGTTTTTTAAATATTCACAGGTCAGTAAACTGAACCCATCGGCATCTTATTCAGCCAACATTTTACTCAGTATTCATAGCCATTGTTGATAGACCATTGCTGCAATTTGCCATAATAGATTTCATCACTGAACAGCAGGTCTGCTTTAGAGGCAGCATTACTTTCTTCGGTTGGGCAGAAACCATCATCACAATCGGCATCGACAACCCAGCAACCACGCACAAATAATACTTTATTGCCTTCTTGCTCCAGTTGTTTCTGAACGCGATCAATCGCTTCATGTAAGTCATCTGCGCCTAAATATGCGGTCAAATACGCATAAGAGCCTGTTTCATCGGATGCTTTACGGAACTCTACACCCACACAAAATAAATGTTTTTTCATTCTTGGCTCCTTGTCATCTTATACAACTAAGCTAATCTTTAATTTGGTCTAGGTCTAGTGCTTTTTCTTACACTTAACAATACGTTACCTATTCACAATACTGCAGTTCAAAGTAAAAACCTAGTATCCAAATATCAGACTTAAGCCATAATCGCTGTATAAATGAGGTAGAACGCAACACCAATAACTGTCGTAGCAAATACCTTTTGTACAGTATTGCTATTCATGCGATGTACCAAAGTACGTCCAAGTAACATCCCGACAATACATGCCAGAACAAAGGTGATGGTGACTGCCATTGGGTACTGAAAGCCATCTAAAACGTGTGCTGAAATACTCACGCCACCAATCAGGAAAATAATCATCAAAGAGGTTGCGACGATACTGCGCATATCCAAATCGGTAAATTTACGCAATAACGGCACAATAATAAAACCACCGCCCACACCCAACAAACCCGTCAGCAAGCCTGCAATTACACCCACTCCACCAAGCAAAGACGCCGTTTTAACATTCCAAATTAAGCGTCCTGTGTTTTGGTTTACCTTACACGGTGGATTAGTTTGGTCGTTGACCTTATTAAAGAAAATACGATACGCCACAATAAACATGACCAGACTGAACGCCAGTGTTAACCACATGGGCGGCACAATACCTGCCAAATGCACCCCATAACGTGCAGATGGAATACTGATTAGGGCAATCCACAATGCAGCACGATAACGTACAATACGTTTGAACAAGCCTTCAACTGTGCCAACCAAAGCCGCCAAAGTGACTGCCAATAAACCGACAGGTGCAGCCTGCGCCACAGTCCAGCCCTGACTTGCCATAAGTGCAGGAACGGCAAGAATACCGCCCCCTGCCCCAGTTAAACCCAGCAAAGTACCAATCGCCAAGCCTTCTAGGATTAACATCCACATGCGTATTTCCCCCTATTCCATCACTATGTTGTGCTGTGCAAACATCACTTGCCACAAACTTTGTTGGCAGGCAAAGCCACATCAATATGTTTTGGATAAGGCAGGTTTAAATTCTGCATGAGGGTAATAAATTCCGCTTTGGTGCGCCCTTGTCCTAAACGCGAGTTATTGCGTTTTTCCTGCCCAACGGTAGAAGACACACGCCCTTTGTAGTCATGCCCTGGGTACACCAAAGTGTCATCAGGTAAGCTAAAAATTTGTAGATGAATGCTGTCATATAAAGTCGCTGGGTTGCCTTCCTGAAAGTCAGTACGACCACAACCATCAATTAACAACGCATCGCCAGTGAATACCATGCCATTGACCACATAGCTGGTACAGGCGTTGGTATGACCCGGGGTATAACGTGCTTCAATCAATAATTCACCCGCACGAATGGCGCTGCCATCGGTAATGAAAATATCGCCACACACCACACCTGAATTACGATGTAATACAGTTTTACAACCAAAACGTGTTCTGAGTTCGTTGGCAGCAGTAATATGGTCAGCGTGTACGTGCGTATCTAAGCTATACACCAATTGCAAATCATGCTGTTCTAGAAAAGCAGCATATTGCTCAACCTCTGAAATTACAGGGTCAATCAGCACCGCTTCACGGGTTTGTTCAGATGCCAATAAGTAAGTATAGGTCGAGCTGTCAGCTTCAAAAAATTGATGAAAGATCATGAGATAGATACTGAGTTTTATATTTTGTTATTCTTAATTTTGCAAATATAGTGCCAACTTAATCTCTTTTAAATATATTAATAAAATACAATATATTAAGAGATATTGTTTAATTTAGATCATCCTCCATGTTTCACATCTGTTGCATTTTATGTTTCAATTGAATCACCAATGAAACAAAAGATGAAACATTATGAATGCGATACATGACTTTGAACAACAAGCCAGTCTTGAAAGCTTTTTGTTTCATTTACAACAACTTTGTCCAGACAGTTTGCTCTATGTTTATGACGACATTGCTCAAACATGGATTTATGAATATGCACAAGACGCTTCTGTTTCTGCAGCTACGGGTAAAACATTAAAAACCCAATTGTTGAAATTAAAACTACAATCACAATCAGCATCACAACCACAGACAGGTCTGCTACAACTCCCGAATAGTGCTAAGGCATGGCACTACCACAGCCTGAATATTCGTGTCCATACAGCCGATTTCACAGGATGTTTATTCTTTCTGCAGCCTAGCGTTGCAACAGTGTCATCACAAACACTCACCCCATCTGCCCAAGCACAAAATAGTTTGGCGGAGTTTTTCCATAGTGATTCGCCACAAATGCAGCATATGTATTCCATTATTGAACGGGTAGCGATTACTGAGTTTCCTGTTTTGGTGCGTGGTGAATCTGGTAGTGGTAAAGAGTTGGTGGCGCAAGCAGTACATGCACGCAGCCAACGGCATGCACAAGTCTTTATTGCGATTAACTGCGCGGCTTTAAATGCCAATATTTTAGAAAGTGAATTGTTTGGGCATGTGAAAGGTGCATTTACAGGGGCAATTCGTGAGCATAAAGGTGTGTTTGAACGTGCTGCAGGTGGTACTTTATTTTTAGATGAAATTGCAGAAATTCCACTGGAACTGCAAGCCAAATTATTGCGAGTATTAGAAACGGGCGAATTCACCCCTTTGGGCGGTGAAAAAGCGATTAAATCGAATGTCAGAATTATTACCGCAACCCATCGCGCTTTACGTGAAGAAGCGCGTTTAGGCAGATTTCGCCAAGATTTACTTTATCGTTTACGGGTGATTCCAATTTTTGTGCCACCACTACGTGAACGTAAACAAGATATCCCTAAAATTGCAGCATTTATTTTGCAACAACAAGCCCAGTTTCAGGTCACGCCACATTTGACCGAGCAAGCACTGAAGGTATTAATCAATTACGACTGGCCGGGCAACGTGCGTGAATTAAAGAATACCTTGCTGTATGCATTGACCATGTCAGCAGGTAAAACGGAAATTGATCAACACGATTTACCCGATGAAATTGTGCATGCTAGTTTGAAACTCGCCACAGCTACCCCAACGCCACAACCTATTGAGCTGCCCATCAAAACCAACAATAAAGTAGATAAAGACACACTGCAGGATTTACTGGAAAAATATCAGGGGCAAACTGAATTGGTGGCACAAGCCTTGGGCATTAGCCGAACCACCTTATGGCGTTATCGAAAAAAATATCATTTATGAGGCGGAAGTTTGCTGAATAAAGGACGCTTTGCTTTGATCTGCATATTCATAAATGGTGTCTAAATCTTTTTGAATGGCAGCTGCGACTCGGCTAGGCATCAACTGATTCAGTTTGACAAAGACTTTTTCAGGATAACCGACCTGATAGGATTGACGGTCTGTTTGTAAAAATTGATACAGTTCTTGTGCCACAAATTCAGGTGAATCCACTTTTGTACCCATTTTGATATTCATTTCAATCACATCGGGATTGTTCATACTGGTATTGGTCGCGCGTGGGGAGAAATATCTAAAACGAATGGCAGTCTGACAATACTCTCGCGCCAACGCTTCAGTTGCACCACGCAAGGCAAACTTACTGGCGCAATAACTCACATAGCCAGGATAGCCGATGCTGCCAAAAGTCGAGCCAATATTGATGATCTGACTCGGCTGACTGTCCGACATATATGGAATCACATCCTGAATCAGTTGCAGCGGATAAGCCACATTGACCAACATCATTTGCTCAATGGTATCCTGTGATTGCTGCGCAAACAGACGAAAATCATTCATGCCTGCATTGTTAATATAGTAATGAATCGGCTGTTTTAATGCGGCAAGTGCCTGAATAAAATCATGACGACTGCTGGCATCAATTAAATCACAACGCAGACTGTGTAATTGCAACTGAGGATACTGCTGCGCCAGACTTTGCTCTAGTTGTTGCAAGGTGTCTTGCTTACGCCCAACCAAAATTAAGTTTAAGCCTTTTTCAGCAAAATGATGCGCAATCGCATGACCAATCCCGCCTGTTGCCCCGAAAATCACCGCAGTTAAATTTGACATAAAAGATACTCTCAATTTTAAGATATTCGATACAACTCAATTATAAAAATGCAGGATTCAGTCCCAAGCCCATACAAATATAGAGTTTACGATCTTCTAATGGCACCAATATTTCACGTCTGCCATGCATAAAGCGCTTGTTATCAATGAGCACCACATCACCATCTTGCCAGTCAATTTCTGAGGTTTCACGCTCGCATCGCTCTGCCAACTCTTCCAATAATTCCGCTTGGATTTCGCTGCCATCGGCAAAGTAAAAACGCGGCTTTTCGTAATTATAAGAAGGCCCCAACAAGGTGTTGGCAAAGGCAGGCACAGCTTTTAAATTGTCATGGCGAATCATCGGCATGCTTAAATCGTACTGTACGCCTTCATCATGCGCAGGGCGAATCCGTTGTCTAGGAATCATCGCAATAAAATGAGCGAGTTCCCGCTGCCCGACCTGTGCAGCATCGGCAATATTGAGTGCAGTTGCCACATACTTTTGCCACATTACTTTAGGTAAGTAACGGCTGATGGTCATCGGTTCAGCAAATTTCTGTTTCAGTGTATCAGGCAGTTTTTTCCATACCTCATGTCCATCACATAAGGTGGTCTGCGAACCACGCGAAGCACTTTTTTCACTAAAAAAAAATAATATCAGGCGGCATTGGGGTTGAACCATTTTCTATATGCAGTCCCATTGCCTGCGTACCTGCATCTACTTTTTGCGATTGTCGGGTCACATTTTCACGTGCAGGGTCATAGGTCAGCTTTTGGCAAATATTGCTCATCAGCCCACTAAACGCATTCACATCATAATGTTCATTTCTAAGTAAAACCCAACCGTGTTCCACCAAACGATCTTTAATTTGTTGTGGGGAATGTTTGAATTGCTGTTGTGCAATATTCATGTGATTTCTCTCTATCTCTATTGATGACTGACAGGTATGTCTATCTGTGAAACATCTCCAAGATCAGCCATTTAATACGTTGTAGGATGTGCCAAAGCTGTCTGATACTGTTGCTGAATGACTGCTCTACGCAATTTTCCGTTATCGGTTAACATCTGATTATTTAAAGAAAAAGGTTGTTCAGCACGGCACCAGTGTTTAATTTGGGCATAATCAGGCATACGGGTATTGGCACGATAAATCGCGGCTGCCAATTGCGCATCTGAACGATGTTCCTCGGCATAAATCACTGCAGATAATGACGGCTGCGCTTCACCAAACACGGCAATCTGTTGAATTTCAGGCTCACTCAAACTGTTCGATTCAACCCATTCTGGTGAAATATTGCGCCCAAAACTGCTGACAATAATTTGCTTGATACGCCCCGTGATATATAAATAGCCATCTTCATCAAAATAACCTGCATCGCCTGTGTGAATATCGGCTGATACCGCATCCTGCTCACGCCCAAGTTCATGCATATATCCCAACATGGCATTGCCCTTGACCACCACTTCTTGATTGGCAGCAATTTCGACTTGAACATGCGGCAATACGCGGCCAACACTGCCAATTCTGCGAGCTTCAGGCAGGTTTAAACTCACGACCGATGCACATTCAGACAGACCATAACCTTCATAAACAGGTAAATTGAATTGCTGACACTGCTTGAGTAAATCTGCAGACACCTTGCCACCACCCACGGCAATAAACTTCAAAGTGCGCAAGCCCAAATCGCCGTGTTGATGGATATATTCCACAATCGCTTTGAGCATTTGCGGCAATAAAATCACGCTTTCAATATGATATTGCTGCACGGCATCGACAAAGCGTGAAACATCAAACTCATGGTTGGACAGCAAACCAAACTGACTGACTTCAGCCACCACCACTGCACGCCCCATGTGAAAAGGCACATACACGCCTGCGATATTTTCAAGCAATGTTGCAAATGGAATTAGACACAAATGCCGCCCAAGCTGGCTGCTTTGCAATGCCTGACTTAAAGAGTACGTAATTGAATTAATGGTGGCTTCTGCCAAACACACACCTTTGGGAGTACCCGTACTGCCCGAGGTATAAGTAATTTTTGTAGGCTGCTCAGCAGAATTTGGGGATAAATGCGGTTGTGCTGTTTCAACGCTTAGACGAAACAACTGCCCTTGATATAAATCTGATGGTGGCAAAACCTGTGCCTGAACTGCATCAATCATCTCCAACAAAGCTTCTGGAATAGCAGTATTTCCAATAGCCGAGTTAACATTGGACGGAGTATCGCTTTGTGCAGTATCCGTCAAAATACACAGCAACTCCGCTTGGCTGTCTTGCAGTAAATGTTGCACTTGTGCAGCAGTAAAAAATAAAGGCACAGGAATGACTGTCATTGCAGCTTTACGTGCGGCTAAATCGACCACAATCCAATCGGCCTGATTCACACCCCACAACGCCAAACGCTGTACTTGATAAGTTGCCAATTCTGCACTGAGCAACTCAATCCGTTGTTGTAATGTGGCATAACTCAGTGTGGTTTGTGCCGTCACAATTGCTTCACGCTCAGGGTCTGTTTGGGCATAGTGATTCAGGTTTTCAAACAACTCATTCATCTTTCAATTTCCGCCTTTCTGCATAACCTTAGGCATAAAAACAATATTGCTGTTGCGTGACCGCCAACGCTGCTGCAACGTCAATCGCCAGTACATAAGGCTTCTGTTGGTAATAACTGCCCCATTGATGCTGTGCATCGCCCAAGGCTTCGGGGTTGGCTTTTTCTAGTACCTGAAAATGCAAACCCATTTGCTGTAACACATAGCGCACTGCTGCTGTTCCTGTGCAAACTGCCCACGACACATTGTTCTGCGATAAGTGAAAGACCAAAAAAGCCACCATCAATTTGGCTTTGCTCATGTCTTGCGCTGCCAAGTTGCCAATTTCAACAATCTGCGCGCGCGTTACAGGCACTTGGCTCAATTGGGTTAAAATGGTTTCAATGGGTGCACCTAAATACTGTTCCAAAAAGGCTTGGTTTGCGCCCAATGGTTGCATGCCAATCACCACTTGCATGTCGTGGTTTACATAGCCTGCAAACAAGGTGTCTGAAAAAGTATTTATGGATGCCTGATGGACTTTTTGGTATTTATCTCGAATAAAATGCTCTAATGCCAAGCGTTGTTTGCTAGCATCTTGGGTCACAGTTGTCACATTTAAATGTTGTGCTGTTGTGTGTGCTTGAATCACCGAGGCATAGCTGTGTAATACATCTAAATGTGGCTGTTCTAGGTTCAACTGTTTTGGGTTCGTTTGTGGTTTATACGGCTGCGCTACAGATGCATACCCGTTGAATTGTTTTTTATTTTTTTGCTGATGAAAATTCGCATCCAGAAAATGCGTTTGACTGGATGATTGAGCATCAAAATTAAATTTGATCATGTGCATCACATTGGATAGAAAATAACTCAATGCTCAAGATAGAAATCTAAACTTAAAGAAAACTTAAGTCGCTACAAACTGTCACAATTCAAAAAACTCTTCATGCACACAAAAAAAGGAGATGATCACTCAACTCCTTATATGTTTAAAACAATAAACTAATCAAAAATAAACAGTCATCCAATTATGCAAAACACAATTGTTCGCGCCCTACCTTAGATTTTAATAGGCATAAGACGCAATTGCCGTTGCAATTGGTTTATCTTCATCATTGACCATCGTCATACGCATGGTGCAGCCTTTACGCCCTAAACGCAAAGTTTCCGCACGGGCAATAAAATACTTGCCGCGTCCCGGTGCTAAATAATCCACTCGCATATCTACGGTAGCCAAACGAGTGACTTTTTTAATGGTATCGGGCAAATCGTCAGGTTCTGTCCGTTTATATAACTCCCCCATTGCCACAATACCGCCCACACTGTCCAAAATGGTTGCAGCAACACCACCATGTAAAATTTGGAAAGCCACGTTGCCCACCATATACGGTTGCATCTCAATATAGGCTTCAATTTGACCATCTACCACACGCATGCTCATGCCATTGTGTTGAAAAAATGGCGATCCATTAAATGCATTGACCAATTGTCTTAGCACGACATCAATATCGACTTTCGCGCCTAAATGTATATTCCCAGTCCAATTTTTCTCTGCATTACTCATAACGTGCCCAAAAGTCCAAACAACTCAATTTACCAACAATAAAAACAGCCAATGTATGCCCAAATGAAATTTAAGGGGCTACAATAGTCGTCTAGTTTAATACTGATCAGTGAGATTTTTATGACCTATACGTTCAATCGCCCTGCATTTCCTGCCACTCGTATGCGTCGTATCCGTAAAAATGATCAATTACGCGCCATGGTTCGCGAAACTCACTTAACCACAGATCACTTGATTTATCCTGTATTTGTTTTACCGGGACAAAATCAAACCCAAGATATTCCAAGCATGCCGAATATTCAGCGTTTATCGGCAGACTTATTACTCAAAAAAGCCGAGCGTTTAATGCAGTTGGGTGTGTCTAAACTGGCATTGTTTCCAGTCACACCACAAGAAGACAAAAGCCTGACCGCAGAAGCAGCATGGCGTGAAGATGGCTTGGTGCAAAACACACTACGCCTGCTGAAAAAAGAATTGCCAGAGATGGTACTTATTACCGATGGCGCACTCGACCCGTACACCACTCATGGTCAAGATGGCATTATTGATGACACAGGCTATGTCCTGAATGATGAAACGGTTGAATGTCTAATTAAACAGGCGTTAAGCCATGCCGAAGCGGGTGCAGATGTGGTTGCGCCAAGTGACATGATGGATGGCCGTATTGGTGCGATTCGTCAGGCGTTGGAAAGCAACGGGCATATCTATACCTCTATCATGGCTTATTCAGCCAAATATGCCTCTAGCTTTTACGGTCCTTTCCGTGATGCAGTCGGTTCTGCCAGCAACCTAAAAGGCGGCAACAAATACAATTATCAAATGGATATTGGCAACCGTGCCGAAGCCTTGCATGAAATTGCACTGGATATTCAAGAAGGTGCAGACATGGTGATTGTAAAACCAGGCATGCCTTATTTAGACATTGTACGTGAAGTGAAAGATAACTTTGGTGTGCCAACCTTTGTCTATCAAGTGAGTGGTGAATACGCCATGCTTGCTGCCGCGATTCAAAATGGCTGGTTGTCGGACAGTGTGATTATTGAATCGCTAATGAGTTGCCGCCGTGCAGGTGCAGATGGTATTTGGACATATTTTGCCGAAGAAGCAGCACTCAAACTTAAAGATATGGCATAAACAGGCGACTTTCATGCACATCGCAATCATTGGTGCAGGCATCAGCGGTTTGTTGTCTGCACTCGAACTGGTAGAGCAGGGCTGCTCTATCAGTATTTTTGATCAACAACAAGCAGCACAAGCGGCATCATGGGCAGGTGGTGGAATTCTTTCTCCCATGTATCCGTGGCGTTATCCTCAAGCGGTCAATGACTTAGCCCAATTTGCCAAACCGCAGTACCAAGCATGGAATGAAAAACTCAAACCTATTACAGGCATTGATTTTGAAATCCATGAAACAGGCATGTTGATTTTTGATGAAGATGATTTTGAGATTGGTATAAATTATGCCGAACGTCATCATGAACCGATGCAGCAAGCTGAATGTCTGAATCGGGAACAGCTCGAACAAATTAACCCGCATATCCCCCCCAAATTTAAACAAGCCCTGTATTTCTCACAACTTGCCAATGTGCGCAATCCGCGTTTATTACAATCGCTCACGCAATATTTGAAACAACATCCGCGCGTGCGATTTTTTGAACACTGCCCAATTCAGCAATTTCAGATCACTGAAGATCGTATTCAAGCCATTCAATCTGCCGATGGTCGCTTGCATCGTGCAGATCATATCGTGCTTGCGACAGGTGCATGGTCACAGCACTGGGCGGCACAACTGGGTTTAGAGATTCCTGTACAGCCTGTACAAGGGCAAATTGTGTTATTTAAAACCCCTGCACAATGGTTGCCAAGCATGTGCATGAACAAGGTGATGTACTTGATTCCACGTCAAGATGGGCATGTGCTATGCGGTTCCAGTATGCGTCACGTTGGTTTTGACACCACACCAAACCCGCAAACCCAACAAGATATTTTAACGGCTTGTTTTGAAATGGTGCCTGAATTGGCACAGTTCCCCATTGTGAAACAATGGGCTGGTTTACGTCCAGGCTCGCCTACAGGTGTGCCGTATATCGGCAAAGTGCCAAGCCTAAATAATGTATGGATGAATTTCGGACACTTCCGTAATGGCTTATGTATGGGCACTGCTTCAGCGCAGTTATTAAGACAGCTCATGCTTGGGCAAGAAACGATTGTTGATCCTGCCGCTTATGATCCAAAGCAGTTACAGCCCACCTCAATCTGTGCATAACACTCAGCATCATCCTCTGTTTAAGTAGAGGATGATGCACCCAGACAAGCCGCTAGCGCCTGTTCAAGTTTTGGATATTGAAAGCAATAGCCTGCTTGTTCTAACGCTTGTGGTTTAACATATTGCCCATTCAGCACCAATTGCGATTGCTCGCCCAATAACCAACGCAAGACAAAAGCAGGTAACACCAAAAATGGACGACGTTTTAAAAGCCGAGCTGCGGTTTCGGCAAAGTCTTGCTGACTGGTTTTTTCAGGTGCAACCACATTCAAAATTTTGGCGTCTACAGGTTGCATCATTAACCAGTGAATGGCCTGTAAAACATCTTGTATATGCACCCATGCAACAGGCTGCCGTCCATGCCCAATCCGCCCGACGGCATTTAAACGAATTGGTAATAACATTTGCGGTAAAATGCCGCCACCGCGTCCAAACACCACACCCAAACGCATAATTTTAGTATTTTGCTGGCTAAAGCTTAAAGCAGCTTGTTCCCATTGCTGACACAGTTGCGACATAAAAATATCTTGTGCTGTACTGTGCTCGGTACACAATGTAGACCATTGTTCCTGCGGGTCAATTCCGTAATACCCCACAGCCGAGCCTGAAATAATACACTTGGGGAAAATACGGCGCTTTTCAAGATATTGATATAAGTACAGTGTGGTCTGAACTCGACTATCGAGCAATTTTTGTTTGCGTTCTGCTGTCCATCTGCCCTGTCCAATACTTTCTCCCGCCAAATTAATCACATAATCAATTTGGTCGGTGTCGAGTTCATCTAACTGCTGAATCCAGCGTAATTGTGGATGTTTGGATACTCGATTGGGCTGTCGGGTTAGCCCCACCACCCGATAATCCTGTTGCAATAAAAATGGCAACAATTGTAAACCAATAAAACCACTTGCCCCTGTTACCAGTACCAAAGGTTTATGCATCTTCCAATCTCAGCATGATGAAAAATATAGTTTTAGCTATACGAGATTTAGACTGAATGTTCAAGTCTGAGCAAATCATCATCACATAACTGATCATGTATATTTGAAGAAAATCAGATATTAACAACTTCTTTTATCAGCCAAACATTTTAACTGCCATACGCTGTGCCTGTTTACCATAAAACCAATAGGTCAGCAGATACAATGGAATTGCGATCAACAAGAACATGATCACCACCACACTCATAAATTGTGGCTGTTGCAAATACTGTAAAAAATCTTGCCAAATGCTTGGGTTTTGGCGAGAAAATATCGCCAAACCTAATAATAAAAACGCCAAGTTATAGCCCCAAAAAATCAGGCTAAATCCTAAAGTAAATGTCTTGCGTTCCTTGTCATTCGGCGCACGGCGTTGTTGTTTTAAAAACTTATACAGCACTAAAATCATGGCAACCAAATAAGGCACCGCAGTTAAAATCCCGCCTACACCCGCAGGTAATAATGCAGCCAATACGCCACAAATACAGGTCATCACAAAGCAATACAAGAAAAACCAGATAAAATAACGGCTTAGCGATACCATAAAGATGACTCAGACAAAAGATTCAGCCTAGTATAAAAAAAATTGATTTTTTTTTCATGAAATTGTCAACCGAATACAAAAGCCTGACGTTATATAGGCTACAAGGTCACAACAACCGTTAATGTGTATGGCATCCACAATATTTTCGGTGACCTGACTAAAGCAATAAATCTCATACAGTCATGCTTTGAACAGCAGCCAAAGCTTTACTGTATCGCAAGTTTTTCTTTGACCGACGATTTCATCATCACTCGAATCGTCGGTCTTTATTTTTTAAGGTCTTTTTTTAGCCTTTCTAACATCAGTATTTTAACTCTCTATATTTTTCTATACAGATCACGACAGATTTTACTTTCCCTTCTCTTTAAAATCTCTGCGACCTAAATTGTCGCTTTAAAAGCAGAAAACTGGTTTTTTGCCGCAGTGTTGCGCTCAGTTATGTTAAGTTATCCCATAATTCAACATCAAGATTGGAACACGCATGGCTGTTCATTTTTTACATACGTCTGATTGGCATTTGGGGCAATTTTTCCATCACCATGAACGTGAATATGAACATACTGAATTTTTAAATTGGCTCTTAACTCAAATTAAAAGCAAACAGCCGAATGCCCTGCTCATAGCAGGCGATATTTTTGATGTGGTCAATCCTGCTTCGAGCGCTCAGAAACAGCTCTATCAGTTCCTTACCGATGCGCATGCGCTTGCTCCACACATGCAAACCCTAATGATTGCAGGCAATCATGACTCTGGCTATCGCATTGAGCAAGTGGAACCTTTTTTAGATCGTTTCAACGCCAAAGCTGTGGGCGTAATTGGCAAAACAGCCGAGCAAAAATTAGATTTAGATAAACTCCTAGTGCCTATTTATGACACTGCGCAAAATATTGTGGCATGGTGTCTAACACTGCCCTATTTACGCAGTGCAGAAATTACAGGTTTAAATGAACATAGCAGTGACAATCAATCTGCGGTTGCTTACTTACATCAACAACTGATTGCAGAAGCCAAAGCTCGTAAACAGCCAAATCAAGCCCTGATTTTAATGTCACATGCACACATGCAAGGTGGCGAAACTTCCGACTCAGAACGCCCCATTGTAGTGGGGAATGAAGAAGCCTTATCGACTGCGCTGTTTGATGAAGTGATTGACTATGTCGCACTCGGACACTTACACAAACCGCAACAGGTCGGACAGCCACACATTCGCTATAGCGGCTCACCCATCCCTTTATCATTTAGCGAGCTGAATTATAAACACCAAGTCCTTGAAGTTAGGATTGATCCATTACAGGCTGATGCACAGCGTTTCCAATATAAAAGCTTGCTTATTCCACGTACGGTAGAGCTGCTTCGGATTCGCTGTGAACTTTCTGAATTAATCACCGAACTGAATAAATTGCCAAAAGATGAAATTGCAGAAGTTTGCGCACGGCATTTTTTAGAAATTGAATATATCAGCGATGCCCCGCCACCCATTGATTTACGCCAACAAATTGAACAAGCACTGCCTGCCAACCGCTATCGTTTACTGCGCATTGCACGACGCTTTCAAAACTGTGAAAACTCGAACGTGCAACAATCAAAAATTGATTTAGAGCCGCCTACGCCTGAAAAATTATTTTTAGATTTATGGGAAAAAATGGGCTATCAACCTGACCCAGAAGTGAGCCAAGATTTTTTACAGCTTTTGGCCGAAGCCCAACAAGAACTTGATCAGAATAAAGCTTAAGGATTTGCCATGAAAATTTTACGTTTAAGTTTAAATAATTTGGCATCTTTGGCAGGCACGCATGTCATCAATTTTGAAGATGAGCCACTGGCACAGGCAGGTTTAATTGCAATTACGGGCAAAACTGGTGCAGGCAAATCGACTTTGCTGGATGCCATGTGTTTGGCACTTTATGACGAAATTCCACGTTTGAAAGGTGCAACAGGCAGCCTGACCGATACCGCAGGCAAAGAAATTTCCTTAAAAGATTCTAAACATATTTTACGTCGTGGTACGACTTCTGGCTTTGCAGAACTTGAATTTATCGCGCTCGATCAAAAACGCTATTCGGCACGTTGGCAAATTCGCCGTGCGCACAATAAAGTGGATGGGAACTTAAAAGTTGAACGTGCCATCACCTGCTTAGATGAACAACGGGTTTTAAATCAAAAAATTTCTGAAGCTACGCCGATTGTAGAACAACTGATTGGTCTTAGTTTTGAGCAATTCACACGCGCAGTATTATTGGCACAATCGGAAGTTGGGGCATTTTTAAAAGCCAAAGACCATGAACGGGCAGATTTACTTGAATATTTAACCAATTCGCAAATTTTTACCGAAGTCAGTAAACGTGCAGCCGTTAAATTTAGTGAAATTAAACAAAAGCGAACAGATCTTGAAAATGTCATGGGGCATGTGGTGCTCCTCAGCGATGAAACACTAAAAGACTTAGAAACCCAACAACATGACCTAAGTCAACAATTAGCTTTGCTGACCCAAACCGAAAAACTGTATGAAAATGATGTGAAATGGCACAAAGATTGCCATGAACTCTATGCCAGCACCCAAGCTAAAAAAGAAATATATGATGTTCAAGTCGATGCCGATCTTAAACTCGCCTCTCAAAAACAATTGCTCAAACATTTAGATGAATTTCAAACCATCCGCGAGCAATTTGTCTTGCGTCAGCAAGCAGATACCGAGCTAAAAAATCTGAATCAGCAGCTTTTGGAATTTGAACCAAACTTGCAACAAGCGGAATACGCACAACAGCAAGCGATTAGTCAGCAACAGCAAGCGGAAAAAGACCTTCAGGCATGGCAGCAGCATGTTGAACAATTGAAACCACAACTTGAAATTGCGGCACAGTTACAACATGAAATTTCTAGCAAACTTCAACAATATACCGCTTTGGATGCTGCACAAAAATTATTTGCAGAGCAGCAAATTCAGCCTGTGCAAAATAATTTGAAGCAACTGACGACTCAACTTGCAACCGAGCAACAACAACAGCAACATTTACAACAGCAATTCAAACAGACTGCGGCATGGGCAAATTTTGATGATAATTTAGCCCTTACGTTGCAACGTCTGCAAGATTATTTGCAGCTTGAACAGCAGCTACGTCAGCAAAACCCTACGCTGTTCCAATCTGCATTAGATACTTTAATTGAGCAACAACAACATACACAGCAACAACTGTTGGTTTGGGAAAAACAATATCAACATCCTGAACAACTTGAGCAGCAACTCACGGCAGAGCAACAGCAATTACAACATGCTTTAAAGAGCGTGCATGTTTTAGAGCGCTTGCAACAGGCACTTGAACAATGGCAACAACAGACCACCCTATTTGAGCAGTTACAACAGCGTCAGCAAGAAACTTTAAGTCTGCAACAGCAGACACAGACTCAAATTCAAACCCAACAGCAGCAAGTGCAAATTACTGAACAAGCCTTGCAACAATTACAGCAGATTTTTGAACAGCAGCGTTTATTGCAGCATCAAAGTGTGCAGGATTTACGTGCCCAATTAAAACCGAATGAAGCTTGTATGGTCTGCGGCAGCCATGAACATCCGTTTATTCAGCATGAAAATTTACTCAGTGACGCTTTAAACCAATTGCAGGATCAGCAATTGCAGCAGGCCAAAACTGAATTTGAGCATGCGCAAAAACAGCTACAACAATTGGAGCGTGCTCGCAGTCAATACGATGCAACTTATCATCAACAACAACAACGCAGTCTTGAACTGCAACAGCAACTTGAACAACAACAGACATTGGTGCAACAGCTTGCAACATCCTTATCTTTAGATTTGGATGCAGCGCTGCCTGTTGCAAAGCAAATTGAACACGTACAGCAACATTGGGCAACAACACATCAATCCACTCAACACTTGCAGCAGAGTATTCAACAAGCAAACGATACCCTGAAACAATGGCGCAATGCTGCACAGCAGGCAGAACAACTCAAATATGCTATTCAACAACGCCAAGACCTCGCTCAGCGTTTACAGCCTATTTTGTCGCTTTTAGATGCAGAACAAAGACACGCTTGGCTCAATCAACCGATTGAATACTATCAAAATGCCTTACAACAGTTAGAGCAACGTCATCACTTGCAGCAGCAGCAAGTTCAACTGAGCAAAACGATTGAACAACTGACTCAACAACAGCAGCAAGTGCAAGAAAAGTTGCTATTTTTACAACAGCAACATGCAGAGAAAACCCTACAACTGCAGCAGATTAAAACTGCAGGAAGTGAGCTGCGTGATCAAATTAAGCAGCTTACAAGAACTCATGCGGGATGTGAATATCAGACCTATCAAGAATGGCAGCAGGCTTTAGATCAGCAACAACAGCAACTCAATCTTGCACTTAGCACACAACGAACTGTACTTAATCAAGCAGAACAGGTGTTAAAAGACTTACAACTGCAAAAACATGGTTTGGATAGTAGAATTCAACAGCGCATGCAGCAACACACTGAATGTCAGCAACACATTGCAACGTGGCAAGCGACACACACGCATTTTCAAGCCAGCATCATTGATAAATGTTTACAGATTTCTTATGCCGAACATCAGCAAATACGCAACATGCTGCAGCAACAACAAAACAGTTTGGAGAGTGCTAAAACGGCTTGGCAAACATTGGAAGAGCAATATCAAAAACACTTAAAGCAACAGCCACAACTGAGTTTTGACGAGGTCACCACGCAACTGGCAGCGCTGCAAACAGACAAAGCCAAACAACAGCAAAACTATAATGAGATTGAGGCACAGCTACGCCTGAATAGCACCAATCAAGGGATTTTTGCTACCTATCAAACTCAAATTGAAAATATCAAAGCTGAAGAATATCGTTGGGGACGTATTTACGATTTAATTGGGCATAAAGAAGGGACAAAATTTAAGAAAATTGCCCAAGAACATCACTTGGATATTTTGGTGGAATACGCCAATCAGCAATTGCTGCCACTGAGTTCGCGTTATCAGTTGCATCGTATTCCTGACAGTTTGGGGTTGGCGATTATTGATTTAGATATGAACAGTGAAATTCGCCCTGTTCTGTCTTTATCGGGTGGCGAAACCTTTTTGGTTTCTTTAGCTTTGGCACTGGCAATTGCCAATATGGCATCTGGCTCAATGAAACTGGAATCGCTATTTATTGATGAAGGCTTTGGCACTCTCGACCCGACTTCCTTGCACATGGTGATGAATGCCTTAGACCATCTGCAAAGTCAGGGACGTAAAGTGGTGCTGATTTCGCATATTCAGGAAATGCACGAACGAATTCCTGTGCAAATTCAAGTCAAACCAGTGGGTGCAGGGGCAAGTGAAGTCAATGTGGTGGGTTAAAGCCAATACTGCCTAAAATCTGAAGATTATTTGTCGATTGAAGAATTATTGAGATGACTGTGAGATTTCAGATTTTAGGCTTCCATGAAGTTGTATTGAATTTATTTTAAAATCACCCACACTTTAAGTACTTAATTTTATGGATATAAAAACGATTATTCTCTTTGCTGTATTGCCCAGTTTAAGTATTATTTTTCTCACATGGTTAATACGTTTCCCTAAACCTTGGGTTTTTAAAGCGGTTTTAATTTTTGAAATCATTCTCACCGTCTGCACTTTAGTCATTGAGTTGGATGCAAGAAAAACACCTGGAAATAGCGGTTGGACCATCATTTTCACAGGCTTCTTTCAGTTCTGTTTTTTGCTATTTTTACTGATTGCCCGTATTCGAATCTGGATAGAAAATAAATCTTGAATGTCTACTTCACCTATTTACTGGACGGGAGTGGCGCTTTCTAAAAATAGTGAAGGTTATTAAAAATAATCTACACAAGCCAAAACTTTGACAGCTTTACAGCATACATAACTAAAAAAGCCTCGACATCCTGTCGAGGCTTTCTAGATTCAGTTTTTGGTATAACTCCTGTCGTACCAAGCACTTCCGTGTTGTTCTATTTCTTATTCTTCTTATTTAGGAAACTCCCTGTTTCCCGATAAGTTCATATTAAGAAAATCCAACCTTCAGCACTAGCCGCAAAATTCCGCATTTCATATCAGCCAAAACGTACAAGATAATGTTTGCAAAATCTTGGCAGATTCTTTGTTCATCTAGCAATTAAGCCTTGGAATAGTCACGTGCGCCAAACAATGCTGTACCAATCCGTACCATAGTTGAACCTGCTGCAATTGCGGCATTTAAATCGCCCGACATCCCCATACTCAAAGTATCCCAATCTTCAGGTTTTGCATGTTGTGCTTTCACTGCATCAAACAATTGTTTGGCATCTTGAAAAGCTTGAGGATGATCAGGTGCAGGAATCACCATCAAACCGCGTAGTTTTAAATGCGGTAATTGGCTGATCTGTCGGACTAATTCTGCAACTTCGCTCGGCTGACAACCATCCTTCGTGTCTTGCGCATCAATATTTACTTGTAAACAAATATTCAGGGGCACTTGTTGAGCATCGCGCTGATTCGATAAACGCTCGGCAATAATCAAACGATCTACCCCATGCACCCATGCAAATTTTTCTGCCAAATGTTTGGTTTTATTGCGCTGCACATGCCCAATAAAGTGCCATTCAATTTCTAAATCACTCAGGGCCTGCATTTTATCCAAAGCTTCTTGCAAATAATTTTCGCCAAAAGCGCGCTGCCCTGTCGCATACATTTCACGCAAGGCTTCACTCGGATGAGTCTTAGACACTGCCAACAATTGCACCGTATTTGGCTCGCGCTGTGCCAACTGGCATGCCTGTTGAATTTGTTGCAAAACCTGAGTGCGCATAAGCTGCAGATTATTCATTGATGCATTTCTCATTTCATTCATCTTTTTTTACCTTGTCCAGCAACTAACAGTTGGTTAAGCTGATGGAAAGCCGTATTATTCTATCAAAATAATTAAGATTTAATTGATCTCGGGGACTTTCATGGATATTACAGAATTATTGGCGTTCTCCGCTAAAAACGGCGCTTCGGATTTACACTTATCTGCGGGCATGCCACCACTGATTCGTGTGGATGGTGAAATTCGTCGAATTAACTTACCAGCATTAGAACATAAAGAAGTACACAAATTAGTGTACGACATTATGAATGATAAACAACGTCGTGATTATGAAGAAAATCTAGAAACGGACTTTTCTTTTGAAGTCCCAGGCGTGGCTCGTTTCCGTGTGAACGCATTTAACCAAAACCGTGGTGCAGGTGCAGTATTCCGTACCATTCCTTCTAAAGTTTTGACCCTTGAAGATTTAGGCATGGGACAAATCTTTAAAGATATTTGTGAATATCCACGTGGTTTGGTATTGGTGACAGGCCCAACGGGTTCAGGTAAATCAACCACACTTGCCGCGATGATTGACTTTATTAATGACAATCGCTACGACCATATTCTGACCGTCGAAGACCCAATCGAATTTGTACACCAATCTAAAAAATGTTTGGTTAACCAACGAGAAGTACACCGTGATACGCATGGCTTTAACGAAGCATTACGTTCGGCACTGCGTGAAGACCCTGACATTATTCTAGTTGGTGAGATGCGTGACTTAGAAACCATTCGTTTGGCACTGACTGCTGCTGAAACGGGTCACTTGGTATTTGGTACGCTACACACCACCTCTGCAGCAAAAACCATTGACCGTGTGATTGACGTATTCCCTGCCGAAGAAAAAGACATGGTACGTGCCATGTTGTCTGAATCTTTACAAGCCGTCATTTCACAATCCCTGCTCAAGAAAAATGGTGGTGGTCGTGTAGCTGCGCATGAAATCATGATTGGTATTCCTGCAGTGCGTAACCTGATTCGTGAAAACAAAGTAGCTCAAATGTACTCGGCAATTCAGACTGGTGCCAACTACGGTATGACCACCCTTGACCAGAGTTTGAAAAACTTGGTATCGCGCGGTGTGATTAGCCCACAAACGGCTCGTACGGTTGCAAAACAGCCTGAATCATTCTTATAAGTTTAAAATTCGAGATACGCGATGGACTTTAATGATTTACTGAATTTAATGATTCAGCAAAAAGCGTCTGACTTGTTTATTACAGCCGATGTTGAACCTTCCATGAAAATTCATGGACAAATTGTGCCTGTAGCCAAAAGTAAACTTACAGGTGAAATTGTCGGTCAGCTGCTTAACTCAATTATGAGTGAAAAACAGCGAAAGGAATTTGCCGAAACCCGTGAATGTAACTTTGCGATTACCAACCGTGAAAAAACAGCACGTTTCCGTGTCAGCGCATTCCAACAACGTGATGAGCCGGGCATGGTACTCCGTCGGATTGAAACCAAAATCCCGACCATGGATGACTTGAAACTGCCACCTATTCTCAAAGATTTGGCGATGACCAAACGTGGCATCATCATTTTTGTAGGTGCGACTGGTACAGGTAAATCGACTTCTTTGGCGTCTATTATTGGTTACCGCAACCAAAACTCCAAAGGTCATATCATTACCATTGAAGACCCGATTGAATTTGTGCATGAACATGCGGGCTGTATTATTACCCAACGTGAAGTCGGGATTGATACCGACTCCTTTGAAATCGCCTTAAAAAATACTTTGCGTCAAGCGCCTGATGTAATTCTGATTGGTGAGATTCGTTCCCGCGAAACCATGGATTATGCAATTGCCTTTGCCGAAACAGGTCACTTGGTATTTGCCACCCTACACGCCAACAACGCTAACCAAGCAATTGACCGTATTATTCACTTCTTTGAAGCAGACCGTCATAACCAGTTGTTCATGGATTTGTCGCTAAACCTGAAAGCAATTGTGGCACAGCAGTTAATTCCAACCATTGATGGCAACTCACGTCGTGCTGCGATTGAAATTTTAATTAACTCACCACTGATTGCAGATTTAATCCGTAAAGGTGATGTGCACGAAATTAAAGACCTGATGAAGCGTTCACGTGAGTTGGGTATGCAAACCTTTGACCAAGCGTTATACGATCTTTATAAAGCCAAACAAATTAGCTACAAAGATGCACTTAAACACGCCGACTCGCCAAACGATTTGCGTCTACAAATCAAATTATCAGAAGAAGGTGGCGAGCGTTTGTTACATGCAACCTCGAATATTACCTTCGATGGGCAATAACTTCGCAACAATGCTTAAACACAAACAAAATAGGCTTCCATACGGAAGCCTATTTTTTATACCTACAGCAAATTATTTCTTGCGCAACGCTTCACGACATTCTGGCGCATCACAATAACCATATAAATTCAGCGAGTGCCCTGTGAGCTCAAAACCAAATTTCTCTGCCACATCATGCTGTTCTTTTTCAATAGTATCATTAATAAATTCAACCACTTTGCTACAGTTCAAGCAAACTAAGTGGTCGTGGTGATCTTCCTGCATGATTTCAAACACAGAATGATTGTTCTCAAAATTATGACGCTCAATAATGCCTGCAGCTTCAAACTGTGTTAACACACGATACACAGTTGCTAAACCCACATCTTCACCCTGATCGAGTAAAGTTTTGTAGATATCTTCTGCACTTAAATGATGTTGTTTTGAATTTTCTAATAATTCTAAGATTTTAATTCGTGGAAGGGTAACTTTAAGTCCAGCTTTGCGTAATTCTTGATTTGAAATAGGCATGAAAAAAGGTCTCTCAACAAAATTAAAGTTGGAATATGCAACAAAGTTAAGATGCAGTATGATCTAACACTGGATCAAGATCAAATGCATCATAATTAATTTGGGATAGTGTAGCAAAATGCAAAAAATCATGTTGACGTTATTGGTCACTTCACTGCTCGCAGGCTGTTCGACCTTGGGCGTTTATAAAGTCGATATTCCACAGGGTACACCTTTAACCCAAGCTCAAGCGTCTAAAGTCCAAGTCGGTATGAGTCATCAACAAGTCCGCTTTTTGCTGGGCAGTCCTACCATCGCCGACCCGATGAATCCATTACGTTGGGACTACATTTACAACTATATCCCAGGAACTTATGCTAAAAAAGCCAAGATCCCTGCCGCGCATGGTCAGCATTTGAAAATCTTTTTCAATCAACATGGTATTGTAGAAAAAGTTGAAGGATTGGAAACGATTCCAGAATCTCAACCAGGCCTACCGGGATCGAAAGAAGCGATTCTCAACGCGCCACCACTATAGCCGCTTTAGAATAAAAAGAAACCCCTCACTGAAATTCATCTGAGGGGTTTTTAAAATCATTGCAATTGTTTCAAGCGATTGCTTTTGGCATAACGCCCTACAGGGTTCTTTGCGGCACGTTTACGACGAATATCTTTCGGGTTAATGGTCAAAGCACGATAAATCTCAACCCTATCACCTGCTTGTAATACATGCTGCGGCTCAACCCGTACACCAAAAATACCCAGCATCAACGGTTCAGGTAAAGTCGTTGCTGTCACAAGTCCACTCTGCTGAATTGCATCCAGTACAGTCATGCCCTGCTGAAATGCGACAGCCACATGCCATTGTTGTTCGGGTGTGGCATACGCCACCCAAACCTGCGCCATTTGACTCATGCGATCCACTGTCCAATTAACGCCACCATCGCCACTACGATAGATACAGGTAACACCACACGTACCGCAATACGCCAAATGTTATAAAAGGCTTCACTGCTAAAGTTCATGGCTTTACGCAAATGGCTGATTTTCATAATCCAGCCTGCAAAAATTGCGTAAATCAAACAAATAACTAAGCCCCAAAGCAATAAGGCAAAATTAAATACAGGACCAATGGCAGGAATTGCCCAAACCAAAGTTGCTGCAATCAATACAATCCACTGAATCGCAACCGCCATTTGACGTTGTGCCAATTGTTCACGTGCCAATTGCAATAGAACCGCTGCTGCTGCAACAGTTGCCACCACCAAAGCCAACGCTGGAATTTGTGCTTGCACGGCAAAGAATGCAAAAGCAACGACTGCCAATAGCTGTGCAATCCAAATTGGCAATACCGTTGAGGTTGCTGCAGATTGTTGCTGTACTTGCGGCAAACTGGTTTGCCAGTACAAGCCCATGCCTAAACCACTGGCCACCAAAGCCAAAACGGTTGCACTGCCCCATTCGCTAAACTCAATTGAGGTGACTTGCCATGCAGGGAGTTCTGAACCCATCACCATCGATAAAACCAAAGCCGCCACAACAGCAACAGCGGTACATAGCAATAAAATTTGACGCGGCACTAATGACAATGCCAGTGCGAAAATAGCCACAATCACAAACAAGACATGACTAGCCAAGTCTGCAGCGGCATATTGATTTAAAATTTGCGCAGCATTAGACAACAAACCGCCTGCTAAAAATGGAATGAACACCACTGCAAGCCAGCCCACCAAACGCCATTTTTGAGAAGCATCGGCATCACGGGTTAAACTTAAAAGTGCTTGTAATGCTGTCGTTTTTGAGCGTTTGGCTAAGGCAATTTCCAAATAAGTAATCGGTAATGCCAAAATCAGCATGGTTGCTAACCACAACAACCAAAAGTCGAGCTGACGCTCAACCTGAATACCTGTCATTGGTGCGAGTGTGGCAATAATAATGAATGATAAACCAAATGCCATCAGCGGCGATAACCATCGTGACATAGCATTGTCCTGCATGACGCTGTCCTAATAAAAATCTACGGCTATTTTGCCTTTGTCATCAAGGAAAAGCAAAACCTCAAAAAAGAAAAAGCAAACTATCGTTAGATAGCTTGCTGCGCAAATTTATAATTTTTATTCTTTCATTTTTATGGCTTCAGACTTATGAGAAGAAACGAGCGAACCAGCCTTTACCTTTCTTCTTCTCATTTTCCTTAATAATACCCATCATATTCTCTTTCACTGCACCGACATAATCGGCGTCATCGTGTTGAATATGATTAATTAACCATTTTGATAAAACTTCATGCAATTCGCCTTCAATGGATTGTCCCATTTCAAAACGATCACGATAAAACTCAATTTTTTTAATGAATAAATCATGTACACGTTTATGTGGTACGCGGTATTTATAACCCGCTTCTTCTTGTAATGATTCTTCAAACGTAAAATGCGACTGGGTGTAATCAATAATATTATCTAAAATCTGCTTTACACGTGCTCGATCTGTACCATCGCTAATTTCAACAATTTCATTAATATAATCGAGGATACGTTTATGCTGATCGTCAATCACATCGATACCAGTGTTGTATTCTGGAACCCATTTCATCTTCATACGACCACCTTACAGAAATAAATGATTAATCACATTGCGGAATGGTAGCCGTATTTCCCATAAATAAAAATGAAGCGAATTGGTAGGGATTGGTTTAAATCGCACAAAAACAACACAAGACATTGATTTAAATAAATTTTAACAAAAATACCCGACTAAAAGAATCAATTATTAATTAACCAATTTATACATTTTCATTCTTGATTTAATTGAATTATACAATAATAAAATGAATATTTTTCAACCACACATACCCGTATAAATTAGTATTGATCCGCTTTGGTGATCCGTCTTAATTCAGGATTTAAACGCTCACATTCCAAACGCGCAATATGTGTCATTTGGGTTTTAATTGGGCGTCCATGTTGAAATAAAATCATTTCACCTGGCTGAAATGCTGTCCATGTTTCATTTTGAGTCAAGGGTTCAGTGGTAATCACTGCCACACAATCCTCTGCTGTGGTGACTTGGCTAAAATCAACCTCAACATCTAAATCAATTAATTGTGCAGGCTGAAATGGATAAGCACGCACCAACCAATGTAATTTGGTCACCGCATAACTAAATAATGCCTGACCATTGGACAAACAAAAATTAAAAGTGCCATGTTCTGCAATTTTAGGAGAAATTTCGGCTAACAAGTCAAAAATTTGCGTCAGGCTCGGTTCATCATAACCAAAATGATTTACCAATTGATCTAACAAATAACAAAATGCACGTTCACTGTCGGTATTGCCCACAGGGGTAAAACGACCTGATAAACGTGGATGAAAGTCATGTAAATCACCATTATGGGCAAAAATCCACTGGCGTCCCCACAACTCACGACTAAACGGATGTGAATTTTCTAAATTAATTTTGCCTTGTGTCGCTTTACGAATATGGGCAATCACATTACGCGATTTGATGGGATAGTTACGGATCAATTCTGCAATGGGTGACTCCACTGCAGACTGGTTATCGACAAATAAACGGCAAGCTTTATCTTCAAAAAAAGCAATGCCAAAGCCATCAGAATGATCTGAGGTGATTCCTGCGCGCTGCGAAAATCCCCGAAATGAAAAGGTAATATCGGTAGGTGTCGCACAATTCATTCCAAGCAACTGACACATAAGGCCTTATCTTTATACAAATAATGAAATTATCTGATTATTGTGCATCAGCCATGTGGATAATTCAAATCTGAAAAATATAAATAGATTTCTACAGTACCACTTCATAGATATGCAGTGCTGTAGAAATCTCTGCTTAATTATTCTAGTTAAGATGCTTTCACTTTCTTTTGGCGAATAAAATGTTTCGCCATTTGTTTCACATCTAACAAAACAAAATAATCTAGACAGTTAAACTCACGGTCATAAAATGCTTGCTCAGACAGCTTAGCATTCATTTTCAGATAAACATCAAACAGTTTAGGTATTCGTTCATCTTGGCTAAAGCTATGACTTGGACAACTTGGCTCAAACGGCTGCTGTGACTGAATATCGCAGCGTTGATTTTCTGCCAATTGTTGAATCGCTTGATGGGTATGATACGCGCGTGCTTCATTACCTTCCAAACGAATACTGACACAGCCAATCATGTGTTTGGCACGCATTTCCCATAACACTTTAGGCACTAAATTCAGCCATAAAATAGAGAGTGTTTTGCCTGAACGATAACGTGGATGCACACAAGTACGCCCCATTTCGACAATATTCGAGAGATGCCCTAACTCATCTATAATTTTAAACTCGTGCGCACTATAACTGTTGGCTAGCTCATGCCCTTGCCAAAGTTTTAAACGAGTATAAGCAACAATTTCACCCGTAGATTTATCTCTGAGTACGGCGTGTTCACAGCCAAAATCGTACAAGTCCTGATCTAAAGCCGATTCAAATTCAATGCCAAATTGCTTGGAAAATTGCTGTGCACGAAAGCGCTGTACTTCTTGTAGTTGCTTTAAATTTTCAACCCATTCAAACGCATATTGCGTAGCTTTGCTGTTTTTTTTCTGTGCTTTACCCACTTTAACCATAGGAAAGCTAAACTGCTGACGATACTGATTTAATTTTTGTAGCATCATAGATACCTCATGTTTTCTCCTACACTAGGACAGCAGCATGACACTATGATGACCGCGATTTTAGCGACTACAATTTTAAGATTGCAGGATAGGTGCAAAGCAATTTCAAGGATGCTGAATCAACAAAATTTCAGTTTCTTGCCGTAAATTTGACATAAAAAAGAGCTTCAATTGTGAAGCTCTTTTAGGGATCATCTTATAGAGTTTTATTTACGCGTTTGGACACGGTTGGTAATTAATGTTCCCACACCATGATCAGTAAAGATTTCCAATAAAGTAGCATGTGGCACACGACCATCTACAATATGTGCACTGATTACACCGCCTTTAACTGCATCCAATGCACAACCCACTTTTGGAATCATGCCACCGTAAATCACGCCTGTATCAATTAAACGATCTACTTCCTGCGTAGTCAAACCAGTTAACAGGTTTTTATTTTCGTCTAATACACCCGTAATATTGGTCAGCAAAATTAACTTTTCCGCACCCAATGCTTCGGCAACTTTACCTGCGACTAAATCGGCATTAATGTTATAGGTATTGCCTGCATCATCGACACCTAAAGGTGCAATCACTGGAATAAAGTCGCTGCTGGTAAACATTTCCAACACGTCGGTTTTGACACCCACCACTTCACCCACCAAACCAAGGTCAATTTGTTGTACTTCGCCTGTTTCAGTAGTTTTTTGCATCAATAATTTTTGTGCGCGAATCAAGTTACCATCTTTACCCGTCAAACCAATGGCACGACCGCCATGTTGGTTAATCAGATTGACGATAGATTTGTTGACGCTACCACCCAAGACCATTTCTACGACTTCCATAGTCGTAGGATCGGTGACACGCATGCCATCAATACGGTCAGACTCACGTCCCAATTGCTTGAGCATAGAATCCACTTGTGGGCCACCGCCATGCACCACAATCGGGTTTAAGCCTACAGTCTTTAACAACACGATATCACGAGCAAAAGAACTTTCCAGCTCAGGATCGGTCATGGCATTGCCGCCATATTTCACAACAAGGGTCTTGCCCGCAAAACGTTGAATATACGGCAAAGCTTCAGTCAAAATTTGCGCTTTGTCGATACCAGTCTGTTGATGTGGCATTCGCCTCTCCTTATTGAGCATCTAAAATGTCTTGGGCGATTTCAGGGTATCGCTCACTTAACATGGAAACAAATGTATCGCGAATATCATTCAGTCGTGATGGATTATCGGCATCAAAACGCACCGTAAAATATTCGCCTGTATTGGATGCTCGAATAATGCCAAATCCATCTTCAAAATCAAGTCTTACACCATCTATTTTACTTAATTCTGCACCACTGCGATGGCTAGAACTTTCAACATCATTTAAAACCGCACTCGGTTCAATATTCCGTGTGCTGATATACGTGTCTTCAGTGCAGCAACGCTCAGGGTATTTCTGCATCAATGCCGAAAGGCTGCTGTAATTACTGTGGCTTAAATATTCCAACACACGCAGCGCTGCGTAAATACCATCGTCATAGCCAAAACCACGTCCATCATTGAATACATAATGTCCTGCGTATTCGCCACCGAACACAGCCTTGCCTTGCGACTGCGCCAAATAACGCCGCAAGAAGGTACTGCCCGTGCGAATCATCACCGCTTCGCCACCCAAATCACGCACGGTATTGCGCACCATAGTGGAGCATTTTACATCAAACACCACTTGATGCTGAGGATGAGTTTTTAAACACATTTCTGCAAATAAAGACAGCAAACGATCTGCTGAAAGCACATTGGCATGTTCATCCAAGAGGACGACACGATCACCATCGCCATCTAAAGCAATGCCAATGTCCGCCTGATGTTCACGCACCGCAGCTTTTAAATGTTGTAAGTGTTTTTCTTGTGATGGATCGGGTGCATGTTCTGGAAAATGACCATTGGCTTCGCAGCGTAAAGCAATCACCTCACAGCCCATTTTTTGCAAAACCAAAGCAGCGCAATGACCTGCCGAACCATACATCCCATCTAAAACCACTTTAAAAGTGCCCGCCAGTTGAATATCGTTCAACATTGCCTGCTGATATTGCTGACACGCATCTTCAATAAATTCATGTGAAATATTGGTGGCGTGTTGTGAGGCGATGGATGGTGCTGCATCGGTATTTAAATAATATGGCGCTGCATCGTGTGCCACGTGTTGAATCATTTCAGGGGTTGGCGGTTCGCCCTGCACAATCCATTTAATGCCGTTGTCTGATTTTGGATTATGACTGGCCGTAAGCATAATGCCATTGCCTGCCGTGTGTCGTGCCATAAAATACAACATCGGGCTAGAACAACAACCCACCATCGTCACTTGAAATTGATGGGCAAGAAAGACTTGGCGCATAATTTCAGCATAAGCGGGGCTATTTAAACGCGCATCATAACCAATACTAATTTGAGTTTGCTTTTCTTGTTGATATTGTTGCACCAATCCTTGTGCAATGGCGTGTACCAATTTCGCGGTCAGCACAGTTTCTTTGCCACGAATGTCGTAAGCGCGAAAAATATGCTGAGGAAAAAGTGTTTGTGGATTGTTCATAGGCTTACAACTACAAAGATGAGCCAACATAAAGTGAATAAATCTTGGCTCGAGATATTTTGAAAATTCTAATTAGATTTTTTAATAGATGTGCAATGGTCTCATCAGAGCTAGTGATTTACTTGTCATTATTAGTACATCTTTCGTTACTTTTCAAGAATTGTTGGTAAAGTTTCAGATAAAACTTTACCAAACGATATAGGCTGAAACCTAAGTAACTTAGTTTTTGCCCGTATGCCCAAAACCACCTGCACCACGTTCGGTGGCAACAAATTCATCTACTTGTTCAAACTTGGCCTGTACCACAGGAACCAAAACGTATTGCGCTAAACGCTCACCAGGTTCTAAGCTAAATGCTGTTTGGCTACGGTTCCACACCGAAACCATCAATTCACCCTGATAATCTGAATCAATCAAACCCACCAAGTTCCCCAACACGATGCCATGTTTGTGACCCAAGCCTGAACGCGGCAAAATCATGCCTGCAAAACCTGTATCTTGAATATAAATCGCTAAACCTGTTTTGACCAATACTGTTTGACCCGGCTCAATCACGGTGCTGCTGTCTACACAAGCACGTAAGTCCAACCCTGCCGAACCTGCGGTTGCATAAGTTGGCATTGGCCATTCTGTGCCTAAACGTGAATCTAAGACTTTAACTTGAACTTTCATGAAGTTTATCCTGTTTTTAAATTTTCAATGTAATTTCGATATAAATTATGCCCTTTGATGCTGTACTTGCATCAACACCGCTGAATGTTTTTCAGCGCTTAATCAGAGCACGTAAATTTTCCAAATAATGCTGTGCCTGTAATTTCGGATCGACATCACCGGCTAACTTTTTCTTACGTCCGAGCCATTCCAATTCATCTTGTGGTAATTCATCCAAAAAACGACTTGGGGTCATTTGTTTCATTTGCCCGCCCGCTTTGCGCTGCTCTGCCAAAGTAATGGTTAAGCCCTGACGTGCACGAGTAATCCCCACGTACATCAAACGGCGTTCTTCCTCGACAGTATCTGCCACAATTGAGTTTTTATGCGGTAAAAGCTCTTCTTCCAAGCCAATCAAATACACATACGGAAATTCCAAACCTTTGGACGCATGCAGGGTGAGTAAATTGACTTTATCGGTGTCTTCTTCTTCCTGTTGCTGTTCGAGCATATCGAGCAGCACCATTTTACGAATCACACTTTCAATATTTTTTTCATCGACATCTTCAGCGCGGTTAATCAGACTTTGGATGCTGCTATACAGCACCTCAATATTATCTAGCTTGGTTTTTTCCTGCGCAGGTGTAGCCGCTTGCTCTTTAATGTAGTCGATATAGCCTGCTTCGAGCATCATCTGGCGGATGATTGGCACAGGTTCATCATCTTCCAATAAATTACGAGTAAAATTACCAATAAAATCTGAAAACTCTGCCAACTGCGTCGTGGCTTTTTTCGGAATTGCCATGGTTAGGCGCTGATCACCTGCAGCAGCCAATAATGACAAATGGTTTTCCTGTGCAAACAGCCCTAGTTTTTCCAAAGTCACAGGACCAATCGCGCGTTTAGGCGTGTTAATAATGCGTAAGAATGCGCTGTCATCTTCAGGGTTAATAATCAGACGCAAATAACTCATGATGTCTTTGATTTCAGCACGTGCGAAGAATGACTGCCCCCCCGAAAGCTTGTAAGGAATTTGCATTTGACGTAATTGGGTTTCCAGAATACGTGCCTGAAAGTTCCCTCGGTACAAAATTGCATAATCTTTCCAGCTTTTACCATTCATCAGTTTATGCGTGAGTAAGTCTTTAACCACGCGTTCTGATTCATCATCATCATTGCGGCATGTAATTACCCGAATCACTTCACCATGACCTTTATCTGACCACAGTTTTTTGTCAAAAATATGTGGATTATTGCCAATGACGGTGTTGGCCGCTTTTAAAATGCGACTGGTCGAGCGATAGTTTTGCTCAAGTTTAATCACTTTTAAATTCGGGAAATCATCTTTCAGCAAGGCCATATTTTCAGGCTTCGCACCGCGCCAAGCGTAAATCGATTGGTCGTCGTCACCTACCGCAGTGAACTGCCCCATTACGCCCACAAGTAATTTCACCAAGATATATTGTGCGGTGTTGGTGTCCTGATACTCATCGACCAATAAATAACGAACACGGTTTTGCCACTTGTCACGCACTTCGGCATTTTCTTGCAAAAGTCGTGTCGGCATTACAATTAAATCATCAAAATCTACCGCGTTATAGGCACGTAAATTACGTTCATAAAGTTGATATAAATGTGCAAACTGGATGTCTTCTGGCGTTTCGCAGGTGGTATGCGCCTGCTCTGGTGCAATCAGATCATTTTTCCAGTCTGAAATCATCTTCATGGCTTTGGCAATCAATTCTTTGCTTTCTGCACCCGACAAATTATCGCGGTGCATTAAATCCATCAGAATACGTTTGCAGTCATCGGCATCTAAAATAGAGAAGTTGGCTTTTAACGGCGTGTGTTTTAATTCAAGACGTAATAAATTCAGACCAAAGGTGTGGAAAGTCGAAACCGATAATCCTTTAGCTTCTTCACGTGACAACAATTTGGTCACACGCTCTTTCATTTCTCGTGCTGCTTTGTTGGTAAAAGTCATCGCTGTAATACGATGCGCAGGAATCCCGCAATGCTTAACCAAATAGGCAATTTTTCGGGTAATCACCGAAGTTTTGCCTGAACCTGCACCTGCAAGCACTAACAAGGGTCCTTGAGTGTATTTCATCGCTTCAAGTTGCTTGTCGTTTAACTGACTTGCCAGTGTCATAGTATTTCCTCTATTTCGGTTCGAGCTCGATTATAGTCATCTCCGCCAAAGATGACTAATCTAAAATGCTACTTTAGACGTCATTGTCTATTTGCTGAGTAGACCCTAGAAATTGCTTGCATAAAAAAACCGCCCGAAGGCGGTTCTTTACAATCTATACAATGCCAGATTATTGGATTGCATAAATGCTGATTTCTACACGACGGTTTTGCTCACGACCTTCTGCAGTAGCATTCGATGCGATTGGGTTTGCAGCACCGTGACCTTGTGCATTAATACGTGAATTTGATACACCACGGCTAGCCAAGTAGTTTGCAACCGATTGTGCACGTGCTTGTGACAATGGAATGTTGATTGCGTCGTTACCAGTGCTGTCAGTATAACCTGTTACCAAAATACCGCTCTTGTTATCTTGGGTTAGCGTTTGCGCTACTTTGTCCAAGGTAGAATAGAAGTTTGGTTTGATGTTTGATTTGTTAGTATCAAACGTGATGTTACCCGGCATGATCAAGCCAACAGAACCATCGGCATTACGGTTTACTTCTACGCCTGTACCAGCCATTTGTTGACGAAGTTGTTTTTCTTTATTGTCAAGATAAACACCCGCAGCAGCACCCACTACAGCACCAATCGCTGCAGCACGGTTGTTTTGTGCGCTTGTATTTGCGTTACCTTTAGAGATGCCATAACCCGCAGCAGCACCAATTACTGTGCCTAACGCAGTTTTGTCATATTCCATACCACCAAGGTTGTTACCAGTCGTTTGACAACCAGTTAAAACCATTGCCCCTACGACTGCTGCCGAAATTGCTAATGCACGCATGGCATGCCTCCTTACTTGTGTTTTGTTGTATATGCTGAATATTGAATGAAAAAATATACTTAGACCATTGATTTTTTGTTAATAAAAAAACTTTTACTTACAAATATACATGATCATGTACAAATCTTGGTATAACTTCATCACAATTTCTACACACTTTCACTTCAACACTTTTTTATTTTAAAAACAACATTTATATTGAGTCTATAAATCAATATGTGACGCATTGGACGATTTTTCTTCAGGACCGATTTTTATGTCATCGCAAGCTAAAAAACACCCTTTATTAAAAAAAATCACAAAAGGACTCACCGTGGGTACAGTCATTACTGGCAGTACATTTTTTCACGGTCCACCTGTGTTGGCGCTGGGCTTGACCAAACTGCTTAAACAGTCCCGCAAGGTCGATGAAACCAATATTCAAATTACCAACAGTTGGCTAAGTGTCAATAACTGGCTGATTGACCATGTTTTACCCAACACAAAGTGGGACATCAGTATTGATGAAGACTTGGCACTCAGTATGCAAGGTCGTTACCTGATGACCTGTAACCACCAAAGCTGGGTAGACACTACGGTCAATCAATATTTTGGTTTAACCCGCATGCCACTGACCCGCTTCTTTACCAAGTGGGAACTGATCTTTATTCCATTTGTTGGTCAGGCCTTTAAAATTTTAGGCTTCCCAATGATGAAACGGCATACCAAAGCCCAGATTGCTAAAAAACCTGAACTGAAAGATCGTGATATGGAAGAAGCACGTAAAGCTTGCCAACAGTTGTTGAGTCAGCCCTTTACCCTGCTCAACTATTTAGAAGGCACTCGCTTTACTCAAGAAAAACATGATCAGCAGCAATCGCCATATCAACATTTATTAAAGCCTAAAGCGGGTGGTTTAGCGCTGGCTTTGAATATTTTGGGCGATCAAATTGATGCTTTGGTGGATATGACCATTGTTTACCCAGACGGCGTGCCTGGCTATAGCGAGTTCTGGCTCGGAGAAGTTCCTCGCATTGCGGTAAATTTACGAAAAATCAACATTCCAGACTGGGTCTTGGGTGGTAATTACGAAGATGATGCGGAATACCGTGAGCGTTTCCAGCAATGGGTGCATGAATTATGGTTGGAAAAAGATCAGCTGATTGAATCCATGCAACAAAAATTTGCTGCCCCGACGGCCTAACCCAATCAGGTGAACCATGAAAAAGTCTGAAGAGCCTGTAATCAAATCCTCATTCCATACCCTGCGTAAAGATTCATGGGGTTGGAAAATTGCCTTAATTTATGACTTGTTTTTGATGGGTTTAATCATCTTCAACTTGTTCTGTTTAAGTACCAATGCCATTTTAATGAGTGATTTTGGTGAATGGCTGTTCGACTTTATTCGCCTGCCTGAAATCTTACAGTTTTATCGGGGCGAGTTACGTCCTTGGGTGATTATCACCGAAGGTTGGTTTACCACATTTTTAATTGTGGAATTGGGTGTGCGCTGGGGCATTGCTATTATTTTTAAGCATCATCAACGCTGGTGGTTCTTTCCGTTTGTTCACTGGTATGAAATTCTCGCAATCATTCCACAGCTACGTTTTTTACGTTTATTACGCGCCTTTGCTATTGGCTACAACCTGCATAGTCACGGTTATAAAGTCATCCCAAATAGTTGGTATAAACGTGGCAACTTCTATTACAGCTTATTGATGGAAGAACTGAGTAGCCGAGTGGTACTGACTGTGCTGAATGGCGTACAGCGTGAACTGACCACCAGCACCACACACAAACAGTTTATTGATGATTTGGTCGAGCGGCATCGTCAGTTACTGGCCATTGCACTGGCGGATATTCTGCAAGAATCCTTGGGTAAAGAGTTGCAAGCCCAACGCCACCTGATTGCAAAAAACGTAGGGCTGGTGGTCAATCAAGCCATTGAAGATACACCTGAGCTAACTCAGCTTCTGCGTCTGATTCCATTGGTTGGCGGTCGTATTGAACAGCAAATTCAAAGTATTGGTCAGCGACTGGGCGAAAACATTACCCAAGGTTTGATTGAACCTTTTGCACAACACAACTCACAGTCCAGCAACCCGACGTATCAAATGATTGCCGAAAAAATTAGTCAGATAGAAGTTGAACATAATCAGCATATTGATAAATTAGTAGAGTCAGCAGTATTTGAAAGTTTGGAAGCCATTCGTAAACAAGTAAAAGTCAAACAATGGCAACAAATTTTAGATGAAGGACAACAACAGCATATTTCATGAGTGCGTTTTAACATTTTTACGATTGGGATAAATATTTTTAGTCATGCAACTAGAGAATTCACCCGATTTGTTCTAGGATTTGCTCTATTTATAATATGACTTCGACAACCAGCAGAGTCAGAAGTGTTAAGGAATTATTATGGCTGACATACGGATAAAAGGCAGATTGGTCAATGCGATTCGCATTAGCTTAGACACCAATGATCATGATGCGATCCGCCAGCAACTAAGCCCAATGTTGCAAAAATCATTTCCACCAGGTGTTTTGGTGGTGATTGAAAGTTCAGTCGAACAGGAACTGATTGCACTGATTCAATTACTCATCAGTTTAGAGGCACAGCCAATTGCGGTGACCGAAGGACTATTGGGCGATCAGGCACGTGCCATTCAATTTCCTGTGATTCCACAAGACCGCCCACTTCAGGAAGTGAAAGCGACCAAAGAACAAGTGGTGGAAGTTAAACCTGAGCCTGCCGCAGAACAACAGGCTGAAAATCAAGTCGCTGAAACGGCACCTGCAGTGGCACATATTACGTCGTATCACGATGAAATTTTGCGTACAGGCCAATGTCTGGTACAGCATCAGGGCGACATCATTTTAACCGCAGGCATTAACAGCGGTTCAGAAGTGATTGCTTCAGGAAATATACATATTTATGGTAGTGTACGTGGTAGAGTCATTGCCGGCGCGGGCGGGAATATTGCAGCACGAATTTTCTGCCATTCCCTAGAAGCAGAATTGGTATCTATTGCAGGCACATATTGCGTTGCGGACGACATTCCACAGCATGTGACCAAAAAACCTGTGCATATTTACTTAAATGATAACCAAGAGCTTGTATTTGAAGCTCTACAATTTTAATGTATAAATAATCACCAAAAATCCCCAAAAAATATAGGGGAATTTAAACCATAACAGGAGTGGATTCGGTGGCGAAAATTGTTGTCGTAACATCAGGCAAAGGTGGCGTAGGTAAAACCACTACAAGTGCATCTTTTGCAACAGGTTTAGCCCTACGTGGTCAAAAAACTGTTGTTATCGATTTTGACGTGGGTTTACGTAACCTTGACTTAATTATGGGTTGTGAACGTCGCGTTGTTTATGATTTTGTGAATGTTTTAAATAATGAAGCGCGTTTACAACAAGCATTAATTCGCGATAAAGATATTGAAAACCTTTATATTCTTCCAGCCTCACAAACCCGTGATAAAGATGCCCTGACTGATGAAGGCGTGGCACGTATTATGGATGAGCTAGCACAAGAGTTTGATTACATTATTTGTGACTCACCTGCAGGGATTGAGCGCGGTGCTATTTTAGCGATGTATCATGCCGATGAAGCGATTATTGTGACCAACCCTGAAATTTCTTCAGTACGTGACTCTGACCGTATTATTGGTATGCTAGACAGCAAAACTAAAAAAGTAGAACAAAACGAAGGTCGTATCCGTAAGCACCTGTGTATTACACGTTACAACCCAGAACGTGCCGATAAACAAGAAATGCTAACGATTGATGACATTTCTAAAGATATTTTACGTGTACCCACTTTAGGTGTAATTCCTGAATGTAAGAGCGTACTTCAAGCATCAAACGAAGGTAAACCTGTCATTCTGTATAGCGATGCTGCTGCAGGTCAGGCTTATGATGACTTGGTTGCACGATTCTTAGGTGAAGAACGTCCGTTTCGCCATATTGAAGCGAAACCTAAGGGCTGGTTAGCACGATTATTTGGAGCGTAGACATGGCAGGATTTTGGAGCAAATTATTCAGCGGTGAAGATAAGCCATCTAGCGCACAAACAGCAAAAGATCGCTTAAAAGTGATTGTTGCTTCTGAACAAGGTCTTGGTAAACGCTTAAGCCAAGACAAAATTGATCAGATGAAGAAAGAAATCATGCAAGTGGTGAACCGCTACGTGCGTGGGGTAGATGAACAACACATTCAAATGTCAGTACGTTCAGAAGCCAATATTGAAATGCTAGAAATGAATATCAATTTGCCTGAAGAGCGATAATCTGAATACTGATTAGTCAAGCAAATTGAATCAGGGCAAAATAACGCAAGTTATTTTGCCCTATTTTTTCAAAAGAATATAAAGGAGATTGCTATGGCATTATCTCAACCTGCAACCTTTAATGAAGCATGGTCAGATGAACGTGTGTTTGCTTACTTAAATCAGTTGCCACCTGCAGGTGTCAATGCAGATTTCCATGTGTTATATCATGCTTTTAAACACATGCGTCCAAGCGACTATGAGCGCTTATTGACCCAGTTTATTGCCGATGGTCGTGACATGAATGCCACCAATCCTGAAGGTCAACGTATTCATGACGTAATTGCTGAATTCCCTCGTCAAAAAGATGAGTTTTTAGCAGTTTTAGCTAAGTTTGCCTAAACGATTTAGCAGTCATTTCTTTAGCTAAATTCAGCAAAAGATACTGAAATAAAAAAATCCCGCAATCGTCATTGCGGGATTTTTTGCA
Organism: Acinetobacter sp. YH16051; assembly: GCF_013417135.1. Lineage (NCBI taxonomy): Bacteria > Pseudomonadati > Pseudomonadota > Gammaproteobacteria > Moraxellales > Moraxellaceae > Acinetobacter > Acinetobacter sp. YH16051. The sequence goes on along the minus strand of NZ_VPEN01000002.1, from coordinate 8,327 downwards.
TAAAACAAAATGCGAAAACACTAAACTAAAATTTCACGTTTTCCGTTTGGCCCTTGCTCACTGACAATGCCCTGCTCTTGCATTTGATCGACAATACGTGCCGCACGGTTATAACCTAAGCTAAATTTACGCTGTAAAGACGAAGTCGAAACTTTGCGTGTTTCCAAAACAAACGCCACACACTGATCATAAAGCACATCACGGTCTGGATTGCCTTCACCATCTTCAAAACCACGTGAAGAGGGTTCTTCATCAAATGGGGTCAAGATTTCATCCACATAATCTGGGTCACCACGTTCTCGCCATGCATCACAAATACGGTTAACTTCATCATCTGAAATAAACGCACCATGCACACGTTCTGGTTCAATTTTACCAGGCCCCAAGAACAGCATATCACCATGACCAAGCAAGTCTTCTGCGCCACCTGCATCTAAAATGGTGCGCGAGTCAATTTTTGAGTTTACGCGTAAGGCCACTCGGGTTGGAATGTTGGCTTTAATCAAACCTGTGATCACATCTACCGATGGACGCTGAGTCGCAAGCAATAAATGAATCCCTGCTGCACGTGATTTTTGTGCCAGACGGGTAATCATTTCTTCTGCTTTTTTACCGACCTGCATAATCATGTCGGCAAATTCATCTGCCACAATCACAATAGAAGGTAATGGTGTTAAGCGTGGAGCACGTTCCTGTGTCGCAGAATCACCCGGTTTCCAAGTTGGATCAATCAGGTCTTCGCCACTAGCAAGCGCCTCTTCCACCTTACGGTTATAGTCGCTTAACTTACGAATTTTAAGGAAGGACATTAACTTATAACGACGTTCCATTTCATTGACACACCAATTCAAAGCACTGACCGCATCTTTCATATCAGTCACGACAGGTGTCAATAAATGTGGAATATCGTTATAGTTAGCCAATTCCAATTGTTTCGGGTCAATCAGAATTAAACGCAATTGATCAGGTTTGTATTTCAGCAACATCGACAAAATCATCGAGTTCACCGCAACCGATTTACCCGAACCTGTTGTACCTGCAACCAGCATGTGTGGTGCTTTACCCAATTCGGTAATCACAGGATTGCCTGAAATATCTTTACCCATCGCCATCGATAAAATGCCGTTCGGGTCTTCAAAAGCAGGGGTTTGCAATAATTCAATCAAACGTACCATTTCACGTGAACTATTCGGTACTTCAATGCCAATATACGGTTTGCCCGGAATCACTTCGACCACACGTACCGATGCCATCGACATTGAACGCGCCAAGTCACGAGAAATATTGGTTACTTTTGAAGCTTTGACCCCAGGTGCCAAATCCAGCTCAAAACGGGTCACGACAGGACCAGGCTGTGCTTCAACCACTTTGGCTTTGACATTAAATTCCTGTAATTTAATTTCCAGCAATTCCGACAAGCGCGATAATTGTTCTGCGGTGAAGTTCACTTTTTTGTTTGGATCGACTTTATCAAGCAAATCCAAACCCGGTAATGGCGATAAATCACGACGTTTTTCTGCAACCTGCATGGCGCGTGACATCGGACGACCATGTGCATCGGTCAGCGGCGCATCAAAATCAAAGTCATCTTCGTCTAGTGGTTTGCCTGCGGTTTCCTGCCAAGCTTCGATAAATGCTTCTTTGGATAACGCCACTTTTTCTGCTTGTTCAGCCTGTGTAGCAGTCGCTGCGTTTGCCATCACTGCGGCAGTGGCTGCCGTCTGAATAGGTGCCTGAACAAAAGCAGAACTTTGTGCATAGCTACTGGTACTACGCGCTACAGGCGCTTGATCTTGAAATGCATCTTGCTGTAACTCATCACCCAAAAGATCATCCACCAACAAGTCATCTAAACTGTCTAAATCATGCTGCAAATGGCGCTCTTGGCGTACAGCATGATTTTGCGTATTCGAAGCACTTGACGATGGCGGGTTAAAATCTGACTCAAATCTGCTGAGATCATCGTTAAAATTGTGAGCCGTAGGATTCGAGTGCGGATGCACTGTTTCTTGCTGGGTCACAGACTCATCTAAAGTATCCATTGCCCCGCTGTTTTGGAATGGGCTGTGTAAATCACTTGCAGCTTTGCCTTGCGGAACTGCTGCGAGCAATTCATCAAAAATTTGATCATCATCCCAATCTAACGAAGATTTTGCAGTGGCTTGAGATGCCGTAGATGCAGGACGCACTTCATCAAAAGGATTCGATTGTAGATGTGGCTCTGGTTCTTCAGAAGCACGTAATAATGCATGAATGTCTTGGTTATGCTGACTGTCGGTATTTTCTTGTAAAGCACGCCACACTTCGCCTGTCGCAACAATACGCTGGCTGTCTTGTTCTAAGCGATGCGCCTTTTCGATGGTTTTTTCTAACTCAACATCATCAATTTCATCTTGCACCAATAGCTGTTGCTGCGCCTGTTGCTCTTCTTCTTCACGTTGCTGCATGTGATTAAACATACGCTCTGCCGCAGGATGTGGCGCAGTTGTTTCAGCTTCTTTCGCCTGTGCAACCACGGGTTCACTTGCTGCTTCTAAATCAGTTGATGCCACTTCAACAGCAACCACAGGTGCAGCAGCGACAACGGTCTTTTTCACCTGTGGTGTAGAACGGTCAAAGTCAGATTCTGCTTCAGGTACATTGCGATAGAACAAATCTTGCAGATAAGCAGGTGTAGCTTTTAAAGTTGCCCACGTTCTGTTCCACTTCACCCCAAATGCGAGGGTAAATAAGAAAATCCAAAAGACGACTAAAAAAAGTGTTGCTCCATAAATGGTTAAAATTTGCGATAAACTTTTCCCAAGTTCAAAACCAATGATGCCGCCTGAGGCATTGTCTAACGTATCGGCAGGTACTTGCCAAAATAAATACAGCAAACTTGCTGTTGCCAATAAAATGAAGAATTGTGCAGCATAACGAAATGGTCGGTTTAAAAAACTACGTGGCCACCAGACTTGTAAGGCTTCAATAAAAAAATAAGCAGGAAGAAGCAGACTCGCCCAACCTAAAAAGCCAAACAGTAAATCGGCAATCCACGCACCTGCGATTCCACTCGCATTTGAAACCTGTTGGGTGTCACTGGAAATGTGCATCCAACCTGGGTCAAATGGAGTATAGGTCACCGTTGCAAGGAACAGATATATTCCAAAAGAGACCAAAAATAATGTCGCTATTAAGCGATGTGCATAAGCACCCGACACCGCAGTCATATATTGTCCTGTCGCCAATTCTTCATCAATGTTTTTTGTTTGTTCGATGGTCTTAAAAAGCCACCTGATTCGGAGCGTCTGTATTTCATTTAGCTGTGTCATTTAAGTTGCATTTCACGATGCAAGCTTCACCACACAGCAAGCTATAAATTATAACAGACCTTCTATTATGCATGTGTTGCCTAGAAAAAGATGCAAGATTATTGAAGTGTGTTGTTAACTTTTTCTATATAGCTCAAATCGATTTACATGATCAGTAATATCAACTTTAATCACACAGCAAACTCATCCTGTTTCACGTATAATTCCATAAATTTCTAAATAAAAAAAGGATGCTGTGCATGAGCGCTCGTCACTCACGTTTAATTATTTTAGGTTCAGGCCCTGCAGGTTATAGTGCTGCAGTATATGCTGCACGTGCCAACTTAAAACCGACTTTAATTGCAGGCTTACAATTGGGTGGTCAACTCACCACAACTACGGAAGTTGATAACTGGCCAGGTGATCCTGAAGGTTTAACAGGCCCAGCGTTAATGGAACGTATGCAAGCTCATGCGGAACGCTTTGGCACAGAAATCGTGTATGACCATATCAGTGAAGTAAACCTGAATGTGCGCCCATTTGTACTGAAAGGTGATATGGAAGAATTTACCTGTGATGCTTTAATCATTTGCACAGGTGCGACTGCACAATATTTAGGTTTAGAATCTGAAGCAGCATTTATGGGTCAAGGCGTAAGTGCTTGTGCTACCTGTGATGGTTTCTTCTACAAAAACCAAAAAGTGATGGTCGTTGGTGGTGGTAACACGGCTGTTGAAGAAGCATTATACCTGTCTAACATTGCATCACACGTGACATTGGTGCATCGTCGTGATTCACTTCGCTCTGAAAAAATCTTGCAAGATCATTTATTTGCCAAAGAAAAAGAAGGCAAAATCAGTATTCTTTGGAATAACCAAGTTGATGAAGTCTTGGGCGACAACACAGGCGTAACTTCAGTACGTTTAAAATCAACCACTGATGGCTCTACTCAAATTGTTGATGTGTCTGGCTTATTCATTGCGATTGGTCACAAACCGAATACAGGCATGTTCGAAGGTCAATTGAACTTGCGTGATGGTTATATCCAAGTACAAAGCGGCACTTCAGGCAATGCGACTCAAACTTCTGTGGCTGGCGTATTTGCTGCAGGTGATGTGGCCGATTCAATTTATCGCCAAGCGATTACTTCTGCAGGTTCAGGTTGTATGGCAGCTTTGGATGCAGAAAAATATTTAGATGCACTTGGTGAATAATTTAGTGACCAAGTTTAAAGACCGCTCTCCTTGAGCGGTTTTTTTATCACGGCATTTTTAGGTATGATGAAATCAAGTTCATCGTAAAACTTCATACGGCAATTGATATGCACACGCTCCCGGCTTCACAATTCATTTTCCCCGATCCCATTGAAGTTGATCCTGAGGGTGAAGGCTTGATTTGTGTAGGTGCAGACCTTTCCCCTTCAACCTTATATGAAGCCTATACACATGGCTTATTTCCATGGTTTTCAGAAGGTGATCCTATTTGTTGGTGGAGTCCTGAGCCACGTTGCGTAATTATTCCGCAACATTATCAGCCGAGTAAGTCTTTAATCCGCAACATGAAAAAAATAGATTATCGCATTACTATCAATCATGCCTTTGAACAAGTGATTCGCAATTGTGCCTTGCCCCGTAGCTACGCCAATGATACTTGGATTTCTGAAGAGATCATTCAAGGTTATTGTCAGCTTTTTGCAGCAGGTTATGGCTATAGTTTAGAAGTTTGGGAGCAAGATAGTTTGGTCGGTGGTTTATATGGAGTCAGTATTGGCAAAGGCTGTTTTGGCGAGTCCATGTTTAGCCATCGTACCGATGTCTCCAAAATGGCATTTTATAGTTTGATGCTGCTCGGACAAGAACAACAATTGCCTTGGATTGACTGCCAATTGGTCAATGACCATTTAATCAGTCTCGGAGCATGTACACTTTCTCGCCAAGACTATCTTAAATCGTTACAAGATGTTGTAAAACAACCTGCAATCAATTGGAAAAAATATCAGGACAGTGTATTTTCAAGTAAAACAATAGCGCAGTATGCGCGCCTACTTGAATGACAATAACAGAGAGGGATCTTGACAATGAATTCATATCACCCAAAATCCCTGCTAAATGATTTGCAGTATTACATTACTCCGCCGCATGATTGCAGCTATTTACCTGAAAAATCTGCGCGGATGGTTTTTTTAGATCCTGCACATAAAATTGATGTGCTGACTTTGTCTGAACTCTCTCGGGTCGGTTTTCGTCGCAGTGGCGATTTTGTCTATCGTCCTGAATGCCATTTGTGCCGCCAATGCCTTTCTTCACGTATTCCTGTCGCTGAATTTAAAATGAACAGCACGCAAAAGAAAGCTTGGAAACGCAATCACGATTTACAGATCAAAATCACCAAGCCACAAGATGCAGGTGATTTGCATTATGCGCTGTATGAACGCTATATCAATGAACGACATGCCGATGGCGATATGTTCCCTGCCAGCCGTGACCAATTTGAAAAATTCCTAATCCACAGTTGTACCAGCAGCTTCTTTTTAGAGGTTTGGCAAGATGATCGCTTAATTGCAGTATCGACCTGTGATTATTTAGATGATGGTATTTCTGCGGTCTATACCTTTTTTGACCCAGACGAAAGTCGTCGCTCACTCGGAACATTTGCGGTATTAAAACAAATTGAACAGGCACAGCATTTGGGACTGCAATATGTTTACTTAGGTTATTGGGTACCACATTCCAATAAAATGAACTATAAATCGCAATATGTGCCCCTTGAGCTACTGCTTGATGGTCAATGGCGACGCATTAACCGCAGCCTAAATACCGATGAGGTGCAGCAATTGGGAAACTCCTTAATGACCACGCTGCCCTTAGGCTGGAATAACTCCATCATCAAATAAAAATGTAATGATGCAATACTGATTTTTGCATCGATCAGATTCACTTAAACAAACTGGCAAAATCATCGCTACAAGATTTCACCATAATAATGGCATGCTCCCGTGTGCCATCCGTTTTAGGATAATAATTTTTACGTAAATCAATTTGATGAAAACCTGACTTTTCATACAGGGCTATCGCAGCTAAATTACTTTCACGTACTTCTAAAAAAATCTGCACAGGTTGGTTTTTCAAACCTGCAATAGAATGTTCTAGCAGTTGATAACCTAAACCTTTGCCTTGCTGACTTGGATGCACCGCCATCAACAACAAATTTGCTTCATCCAACACAGGTTGCAAAATACAAAAACCCACCACTCTCCCTGCATGTTCAATCACGGTACTGTGATAACTCTCTACCGCTTCGGCAAATTGTTTGGCACTCCACGGATGACTTTGTACCAAATTTTCAATCGCAACCACATCGGCGACATCATGGGCTTGCATTAAACGAATCATAAGAAATGATCTTGTGCTGTTCTAAGATGTAGGCATTATAGATTTCACGACAAAAAAATCGAGCAAAAAAAAAGGCAACTTACGTTGCCTGACCAAAAGGAAAAGTTTAAAAGCCTAATTTAGCTTTCCAAGTATTTAATAATGTTGTGGTATCAAAATCGTTAGGATGAAAATTCGGTTTGAAATAGAACAACATTTCTTTGCCCATGCCTGTAATAATCCCTTTAGATGGACTATAGGCATAACGATAAATCATGCGTAAATTTTCCAAATTCAACTGCTTGTCTTGTTTTAGTAAACGCCACAAAAAATAGTTTTGTACAAAAAATAAAGTCAGCATCGAAATAACCAAAGAACTTGTACGTAGTGCATAGGCTTTCAGACCTTTGCCAAACACACCTTCAAATACATCATACGCAACAGCTTTATGTTCGTTTTCTTCAATCGCATGCCACAACCACATAGTTTTCATGGTGTCATCGGTCATCAATTCTTGAATATGTGAATTGGTCAATAATTGTGAGGCAATCGTAGCTGTGAAATGTTCTAGCGCAGTGGTCGCAGTTAAATCTACCATTTTCTGTGTAATGCCAATCGGTTTAGCCAACTTTGCCATAAATTTGCGTGTAGTTTGAATCACAGTATCTGTATAACAATCCAAAGTATCAACATCATGCCCAAATTTCTGTGCAGAGGCATTAAAACCGACATGCTCATGCGTGTGCATGGCTTCTTGTCCAATAAATGCACTGATTTCTTTCTGTAAATCTGCATTGTCTTTCAGCATTGGGTGATAACGCACAGCACGCACACTGTCTATAAAGAACTTCTCACCTGCGGGAAATAACGCAGATAATGCAGTCATAAAATGCGTTAGACCTGCATTACCATTCATCCAATATTCAGGTACAGCATCAAAGTTGAAATTCATTCGACGGACAGGAAAACTCGCCCCTGCACGTTCACTAATACTCACTTTAGCATTCATGTTGCTCACTCCTGAGGTTACAACAATGAAGTCATTCATTTCCTGTAACCCGCTATATTTTTTATTTTTCGGTATGAGTTCATATTACGGTTTTCTGTGCGGTATTTAAGTGCAGTTAAGGACAGTGAGTTGTCAGTTCAGGACATGAGGAATAAAAAATAATGATAAGTGAAATTATTTTTTGTGACGCAAGAGTAAAAAATAGACAATGAAATTATTTTTACGACGCAAGAGTAAAAAAATAGACGATGATTTTTTATGACGTAAGAGCAAGAATAATTAGACAGCAAAATTATTTTTATGATGTAAGAGAAAAAAAGGCAACTAAACCGCAGCAAAAGAATGTTCATAAAATGGTTTTAGATTGATTCAAGGTTTAAAGAACAGCTATTTCATCCATCAATACAGTAGGACAAGCTTTCATCCACCTGGAAACTAGCACACAAAATACAGCCATAAAAAAAGCGCCCCAAATGGAGCGCTTTTTCACACTATAAAGTGATTATGCTGTTACTTTAGCAACAACACCAGCACCTACAGTACGACCACCTTCACGGATCGCAAAACGTAGACCTGGGTCCATTGCGATTGGGTGGATTAATTCTACTGACATTTCAACGTTGTCACCTGGCATTACCATTTCAACGCCTTCTTTCA